>NZ_JAEKDA010000020.1:0-132406 GCF_016405635.1 Pseudomonas sp. MF6755
ACCTACGCCCCCCATCCTCCTCCAGCAGCCAACCTCCCCCCCGCTAACCGCCGCTCCAAGCTACGCCCCCGACAATCCAGCTGCTCCCACCGCGTTCGGCATCGCCCCCGCCAGAATGCGCTACCAGCAACTTTTGAAGCAATTCAAACCGACCCAACAATTAGCGTTCACCGTTGAACACGCGCTTCTGACTGAAGACATGCAACGCCTGCACAGCCAGCAACCCAGCTTCAAAGCCTTTGTACAGGCGCAACTTGAAGCGGCGTTCCCCGCTATCAGGCCGCTCAATGCCGAACAGATAAGTTTCAATCGATACCGTGTCGACGATGACGGCGAATCGCTGGCGTCTGCAGAACCCTTGATGACCGCGCTGGCGCGGATGATTCGTGATATCCAGGCCAGCCCGAATACGCTGAGACGCCCAGAACGCGGCATACGCACCGAATTCAGTCACGCACAAACGCCGGCCGTCACCGAAGGCTCGTTGCACTCCATTGCCCGCAACATAGCCACGCAATACCCGCAGGCCCTTGAAGAATACTGGAGCACGCAGCAGCCGGTTGAGAATCAACCATCGGTGCAAATGTCGCCGCAAAGCCAATTATTGACCCTGCACAAACAGCAGCTGTCGATCCTGGCGGCACTGCGTGTGAGCGATGGCACCCTGAGTGCGGCCGGCAAAGAGCTGATCGACAATGCGCTGCGCTATCCCACCCTGGAAGCCCGGGAAAAAAAATTCGCCGATGGCGACCGCCTGGGTGTGTATCCCATCACCGTCGATGACAAAACGGAACGCGGCGCCATGCTGCCGGGTGCGTTTCTCATCACTCGTCAAGACGGCTCAAGTGCCACGCCACCCACCTGGCCGAAGGGCCGCACCCTTGAGCTCAACGATAAGAATGGCCCCGTGGTGATCTACACGCCAAGCGAAGGGTTCGAGGAGTTCGCAACGCCCGCACAGGCGCTCCAGGCATTGGCCAATAGCCTGAATCAAGGCGCAACCAGGGCCAAGTTGTTAGTGCAGGCCCTATCACCTCACCTGCAGAACGGACCTGACCCCATCACTGGGCAAGACCTGATGTCCAGTGTCGAACCGTCTTCCGGGGATGTATTGGCAGAAGCCATGTCCTGGATGCTCAGGCGCCAACATGCAGATATCAACACCCACCTGAGCACAGCGCTGAAGCCAGCCGACACCGTAAACCCACTGCTCGACAGCACGTCACTCCAAGGCATCGATAATGCAGCCGATTGGTCGTACCTGCTCGATGGCAGCAATGCCATGCTGGCCCGGGACGCCAAGCTGGTCGACAAAAACCAGCCCGAGTGGTTAAAAAACCTGACCCCCATTCAAGAAGCTGTATTTATGCAGCTGGAGCAAACGCAGGAAAGTAGCCTGGATACGCTGGCGCCATTGCTTGAAAAAATTCCGTCCCTGGGTAGTTT
This sequence comes from Pseudomonas sp. MF6755, assembly GCF_016405635.1. Lineage (NCBI taxonomy): Bacteria > Pseudomonadati > Pseudomonadota > Gammaproteobacteria > Pseudomonadales > Pseudomonadaceae > Pseudomonas > Pseudomonas sp. MF6755. Next base: position 1,447 of record NZ_JAEKDA010000020.1, read on the forward strand.
CTCCCGCGACCGTCTGAATGCCGCCATCAAGAAGCGATACCCGAACGCGCAAGTCGATGCAGACAAACTCATGGTGCAGGTTCACACCCGCACCGGTGTACATGGCGGACGGGGAACTGGCCAACCTCTCTATTCCCGACAAGATCCTGTGTCCCTGACCGACCTGGCCTTGAAGAACCCAACGGGTTTTCCAGCCATCGAGAGGGGCACGTTCACTGATATAAAAATGACCCTGGCGCTGGTCGACACGCAAGGCAGGCCCGTCCTGGACCCGAGCGGCGAACCGGTCTCCCTGGACACTGACACCCTTAAACAGCTGGTCAATGCCGCCGATGTCGGGGGTGAATACACCAAGCTGCTGAAACAGGAGATGGACCCCGACGCCGTATCGGGTAGCGCTGCGCAATTGCGCACAGCGTGGAAGGCCAACCTGAGAGATGCCATGGAGCAAGAAGCCTATCTGGCAGAGCTCAACCCGGATGCCTACAAAGAACAAGCCACCGAAAACCCCACCACCAAACGTGCGGCCCTATTGGTTGACGCGGTGCTCAGTAACCCCGACCCTGCCACCCGCTCCCAGGTGGAGGGCAAGACAGTAGTTGCCCACAGCCTTATCCATCGAGGGCTAGCGGTACAGGGCGTGATGGTGATCGGCAATCAGACGGACTCGTCGCTGGCGCTATATACCCCCAAGGCCCCCGATGGCGTCACCTTTCGCGAAGTGGCGGACCATAAAGCGCTTGATGCCCTGCTGGGTAAAGAAGGATGGGCAGCCTATATTGCGAAAAGAAAGTCGCCGGTCAGCAAGGACGATGTGGCTGAGTTCAAGGACGCGATTAAAAGCAACCTTTTCAACCCGATGAAGCTGTTGTCCTCCGAAGTGCTAGTTTCATCGGTCAAGCTACTGGGTGGTGCTACAAGTCTTAAGCCAATAGAGGGAAATGTTCAGGATCACTTGTACAAACAACACGTACAGATGGTGATCGACCGAGCTGATCACCAGTCCGTGAGCAGTGCCGAAGTTGCACGGCAATCGACCCTCAACAAAATCGAGTTCGGCGTTGAAGTGGCCTTGATCTTTGCAGACCTGGTCCCTGTGCTCGGCAAAGGCGTTTCAACCGGTGTTCGCCTGGGCAAAGCCGGCGTTACCGCGCTGCGCGCCAATAGTCGAATCTTGCCGCACCTGATCAAAAAACCTGGCCTGGCACGCGCCGTCTATAGTGATTTCACGCTGGCTGCATCGGGCATCTCCAATGTTCGCGCCGCGCCAATGCGCCCGGTATTCAAATCGTCAACGGTCGGCGCGCTGACACCACGCCCAGGGCCCAGAGCGTTACCGGCGCCTGATAGTCTGCCCCCGGCGATCGCCTCAACCAGTACGGGTGCCAGCGCTGTCGCCACGCCCCGCTTGACCAATCTCACCCCCCCAACCCGCGATCTCAGCGCCTACGCCGTATCCGAAGAAATAATCAGCGGCCAGCCCTTACGGTCGAACGGTACCTATAACGTCGACGGCAATTCGTACATCCGCTTTACCGACAGTACCCTTGTGAGCAGGGTTTATCAGATCGATTCGGCCTTTCACGCACGCAGCGGCTGGGTCAATATCCTGGACCCCACTATCCCGTCGACTGCGCCCAGAAGCAGCAGAATCGTGGCGTCTGTGCAACACGCAGGAAAGGGTGAGTGGCGACTGAATCAACTGCCGGGCGGTATGCCGACACGGGTAGCGGTGCCAGGAGCGCCCTCGGCGGGGGCAGAAGCACCCGCCGGGAAAAGATTACCCGACGCCGAGTATCTCAGCATGAATAACGGTCGGTTGGTCGAGGCTGACTTCACCACGAAAAACTTGCCAGTGGCCAGGGCTTGGTTCAGGCGGGATCTTCATCGTTTTTACCAAAATATGATCACAGGAGGGCAGATGCCGCCACGCCCGCCTCGGCTGGAGATCGCCCCGGGTACATCTCCCGCCGACCTTTTGCGTAGGGCCTATGAAATCAGCGACGTCGTCGTACTGGGCGAGTCCCACAACGAAATCGCCAGTTTCCAGATGATCAAAGAGAACATGCAGGCCCTTAAAGAGGCCGGTGTGACCACGTTCTATATCGAAAACACCGAAACCAACGCCACCGGCCAACTTCGAGATGCCGGCATGGGCGCTTACCGACCATCGGGCGCGTCTCCCACGCTCTCGGAGCTGGTTCAACTCGCCAAGGCCAATGGCATAACCGTCAGGTCCCTTGAACATCGCTATTTGACACGGCACGCAGATATGCCTGACTTCCTCAAGGGTGTCGGCGACAACGACAGGGGCATTACACGCCTGCAGGAAGTCAACTACTACGCAACCCGTATCCTGCAAAACCGCAAGCCAGGCGAAAAAGTACTGGTGCTGGCAGGCAGGGCCCATATGAACACAACTCGAAACGTTCCTGGCCTGGCCGAACTCAATGGTGGCGTTGGGATAGGCGTTTACCCGGACACTGCATTCAACAAGAGTGTTGCCATCAGCGGCCCCTCAGTCCGACGGGATCCCGGCGCAGTCGTAACAGGAAGCCACACGGCAGGGGATTATCAGGTGTTCCAGAAAGTGACTTGAGTGCACCCAGTCGTTCGTTGCTTACGCAATGGTGAGCCAGACACCATTGCGTCCACACTCCCTGAACCTCACTTTAACCCCGGCCAATGAGATTGCGCACCTCACGATACACGCGCAACAATAATCACCAAAAATAGAAAAAACAGCAATAATCGCTCTTAAAACCTGACTTACTCAGAAAATCTATCAATTTTTCCTGAGCTCTTGCCATCTCCCCTGCCCACGGTTAGGGTTGGGCTTATGAAAACCTCTCACACCCTCATTCAGCTTCGCCAGCACCGTAGCCTGTGCCTCGTCAGCGCACGACTGCCAGGCTGAATCGTTCTGCCTCGTCCCTACGCTTTATCCCTAAAAACAGTTCTACGGCAGGCCGCCTTTTCTCGGCCCTTACAACAAAGGATTTCCCGATGAGCATGCTCAAAGACCCGTCTTCGAAGTACCGCGCGTTCCCGACCATCGATATCCCGGACCGCACCTGGCCATCGAAGACCATCACCACCGCGCCGATCTGGTGCAGCTCCGACCTGCGTGATGGCAACCAGTCGCTGATCGAGCCAATGGACGCCGCGAAAAAGCTGCGCTTCTGGAAGACCCTGGTTGCCGTTGGCGTGAAGGAAATCGAAGCCTCGTTCCCGGCCGCGTCGCAGACCGACTTCGACTTCGTGCGCACCCTGATCGAAGACAACCACATCCCCGAGGACACCACCATCCAGGTGCTGACCCAGGGCCGTGAAGACTTGATCGCGCGTACCTTCGAATCCCTGCGCGGTGCCAAGAAAGCCATCGTGCACTTGTACAACGCCACGTCGCCGTCGTTCCGCCGCATCGTGTTCAACCAGGACAAGGACGGCATCAAGGCCATCGCGGTCAACGCGGCCAAGCTGTTCGTCAAATATGCTGCCCAGCAGCCGGAAACCCAGTGGACCTTCGAATACTCCCCGGAGACCTTCAGCGCCACTGAGCTGGAATTCGCCAAGGAAGTCTGCGATGCCGTAATCGAGGTGTGGAACCCGACGCCTGAGCACAAGATGATCCTCAACCTGCCGGCTACGGTTGAATGCGCCACGCCGAACATCTATGCCGACCAGATCGAGTGGTTCGGTCGCCATATCAACCGTCGCGACAGCGTGATCATCAGCCTGCACACCCACAACGACCGTGGCACCGGCGTAGCCGCCACCGAGTTGGGCCTGATGGCCGGCGCCGACCGCGTCGAAGGCTGCCTGTTCGGTAACGGCGAGCGCACCGGTAACGTCGACCTCGTCACTGTGGCGCTGAACATGTACACCCAGGGTCTGGACCCGCAGCTGGATTTCTCCGATATCGACGGCGTGCGCAAAGTTGTCGAAGAGTGCAACCAGATCCAGGTGCACCCACGTCACCCGTATGTGGGCGACCTGGTCCACACGGCGTTCTCCGGCTCTCACCAGGACGCAATCCGCAAGGGCTTTGCCCAGCAGAAAGACGACGCGCTGTGGGAAGTACCCTACTTGCCGATCGACCCGGCCGACATTGGCCGCAGCTACGAAGCGGTGATTCGTGTGAACAGCCAGTCGGGCAAAGGCGGCATCGCCTACCTGCTGGAACAGGAATACGACATCAGCTTGCCGCGTCGCATGCAGATCGAATTCAGCCAAGTGGTACAGGCCGAAACCGACCGCGTCGGCCTGGAGATGACTGCACCGCAGATCTACGCCTTGTTGCAGCGTGAATACCTGCAAGCCAACACGCCGTACGCGCTGGTCAGCCACCGCCTGCAGGAAGAGAACGGCAATAGCTTCGTCGAGGTGGAAGTCTCCGGCAAGGGCCAGGGCGAAACCAACCTGCACTGGAAAGGCAAAGGCAACGGTGCGCTGGAAGCACTGGTGGCGGGCTTGCCGATTGGTGTGGAAATCATGGACTACAACGAGCATGCGATCGGCGCGGGCACCAACGCCAAGGCGGCGGCCTACATCGAACTGCGCGTGAACGGTGAGCGTCCGGTGCATGGCGTGGGCATTGATGAAAACATCACCACCGCCAGCTTCAAAGCACTGTTCAGTGCGCTGAACCGCTCGTTGAGCCAGTTGGAAGCGAAAGCGGCGTAACGTCAGCGCTGAAATGCAAAAGGCCCCTGGATGCGAATCCAGGGGCCTTTTTACTTGGTTTTTGGTGTTGCTGATGCCCTCTTCGCGAGCAAGCCCGCTCCCACATTGATTTGTGAATACGGTCAAAATGTGGGAGCGGGCTTGCTCGCGAAAGCGGTCTATCAGACGAACTGAAAGCTATCGGCATCCAGGTTCGCCGGAAACCTAGTGCGATAAGCAGCCAACTCCGCCGCATCCAGGATCACCTGAAACACCCCGTCCGCCTCCCCGGCACTCAGCAAGGTCTCGCCCTGGAAATCCAGTACCTGACTATCCCCGGTGTAGGCAAAGCCCTTGCCATCCGTGCCCACCCGATTCACCGCCGCCACATAACACAGGTTTTCAATCGCCCGCGCTGGCAGTAAGCGGTTCCAATGCTGACGCCGCGCACCGGGCCAATTGGCGGTGTACAACAGCAGATCGGTGTCCTGGGCGTCACGGCTCCACACCGGAAAGCGCAGGTCGTAGCAAATCAACGGGCGAATACGCCATCCCTTCAACTCAAACTGCACCTGGCGCTCGCCGGGGGTGTAGTGATCGTGTTCGCCGGCCATGCGGAACAGGTGGCGCTTGTCGTAATGCAGCACCTCGCCATCCGGCCTGGCCCACAGCAGGCGGTTGCGATGGCTGCCATCGGCGGCCTGGATAATCACACTTCCAGTGATCACCGCGTTGTATTTCGCCGCCTGCGCCTGGAGCCAATGATGGGTCGGGCCGTTTTCTGGCTCGGCCAGAGAGGCCGATTCCATGGAGAAACCGGTGGTGAACATCTCCGGCAGCACGATCAGGTCGGCGCCGCTGACTTGCTCCAGCAGCAGTTCAAAATGCTCGAAATTGGCCTGGCGATCATGCCACGCCAGGCTGGTCTGGATCAGGGCGATATTCAGGTTCGGTAGTGCACTCAAATCACGCATAGTTTTTCCGCTGCTCGTTGCAGCGTCTCCTCGCGTTTGGCAAAGCACAAGCGCACCAGGCGCTGGCCTTGGGGTGGGTGCTGGTAGAACACCGAGACCGGTATCGTCGCCACGCCGTGCTCGCGGGTCATCCACAGGGACATGGCGACGTCATCCAGGTCCGGGCGAATCTGCGAGTAATCCACCAGTTGGAAGTAAGTACCGCTCACCCGGGTAAAGCTGAAGCGGGACTGCGCCAGCAGGTCGCAGAACAGGTCGCGCTTGGCTTGGTAAAAAGCCGGCAGTTCTTCCACATGCTCCGGGTGTTCGGCCATGAAGTCAGCCAAAGCGTACTGCAAAGGGGTTACGCCGCAGAAGTTGACATATTGATGCACCTTGCGCAGTTCGGCGCTGAGGGCCGGTGGGGCGACCACGTAGCCGGTTTTCCAGCCAGTCACGTGATAGGTCTTGCCGAAGGAGCTGACCACGAACGCGCGCTGATACAGCTCTTCGTGGGCAAGTACGCTGATGTGGGGCACGCCGTCGAATACCAGGTGTTCGTAGACCTCATCGCTGATCAGGTAGATATCGCGGTCGCGGATCAGTTCGGCCAACTGGTCCAGCTCGGCGCGGCTGATCAATGCGCCGGTAGGGTTGTGCGGGGTGTTGAGGATGATCATCCGCGTACGCGGTGAGAGCGCAGCCTTGATATTCTCGAAGTCCAGGGCGAAGCCTTGCAGGCTCAACTGCACATGCACGCAACGGCCACCGGCCAGTTCGACAGAAGGCTCATAGCTGTCGTAACAGGGGTCGAACACGATAACTTCATCGCCGTTGCGAATCACCGCCTGAATGGCGCAGAAGATCGCCTCTGTGGCCCCAGGGGTGATGGTCACTTCGCTGTCGGCATCCGCCGTGGCGCCATAGCTGCGCGCGATCTTCGCCGCCACTTGTTGACGCAGCACCGGCAGGCCCGTCATCGGCGCGTACTGGTTATGACCGAGGGCAATATGCTTGCCCACCGCATCGAGCAAAGCTTGCGGGCCATTGAAGTCGGGAAATCCCTGGGACAGGTTGAGTGCGCCAGTTTCGGCCGCCAGTTGCGACATGGTGGTGAAAATGGTCGTGCCGACGTTCGGCAGCTTACTGGTGATCATGGGAGCCCCCTTCGGCTGAGCTGCAAGTTTTAAGCTGCAAGCTGCAAGCAGGTCAAGCGACAAACTAACGCGCACAAAAAAGGGCTCCAAAGGAGCCCTCTCTTGCAGCGTGTCGCTTACAACTTGAAGCGGCTGCTATTTCTTGTCGCGGCGCTTCTTGTCGGCCTTCTTGTGGTGAGTCATCAAACGACGCTTCTTGTTCACCTGACGGTCAGTCAATGTGTTCTTGTTGCCTTCGTATGGGTTCTCGCCACCCTTGAACTCGATACGGATCGGCGTACCGACCAGTTTCAAGACACGGCGGTAGGTGTTTTCCAGGTAACGCACGTAGGACTTGGGCACCTTCTCGATCTGGTTACCGTGGATCACGATAATCGGCGGGTTGGCACCACCCAAGTGGGCGTAACGCAGCTTGATCCGACGGTTGTTAACCATCGGAGGGGCGTGCTCGCCCACTGCGTCTTCGAGGATCTGGGTCAGGCGGTTGGTTGGCCAGCGGGTGACCGCAGACTTGAACGAGTTCTGTACGGACGCATAGAGGTTGCCTACGCCGGTACCGTGCAGTGCCGAGATAAAGTGGATATCGGCGAACTCAACGAAGAACAACCGACGCTGCAGCTCGATCTTGACGAAATCGCGCTCGCTCGGCGTCATGCCGTCCCACTTGTTGATCGCGATCACCAGGGCCCGGCCAGCTTCCAGGGCAAAGCCCAGCAAGTTGAGGTCGTGGTCTACCACGCCCTCGCGGGCGTCCATCACGAAGATCACCACGTTGGCGTCTTTGATCGCCTGCAGGGTTTTGACCACGGAGAACTTTTCAACTTCTTCGTGGATCTTGCCGCGCTTACGCACACCTGCGGTGTCGATCAGCGTGTACTTCTCGTCGTTACGCTCGAACGGGATGTAGATACTGTCACGGGTGGTACCGGGTTCGTCGTAGACGATAACGCGGTCTTCACCGAGCATACGGTTGACCAGGGTCGACTTGCCGACGTTCGGGCGACCGATGATGGCGATCTTGATACCGTCTTTTTCGCTCGGGCCAGGAATGCGCTTGGCTTCCTCACCTTCGGCAACGATCTCATCGATGCCCTCTTCTTCCTCGACGTCATCCTTGGGGAAGTCGCGCAGGGCGATTTCCAGCATTTGGGTGATGCCACGACCGTGGGCACCGGCGACCGGGATCGCGTCGCCCAGGCCCATCGGGCTGAATTCGGCACGGGCCGCCTCAGGATCGATGTTATCGATCTTGTTGGCAACCAGATAGGAACGCTTGTTGCGCTTGCGCAGGTGCTCGCCAATCATCTGGTCGGCAGCGGTGTAGCCCGCACGGGCGTCTACCAGGAACAACACGACATCAGCTTCTTCAATGGCCAGCAGCGACTGCTCGGCCATCTTTTCGTCCATGCCGTGTTCGTCACCGGAAATACCACCGGTGTCGACAATAATGTAGGAGCGCCCTTGCCACTTTGCCTCACCGTATTGGCGATCACGGGTCAGACCGGACAAGTCGCCGACGATGGCGTCGCGAGTCCTGGTCAGGCGGTTGAACAAGGTGGACTTGCCGACGTTAGGTCGGCCCACCAGGGCGATTACGGGAACCATGCGGCTCTCCACTTCGTTATTTCAGAAAATACAAAAGCCGCTGCAAGGCAGCGGCTGGTGCTCGGGGCGGCATTTGAATGCCACATGCCCTGCTCTGGCGCCTGCAGCAGCAGGCATTGAAACAGGGCCGCCTGGGGGTTACCCCAAGCATAGTCAAAGCTTTACTTGATGGTCAGGGCTTCCAGCGTGCCGCCGTTGCCATACACATAAAGCATGTTACCTACCACCAGCGGACGCGCACGCAGGCCGTCGCTGTCGATACGTTGGCGGCCTACAAAGCGACCGTCCACCTGGCTCAGCAGGTGCAGGTAACCTTCGAAGTCACCTACCGCTACGTAGCTGGAGAAAACTTCCGGTGCCGACAGCTGACGGCGCGCCAGGGAGTCGTTGCTCCACAGTGCCGTGGTGGAACGCTCATCGACGCTTTCAACAGTGCCGGATGCCAGGCTGACATAGACGCTGCCAAACCCTTGGGCGACACCCGCATAGCTGGAAGCATCACGCTGCCAGTTGATGCGACCGCTTTGCAGGTCCAACGCGGCAACACGGCCCTGGTAGGTGGCCACATAGAGGGTTTCACCCGACAGCAGCAAGCCACCGTCGATGTCCACGACGCGATCCAGCTCGGAACGACCTTGCGGGATGGCCACACGGGTTTCCCAGGCCGGCACGCCGTTCTGGGTATTCAGGGCGACCACTTTACCGGTCGACAGGCCAGCAACGGCGAGGTTGTTGGTCACAATCGGACCACTGGTACCACGCAGGGTCAACACCGCAGGGGTGCTGTCGTACAACCAGCGCTGGTTGCCGGTAGAGGCATCCAGGCCAATCACGCGGTCATCCTGGGTTTGCACCACGACGATATCGCCGTTGGTCGCCGGCGCCGAGAGCACTTCACTGGTCACGCGAGCGCGCCATTTCTCTTCACCGTTGCTGGAGTCCAGTGCGACCACGTCACCTTTGAGCGTGCCGATCAGCACCATGCCGTAGCCGACGCCCACACCACCGGAAACCGGCAGCTCGAGGTCTTTCTTCCACTTCACGTCGCCATTCATGCGATCCATGGCAATGACTACGCCAGTGGAGTCGGTGGCCACGATGTTGTCGCCGTCGATTGCCGGCTGCAACAGGTTGTAGAGGTCGCCCTGACCATCACCAACGGAGCGGCTCCACTGCTTTTGCAGGACCACTTCTTCCTTGAAGCTGGTCAGCTCGGCAGGCGGCAGTTCTTTTTTGCTGTTGCTGCTGCAACCCGCGGCCAAAACGGCCAGAGCCAGCAATGCTGCATGTTTCCAACGGATCACGTCACGCATCCCCTTTGGCCAAGTCGTCGAGCTTGATTTGTAAGCCACCGACCGCCGCTTCATCAGACAGCGCCGCCTTGGCTTTTTGGTACGCAGCATGGGCTTCGTCGGTACGACCCAATTGGACCAACAGGTCGCCCTTGAGCTCTTCGCGAGTGGCCACGAATGCCTTGTCAGCATCGCCGTCGAGCAGTTTGAGTGCTTCGTCAGCCTTGTTCTGTGCCGCCAATACCTGCGCCAGGCGCTGACGTGCGATTTCACCCAGGGTCGGGTTGGTCGGCTTGTCGGCGATGGCCTTCAGTTCGGTGGCGGCGTCATCCAGCTTGCCGGTGTCGACCGCGACTTTCGCGACGAACAGGCTGCCGTACTGGGCGTAGGTGCTACCGCCGAATTCGTTCTTCAGCTTGCCGGCCAGGTCTGCAACCTGCGCAGGATCAGGCTTGCCGTCCGGCGTCAGGGTAGTTTCCAGCAATTGCTGATAAACGATCGAGGCGCCTTGGGACTGGTTGGCCTGATACTTGGTCCAGGCTTGCCAGCCGAACACCACCACTAAAGCCAGCAGGCCGCCAGTAACCAGGGGCTTGCCGTTACGCTGCCACCAGTCCTTGAACTCGGCCAGTTGCTCATCATCAGTACTCGACACCCCAATACTCCTTAATCGCTAAATTCGGCTGTTCGACAGCTTCAACCCTGCACGACGCAGGTGGCCAAGTGCGCAGCAAGCGCATCAAAGGCAATGTTCTGTTGTTCGCCCTGGCCACGCAGGGGTTTGAAACCTATCACTCGCTGGGCCAACTCGTCATCGCCGAGGATCAGTGCATACAGCGCACCGCTCTTGTCGGCCTTCTTGAACTGGCTCTTGAAGCTACCGGCGCCGGCATTGATCTGCAGGCGCAGGTTCGGCAACTGGTCGCGCACTTTTTCGCTCAAGGCCAGGGCAGCCAGTTCGGCGGCCTCGCCAAAGGCGCACAGGTACACGTCCACCTGACGAGAAATTTCTTCCGGAACCTGCTCCAGGGTTTCCAGCAGCAGGATCAACCGCTCGATACCCATGGCAAAACCTACGCCCGTGGTCGGCTTGCCACCCATTTGCTCGACCAGGCCGTCGTAACGACCACCGGCACACACGGTGCCCTGGGCACCCAGTTTGTCGGTGACCCACTCGAACACGGTCTTGCTGTAGTAGTCGAGGCCGCGCACCAGTTTCGGGTTGATCACGTACGGAATACCGGCCGCATCCAGGCGAGCCTTAAGGCCCTCGAAGTGCGTGCGCGATTCGTCGTCCAGGTAGTCGGCCATTTTCGGCGCGTCGACCAATACAGCCTGGGTGTCGGCGTTCTTGGTATCAAGGACGCGCAACGGGTTGGTTTTCAGGCGGCGCTGGCTGTCTTCGTCCAACTTGTCCAGGTGGGCAGACAGGTACTCGACCAGGGCTTCGCGGTAGCGGCCCCGGGACTCGCTGGTGCCCAGGCTGTTGAGTTCGAGCTTGACCGCATCGCGGATGCCCAGTTGGCCCCACAGGCGCCAGGTCAGCACGATCAGCTCGGCGTCGATGTCCGGGCCGTCAAGGTTGAAGACTTCGCAACCGATCTGGTGGAATTGGCGGTAACGGCCTTTCTGCGGGCGCTCGTGGCGATACATCGGGCCGATGTACCACATTTTCTGGGTCTGGCCACCACCGGTGATGCCATGTTCCAGAACGGCGCGCACGCATGCGGCAGTGCCTTCCGGACGCAGGGTCAGAGAGTCGCCGTTGCGGTCTTCAAAGGTGTACATCTCTTTTTCGACGATGTCGGTCACTTCACCGATGGAGCGCTTGAACAGCTCGGTGAACTCGACGATCGGCGTGCGGATCTGCTTGTAACCGTAGTTATCACACAGACGCGCGACCGTGCTTTCGAAGTAGCGCCACAGTGGCGTCTGCTCCGGCAGGATGTCGTTCATGCCACGAATGGCTTGCAGAGACTTGCTCACATCAAATCCTTAAATTCGTTCAATCAGCCGCGAGCGATCAGCGCTGCGTCAGCGGCGACCTTCTCGGCCGCTTTCTCGCGGATCAGCTTTTCCAGCTGATCCACCAGATTGTCATTCGTTAGCTTCTGCGACGGCTTGCCGTCGATGTAAATCAGGTTCGGCGTACCGCCAGTCAGGCCCACATGGGCTTCCTTGGCTTCGCCCGGCCCGTTGACCACACAACCGATCACCGCGACATCCAGCGGCACCAGCAGGTCTTCGAGGCGCAACTCCAGGTCGTTCATGGTTTTCACCACGTCGAAGTTCTGCCGCGAGCAGCTCGGGCAGGCAATGAAGTTGATGCCACGGGAACGCAAACGCAGGGATTTGAGAATGTCGTAGCCGACTTTCACTTCCTCTACGGGGTCTGCCGCCAGGGAGATGCGGATAGTATCGCCAATCCCTTCGGCGAGCAGCATACCGAGACCCACGGCAGATTTCACTGTGCCTGAACGCAAACCGCCCGCTTCAGTGATACCCAGGTGCAGCGGTTGCACGATTTCCTTGGCCAACAGGCGGTAGGCCTCTACTGCCATGAACACATCGGAGGCCTTTACGCTGACCTTGAAGTCCTGGAAATTCAGGCGTTCGAGGTGTTCGACGTGGCGCAGGGCCGACTCGACCAACGCCGCCGGCGTCGGCTCACCGTATTTTTTCTGCAGGTCTTTTTCCAGCGAACCGGCGTTGACGCCGATGCGGATCGGGATACCGCGATCACGGGCCGCATCCACCACGGCACGCACACGGTCTTCGCGACCAATGTTGCCCGGGTTGATACGCAAGCAGTCCACACCCAGCTCGGCGACGCGCAACGCGATCTTGTAGTCGAAGTGAATGTCGGCAACCAGCGGCACCTTCACCAACTGTTTGATGCGTCCGAAGGCCTCGGCTGCATCCATATCCGGTACGGAAACCCGCACGATGTCCACGCCGGCCGCTTCCAGACGGTTGATCTGGGCCACGGTGGCGGCCACATCGTTGGTGTCGCTGTTGGTCATGCTTTGCACTGCGATAGGGGCATCGCCACCCACCGGCACCGAGCCGACCCAGATCTTGCGCGATACGCGACGTTTGATTGGAGATTCGCCGTGCATGACTATTGTCCCAACTTGAGGCGAGCAGTCTCGCCACTGGTGAACGGCGCCACGTCTACAGGCTGGCCGTTGTAGGCCACTTGCGCGCCACGGGCAAAGCCCAGACGCAGCGTCAAAGGAGGCTTGCCGCCCTGGTCAAGCGTATCTCCCTTACGCTTCAAACCGCTGAACAGCACTTTGCCGTTGCCATCGGTGACCTGCGTCCAGCAGTCAGCGATGAAGGTAATCTGTACGCGCCCGTCACCGGCGATCAACGCTGGGGTGGTGGGAGGCGACATCGCCGGTGCGGCTGGCGCGGTGGCCGGTGGCGCAGCCGCAGGTGTCGCTGCGGCTGGAGCCTGGGCCACAGGCGCTGTCGTAGTGGCTGGAGCCGCCGGTACCGCTGCAGTCGCAGCCGGTGCCGGTGCCGTGCCGGTTTCTGGCACTGGCTGCTCAGCAGTGGCCGGCGCTTCTGGCGTTGTTTGCCCTTCTGCAACGGCCTGGTCTTCCGGCTCATCCAGCGGATGAATCTGGGTGGTGCCATCGGCGCTTTCGACTTCGACGTGCTCCAGGGCGTTGCTGGTCAGGTCTTTGCTGCGCTGGGAGGCCTGGTCTTGCCACCAGACGAAACCGCCGCCGATCACAGCGATGAGTAGCAACAGGCTGACAATCCGCAAAATCGTGTGGGAAACCCGCGTCGGCTCTTCGATCCGGCCCAGGCCATGGACATTACTGCCCTGGGAGTCGGTACCGGTGAACTGGTCGAACTCCTGCACCAGCACGGTCTGGTCGATACCCAGCAACTTGGCATAGGCGCGAATATAGCCGCGGGCAAACGTGTGCCCAGGCAGCTTGTCGAACGCGCCGGCTTCCAGGTTGGCCAGGGACGTGCTGGTCAAATTGAGCTTGAGGGCCACTTCCGCCAGCGACCAACCATTGCTTTCGCGGGCCTGACGCAAGGTTTCGCCTGGGTTTACGCGATTAGCTGCTACATCTTCCGGGTGCGCGGCTTTCATCATTGCTCCGACAGGTATTGCTGATATTCCGGCGTACCGGGATAGAGTCGTTCGAGTTGCTGGCCAAAACGTGCGGCCGTGTCGTGTTCTTCATGAACCGTCGCCAGGCGCACACCGAGCAATAGACTACGTGCATTTTGCCCACTGAGCAGGCTAAAACGCTCGTAATAGTCTCGTGCAGGCACATAATGCCTGTCTTCGTAAGACAACTCAGCCATTTCGAGCAATGCCCGGGGTTGGCGGTTGTTCAGGTGCAGGGCTTTTTCCAGTTGCTGACGCGCGCTGTTGCGCTGGCCGAGGCGCAGCGAGGTCACCCCGAGGTTCTCGAACACCCGCGAACGCTCTGGGTAGAGGGTATCGGTGGTAGCTTGCTGGAAATAACGCGACGCCAGGTCATAGCGTTTCTGCTCGAACAGGAAACTGCCGTAGTTGTTCAGCAGCCGCGGGTCGGCAGGACGGGAGGCCAGGGCCTTGTGGAAATAACGGTCGGCCAGTTCAGGCTCGGCCTGGGCCTGGAACACGAGGGCCAGTGCGGCATTGGCGTCAGCATCATCGCGGTCCAGCTCAAGGGCTTTTTTCAATGGCACCTTGGCCTGCTCGCTCATGCCTTGGCGCAGGTAACCCAAACCCAGTTGCACATAGGCAACTCGCGCCTCATCACGGCCTTTATCCGTTTGCAAAGGGCTGTCATGGCCCGATGAAACGCAACCGGCCACGAGGCCGGTAACCAGTAAAAGCAGCGCAAGGCGCAAGGGCATAGAGATCCTCTCTCAGATTCGATTCACAGCAATTTGCGGCAAATCTTCAGCGGCGTTAAGTTCGCGCACGGCGATATAACGTTCGCTGCGGCGGGTGCGGTCCATCACCTGCCCTACCAATTGACCACAGGCGGCGTCGATGTCTTCACCACGGGTGGTGCGCACGGTGACGTTGTAGCCGGCCTGGTGCAGTTGATCCTGGAAACGGCGGATGGCGTTGTTGCTCGGCCGCTCGTAGCCAGAATGAGGAAACGGGTTGAACGGAATCAAGTTGATCTTGCACGGGGTGTTCTTGAGCAATTCGATCATCTCGACCGCGTGCTCGACCTTGTCGTTGATGTCCTTGAGCATGGTGTACTCAATGGTCAGCACCCGCTTCTCACCCAGGGTCGCCATGTAGCGCTGGCAAGATTCGAGCAGCATCTTAAGCGGATACTTCTTGTTGATCGGCACCAATTGGTTACGCAATGCGTCATTGGGTGCGTGCAGCGACAACGCCAGGGAGACGTCGATGTGCTTGGCCAGCTCATCGATCATCGGTACCACGCCGGAGGTCGACAGAGTCACACGGCGCTTGGAGATGCCGTAGCCCAGGTCGTCCATCATCAGGTGCATGGCCGCAATCACGTTGTCGAAGTTCAGCAGCGGCTCACCCATGCCCATCATCACCACGTTGGTGATGGCACGGTCGACGGTCGCCGGGACGCTGCCAAAGGATTTGTTGGCAATCCACACCTGGCCGATGACTTCGGCGGCGGTAAGGTTGCTATTGAAGCCTTGCTTGCCGGTGGAGCAGAAACTGCAATCCAGGGCACAGCCTGCCTGGGACGAAACGCACAAGGTGCCGCGTTTGCCCTGGGGAATGTACACGGTCTCGACGCAGCTGCCGGACGCCACGCGCACCACCCACTTACGGGTGCCGTCGCTGGAAATGTCCTCGCTGACAACCTCGGGACCACGTACCTCGGCAATGGCCTTGAGCTTGTCGCGCAGGGCCTTGCTGACGTTCGTCATGGCGTCGAAATCGTCGACGCCAAAGTGGTGAATCCACTTCATTACCTGACCGGCACGGAAACGCTTCTCCCCGATTGAGTCGAAGAATTTCTCCATTTCCGGCTGAGTCAGACCCAGCAGGTTGGTTTTAACAGTCGATGTAGTCATGGATTCACCCTCACTCTTTAAGCCGATGCTTAGCGAGCGGTTACTTCAGTAGCAGCGAAAAAGTACGAGATTTCGCGAGCAGCAGCGGCTTCGGAGTCCGAACCGTGAACAGCGTTGGCGTCGATGGACTCAGCGAAGTCAGCACGGATGGTGCCGGCAGCGGCTTCTTTAGGGTTGGTAGCGCCCATCAGCTCACGGTTCAGAGCGATAGCGTTTTCGCCTTCCAGAACCTGGACAACAACAGGACCGGAGATCATGAAGGCAACCAGGTCGCCGAAGAAGCCACGAGCGCTGTGCTCAGCGTAGAAGCCTTCAGCTTCAGCCTTGGACAGTTGCTTGAGTTTCGAAGCTACAACCTTCAGGCCGGCTTTTTCGAAACGAGTGGTGATCTCGCCGATGACGTTTTTTGCAACTGCGTCAGGCTTGATGATGGAGAAAGTACGTTGAACAGCCATGGTGTAACTCCAGAAACGGTAATTTACGAAAAATTAAACCCGCGAATTATACGCGGGTTATTGGGTATTGCCTAACTGCGTAAAAAGGCGGCTCAGTCTGCTTCTTCGATCCACAGGCCTTGAATCGCCTCCAGAACCTTTTCGCCACCCCGGTCAGGGATGTCGTCGAAGTCCGGCAGTTCCACCACCAGATTGCGCAGCTTGACGAAGTTCACAGTAAGAGGATTGACCTCAGGATGAGCTTCAGCAAGTTGTATAGCGATTTCTTGTACATCAACCCATTTCAGGCTCATGACATTTCCTTGAATCAATGCGGCGCTTCGGCCGCATGGTTGAGCGAATATTTCGGAATTTCGACGGTGAGGTCTTCAGTCCCCACTTTCGCCTGACAACTCAGACGCGACGTCGGCTCCAGGCCCCACGCCCTATCAAGATAGTCTTCTTCCAGATCATCGGCCTCGTTGAGGCTATCGAAACCTTTACGAATGACGCAGTGACACGTGGTGCAGGCATTAACGCCGCCACAGGCACTTTCGATCTCGATGTGGTGGTCATGCGCGACTTCGAGGATGGACTTGCCGGTCTCAGCCTCCACGACCATGCCTTCCGGGCAATGTTCGGCGTGCGGTAGAAAAGTGACCTGCGGCATCAGTTATTCCTCGATTTCATTCAGGTTGCGCCCCGCCAGCGCGGCTTTCACCGTCTGATCCATGCGGCGGGCGGCAAAGGCATCAGTCACTTGCGACAGACGCTTGGTCTGCTGCTCGATGGCATAGCCATCGTTGCCTTTCATCAATTCGGCCAGTTCCTGCATCTGCAGGTCGATGACCATGCGTTCTTCAGCATCGAGCAGACGCTCACCATCGGCTTCAAGGGCGCCCTGCACCGCTTCGAGCAGGCGCTGGGCATCCACTTGCTGTTCACGCAGTACGCGGGCGACCTTGTCGTCACCGGCGTACTGGAACGAATCCTTAAGCATCTTGGCGATTTCACCGTCGGTCAGGCCGTAGGACGGCTTGACCTGAATGCTGGCTTCAACACCCGAAGCCAGCTCACGAGCAGCCACGCTGAGCAGGCCATCGGCATCGACCTGGAAGGTCACGCGAATCTTCGCCGCACCCGCGACCATGGCCGGGATACCGCGCAATTCAAAGCGCGCCAGCGAGCGGCAGTCGCTGATCAGCTCACGCTCGCCTTGCAGCACATGAATCATCATGGCCGTCTGGCCGTCTTTGTAAGTGGTGAAATCCTGGGCGCGGGCGACGGGGATGGTGGTGTTGCGTGGAATCACCTTCTCCATCAAGCCGCCCATGGTTTCCAGCCCCAGGGACAGCGGGATCACGTCGAGCAGCAGCAATTCGCCACCATCGCGCTTGTTGCCGGCCAAGGTATCGGCCTGGATCGCGGCACCGATGGCGACGACTTGATCCGGGTCGATTTCAGTCAGCGGCTGGCGACCAAAGGCTTCGGCCACGGCTTCGCGAACCCGTGGGACGCGGGTCGAACCGCCGACCATGACCACAGCGGCCACGTCTTCCAGCTCGACACCGGAGTCACGCACGGCACGGCGACACGCCTTGAGGCTGCGAGCGACCATGGGCTCGATCAGCGTATCGAAAGCTTCGCGAGTCAGCTGGGCCGACCAGCTACCGTAGGAAACCTCAGCAGAAGCGGCATCGGTAAGTGCTTCTTTGGCCGCACAGGCAGTTTGCAGCAGATTACGCTGCGCGCCCGGGTCCAGGTCGGCAGACAAACCGGCGCTGGTGATGATCCAGCCGGCAATCGCGTGGTCGAAGTCATCGCCGCCCAGGGCAGTATCGCCACCGGTGGCCAGCACTTCGAACACACCGCCGGTCAGGCGCAGAATCGAGATATCAAAGGTGCCACCGCCCAGGTCATAGATAGCAACCAGGCCTTCAGCGTGCTGATCCAAGCCATAGGCCACAGCGGCCGCAGTCGGCTCGTTCAGCAGGCGCAGCACGTTCAGACCGGCGAGTTTCGCCGCATCCTTGGTGGCTTGACGCTGAGCATCGTCGAAATACGCAGGAACAGTGATCACCGCGCCGACCAGTTCACCGCCCAAGGTAGTTTCCGCACGCTGGCGTAGCACCTTGAGGATATCGGCTGACACTTCCACCGGGCTTTTAGGCCCCTGGATGGTGTCGATGAACGGCATATGGGACTCACCGCCCACAAAGCGGTACGGCAGCTGATCGCCCAACTGCTTGACGTCGGACAGACCACGACCCATCAAGCGCTTGACCGATAGCACGGTATTGAGGGGGTCCGAGGACGCTGCCAGCTTGGCCGACTCGCCGACTTCGGTACGATCAGCGTGATAGCGCACAGCAGACGGCAGGATCACCTGGCCATCGGCGTCGGGCAGTGGCTCGGACAGGCCGCTGCGCAAGGCGGCGACCAGGGAATTGGTGGTGCCCAGGTCAATCCCGACCGCCAGGCGACGCTGGTGCGGTTGAGGGCTTTGGCCGGGTTCGGCGATTTGCAGTAGGGCCATGGTAATCAGGTCTTATCTGTCTATCAGGCGTGCATCACGGGCAGCACTGGGTTAATCGTCGAGGCGCTCTTCTAGCTGGCGCACTTCGTAGGTGAGCTTGTCGAGGAACTGCATGCGCCGCATCAGGCGTTCGGCCTGTTCGCGTTGCACAGCATCATCCCAACAGGCTGCGAAGCTTTCGTTGAGCTCATCCTGGGCGTTTTTTAGACGGCGCTTGAAGACCGCGACGCCAGCCACATCGGCTTCGTCCTGCAAATCTTCGAGCTCTTCGCGCCACTGCATCTGCTGCATGAGGAAGTCAGGATCGTGCACCGTGACTTCCAACGGCAACTCACCACCGTTCATCGCGAGCAGGTAGCGCGCGCGTTTCGCAGGGCTTTTGAGCGTCTGATAGGCTTCGTTGAGGCTGGCCGATTGCTCCAGGGCCAGGCGTTGCTCACGCTCGGAAGCGTCAGCGAAGCGGTCCGGATGCACCCCGCGCGCCAATTCTCGGTAGCGCGTGGCAAGCTGCTCGAGGTCCAGCCGAAAGCTCGGCTGCAGCTCGAATAAAGCGAAATGACAAGGAGTACCCACAAGTAGCCTCAGATGTTGAAGCTTTCGCCGCAGCCACATTCACCGCGTACGTTGGGGTTGTTGAACTTGAAGCCTTCGTTCAACCCTTCCTTGACGAAATCGAGTTCGGTGCCGTCCAGGTAGGTCAGGCTCTTAGGGTCGATGATCACTTTTTCGCCGTGACTTTCGAACACCTGGTCTTCCGCAACCACCTCGTCGACAAACTCCAGCACGTAGGCAAGGCCGGAACAGCCTGTGGTGCGAACACCCAGACGAATCCCCTCACCTTTACCGCGCCCATTCAGGGAGCGGCGAATGTGCTGCGCAGCCGCTTCTGTCATGCTGATAGCCATCGTTGACTCCTTACTCGTCGCCAAATGCTTAGATCAAGCCTTTCTTCTGCTTGTAGTCGCGAACGGCCGCCTTGATGGCGTCTTCCGCGAGTACGGAGCAGTGGATTTTCACTGGCGGCAAGGCCAGTTCTTCGGCCAGCTGGGTGTTGCTGATCGTCACAGCCTCATCCAGGGTCTTGCCTTTCATCCACTCGGTAGCGAGGGAGCTTGAGGCAATGGCGGAACCGCAGCCGTAGGTTTTGAATTTGGCGTCTTCGATAACGCCAGCATCGTTGACCTTGATCTGCAGGCGCATAACGTCGCCGCACGCCGGAGCGCCGACCATGCCGGTGCCGACATCAGGGTCTTCCGCGTTCATCTTGCCGACGTTGCGCGGGTTTTCGTAGTGGTCGATGACCTTTTCGCTGTAAGCCATGGTACTGAATCCTCACTCATCAGGGCCGCTCTGGAACCCTGTAAAAACGCCTGCGTTTTCCGCCACGTTCCTACAGAGCTTGGGTGGCGGCTTCTATATTTAGTGTGCCGCCCACTCGATCTTGGAAATATCGACACCATCTTTGTACATGTCCCACAGCGGCGACAGAACGCGCAGCTTGTTGACGGCTTCGCAGACTTTCTGCGCGGCGTAGTCGACTTGCTCTTCGGTGGTGAAGCGGCCAAATGTAAAGCGGATCGAGCTGTGGGCCAGTTCGTCGTTGCGGCCCAGGGCGCGCAGAACGTACGAAGGCTCAAGCGAGGCCGAGGTGCAGGCCGAACCGGAAGAAACCGCCAGGTCCTTGAGCGCCATGATCAGCGACTCGCCTTCGACGTAGTTGAAGCTCAAATTCAGGTTGTGCGGTACACGGGCGGTCATGCTGCCGTTGATGTACAGCTCTTCAAGGTTCTCGACCTGCTTGTAGAAGCGGTCGCTCAGGGCCTTGATACGCACGTTCTCGGCAGCCATGTCTTCCTTGGCTACGCGAAAGGCTTCGCCCATGCCGACAATCTGGTGGGTCGCCAGGGTGCCCGAACGCATGCCGCGCTCGTGACCGCCGCCGTGCATGGTGGCTTCGATACGCACGCGTGGCTTGCGGCTCACGTACAGCGCGCCGATGCCCTTAGGACCGTAGGTCTTGTGGGCAGAGAACGACATCAGGTCGACTTTCAGCTTGGCCAGGTCGATATCAACCTTGCCGGTGGACTGAGCAGCGTCGACGTGCAGCAACACACCTTTGGAGCGGGTCAGCTCGCCGATGGCCGCGATGTCGTTGATGGTGCCGATTTCGTTGTTCACGTGGATCACGGAAACCAAGATGGTGTCTTCACGCATCGCAGCTTCGATCATGGCCGGGGTGACGATACCGTCGGTGGTCGGCTCGAGGTAGGTGACCTCGAAACCCTCACGTTCCAGTTGGCGCATGGTGTCAAGGACAGCCTTGTGCTCGATCTTGGTGGTGATCAGGTGCTTGCCTTTGGTCGCGTAGAAATGCGCCGCGCCCTTGATAGCCAGGTTGTCGGACTCGGTAGCACCGGAGGTCCAGACGATTTCACGGGGGTCGGCATTGACCAGGTCAGCGACCTGACGACGAGCGTTCTCGACCGCTTCCTCGGCTTTCCAGCCGAATACGTGGGAACGGGAGGCCGGGTTGCCAAAGTTTCCGTCAACCAGCAGGCATTCGCTCATCTTTTGCGCGACACGCGGATCAACCGGGGTGGTCGCTGAGTAATCAAGGTAAATCGGCAATTTCATGGACTTTCTCCTAAATCAGGCTGGCTGGCGTGCCGTTAGCTCTGCGGCTGTCACTCGACGGCGGACGCTTCGATCTTGTCCAGGCGCGGCGCCTTGGTGTTGCAACGGCGCTGGTCCTGACGCTGGGCTACTTCTTGCACCTCACGGCGAGTCACAAGATCAGCCAAGCTGATACCACTCAAAAACTCATGGATCTGCAGGCTCAAGTCACACCACAAGTGGTGCGTCAGGCAGGTATCGCCGGCGTGGCAATCACCCAAACCCTGGCATTTGGTGGCATCGACGGATTCGTTGACCGCGTCGATTACCTGGGCTACCTGGATGCCCTGCATATCGCGGGACAATTGATAACCACCACCTGGACCGCGAACGCTGGAAACCAGATTGCTACGGCGCAATTTGGCGAACAGCTGCTCGAGGTAGGACAGGGAAATGCCTTGGCGCTCGGAGATATCGGCCAGGGACACCGGCCCAGTTTGCGCGTGCAAGGCCAAGTCGAGCATGGCGGTTACCGCGTATCGGCCTTTTGTAGTCAGTCTCATGGACAAGTACCAAGGTGTTTCAGAATGGGAGCAAGTATGCGATTCCCGAGTATTTAAGTCAACTATAAGACCTAGTACTTTAGTCAGGATTACCCGTAAAAAGGGCGCGCGAATCATAGCAGGATGGGGTGGGGACGAACAGCAGGAACAGGACCTGGACTTAATCTCAAGACCAATGGAGATCAAATGCAGGAGCTGGCTTGCCTGCGATTACAATGGATCAGCAGCTCAAGGGGTGACCGGCAGACCGCTATCGCAGGCAAGCCAGCCCCCACGGGAGATTGTTATCGGGCTTAAGATCTAGCCAGCCTTGGTGGCAGCACCTTCGCTCTTGATTTCGGCAAAGTCCTCTTCGCGCAGCTCAGGCAGGTCTTTGGCACTGTAGCTGCTGCCCAACTCCTTCAGCGCACCGCACATACCGTCCAGCTTGCCGTCGACAGCTTGCAGATGATCGAGCAACTGGCCGATAGCGCGAGCCACAGGGTCAGGCATGTCCTCGCTGACACCATAGGCATCAAAACCAATTTTCTCAGCCATGGCCTTACGCTTGGCTTCTTGCTCATCGCCAACTTCCGGCTTGACGATGATTCGGCCCGGAATACCCACAACCGTTGCGCCAGGCGGCACAGCCTTGGTCACCACCGCATTGGAGCCAACCTTGGCACCGGCACCAACGGTGAACGGTCCCAGCACCTTGGCGCCCGCCCCTACCACCACGCCATCACCCAGCGTCGGGTGGCGCTTGCCTTTATTCCAGGTGGTTCCGCCCAAGGTCACGCCCTGGTACAGGGTCACATCATCGCCAATTTCAGCTGTCTCACCGATCACAATGCCCATGCCATGATCGATAAAGAACCGACGACCAACCTTGGCCCCCGGATGGATCTCGATCCCGGTCAACCAGCGCCCGAAGTTCGATACCAGCCGCGCCAGCCATTTCCAGCCCATGCCCCACAGGGCACCAGACAGGCGATGAATCCAGATCGCGTGCATACCCGGGTAGCAGGTCAGCACTTCAAAGGCGTTGCGCGCCGCCGGGTCACGGTGGAAAACACTCTGGATATCTTCTCGCAAACGCTCGAACATTTTTAATCCTTCCGCTTTAGAAGCTCACCACGGGCCGCTTTCTGGGTCTCCGTGAGGATGCCACGCAATATATTCATTTCCGCTCGGCTCACCGAGCTTCGGCCGTACAGGCGGCGCAGGCGCGCCATCAAATGCCGTGGTTTTTCAGGATCAAGAAACTCGATGGCTACCAGGGTTTGCTCCAGGTGCTCATAGAACCGCTCCAGCTCGTCCATGGTGGCCAACTCGCCACTCTTGATCGATGCGACCTCATCCTTTTCCATCTTGCTCGGCTGGCCGGCAGCGGCCAGCCAGGCCATGCGCACTTCGTATGTCAGCACCTGCACCGCCGCCCCGAGGTTCAGCGAGCTGAACTCAGGGTCTGATGGAATGTGCACGTGGTAATGACATCGCTGCAGCTCTTCATTGGTCAGACCGGAGTCTTCACGACCGAATACCAAGGCGATTTCAGCGCCGCCGGCAGCCTCTTCCACCACTTTGGTGCCGCACTCGCGCGGATCCAGCAGCGGCCAAGGGATGCGACGGTCACGGGCGCTGGTGCCGAGCACCAGATTGCAGCCGACCAGGGCGTCTTCCAGAGTGGCGACGACCTGAGCGCTTTCAAGCAAGTCATTGGCGCCGGACGCACGGGCATCGGCCTCGTGGTGCGGGAACACCCGCGGCTCTACCAGCACCAGGCGCGTCAGCCCCATGTTTTTCATGGCTCGCGCCACCCCGCCGATATTGCCGGGATGACTGGTATTGACCAAGACGACACGAATGTTTTGCAGCAAGGGAGGCGCTCTCGGACACGGGAAAGGGGAGCAAATCTTACAGAACAGCCTAAGGTTATGCCATGAAAGCTAACGTCATCCTTCACCTGAAGAAAGTTTCTGCTAGAATGCCCGGCTTTCTTTAACAACCTTAGGTGACACATCCATGCAGCCCATGCTGAATATCGCGCTGCGCGCCGCCCGCAGCGCCAGTGAATTGATCTTCCGCTCCATCGAGCGCCTGGATACCATCAAGGTCGACGAAAAAGACGCCAAGGATTATGTATCCGAGGTGGATCGCGCCGCCGAACAGAAGATCATCGACGCCCTGCGCAAGGCCTACCCTACCCACGGCATCCTCGGTGAGGAAACCGGCCTGCACAAAGGTAGCGGCGAAGGCGAAGACTACCTGTGGATCATCGACCCACTGGATGGCACCACCAACTTCCTGCGCGGCATCCCACACTTTGCCGTGAGCATCGCGTGCAAATACCGTGGCCGCCTGGAACACGCTGTCGTACTCGACCCGGTTCGCCAGGAAGAATTCACCGCCAGCCGTGGCCGTGGTGCCCAGCTGAACGGTCGTCGCCTGCGCGTCAGCAGCCGCACCAGCCTGGAAGGCGCCCTGCTGGGCACCGGTTTCCCGTTCCGTGACGACCAGATGGACAACCTGGAAAACTACCTGGGCATGTTCCGCGCCCTGGTTGGCCAGACCGCCGGCATCCGCCGCGCCGGCGCAGCCAGCCTGGACCTGGCGTATGTCGCCGCCGGTCGTTTTGATGCGTTCTGGGAGTCGGGCCTGTCCGAGTGGGACATGGCTGCAGGCGCACTGTTGATCCAGGAAGCAGGCGGCCTGGTGAGCGACTTCACCGGCGGTCATGACTTCCTTGAGAAAGGCCACGTGGTTGCCGGCAACACCAAATGCTTCAAGGCAGTACTGACGGCGATCCAGCCGCACCTGCCGGCTTCGCTGAAGCGTTAAGCGAGCGAGCACAAAAAAGCACCCCAAGGGGTGCTTTTTTTATGCCTGGGATTTAGGAAATACCCAATTCCCACTGACTCAATACAATCCAATGCGGGAGCTGGCTTGGCTGCCCCCACACTAGGATCGAAGCCAGACCTGGGGATTACTGCTGGTTCTGACCCAGGATCAGACGACCCTCTTTGTCGACTGGAATCTGGCCGCCTGGATCACGGTCCATGCGCACCGAACCTTCCTTACCATCCAGGTTGTACCGCACGTCATAGCCGACAACCTTGTCGCTGATGTCGTTGACGGTGTTACAACGAGTTTGTGTGGTGGTGTAGGTATCGCGGTTCTGCATGCCTTCCTGAACCTTGTTACCGGCATAACCGCCACCGACCGCACCGGCCACGGTGGCCAGCTTCTTACCGTTACCGCCACCGACCTGGTTACCCAACAGGCCACCTGCAAGGGCGCCAACCACGGTACCAGCGATTTGATGCTGGTCTTGCACTGGACGCTGCCGGGTTACGGTGACGTCCTTGCAGACCTCACGAGGGGTTTTAATCTGGGTTTTCACCGGCTGCACCGCCAGCACTTGCGCATACTCAGGGCCGCTTTTTACCAGGCTGTAGGTGGCAACAGCGCCCCCGGCAGTCACACCGACAGCACCCAATACCGCACCAACCAGCAACGACTTGTTCACATGAACCTCCTGACCATCACAAGCGGACCGAAACGTCCGCGCTATACCCAGCCTTGGAGCAAAAAAAAAGGCACGAGTTCAATACTCGTGCCTTCTTTGTAACAGCGTATCAACAAGCACCCATCAAGGGCGGTCGTCGACCTCCTTGCCGGTAGCGGCAGGAGGGATCAGGTCTTCGCTGTTGAGGTTCAGCCAGATCAGCACCACGTTGGCGATGTAGATCGACGAGTAGGTACCCGCCAGCACGCCGATGAACAGCGCCAGGGAGAAGCCCCACAGGTTGTCGCCACCGAAGATCATCAGCGCAGCAATCGCCAGCAAGGTGGAGATCGAGGTCGCCATGGTCCGCAGCAGGGTCTGGGTGGTGGAGATGTTGATGTTCTCGATCAACGACGCCTTGCGCAGTACGCGGAAGTTCTCACGAACCCGGTCGAATACCACGATGGTATCGTTGAGGGAGTAACCAATGATCGCCAGCACAGCCGCCAGCACGGTGAGGTCGAAGGTGATCTGGAAGTACGCCAGGATACCCACGGTCACGATCACGTCGTGTATCAGCGACACAATGGCGCCGACACCGAACTTCCACTGAAAGCGGAATGCGAGGTAGATCATGATCCCCGCCAGTGCCATCAGCATGCCGAGGCCGCCCTGATCGCGCAGCTCTTCACCGACTTGCGGGCCGACGAACTCGACGCGCTTGACCGATGCCGGGTTGTCGCCGCCGACCTTCTGCAAGGCCTCGGCTACCTGGTGACCCAGTTGCGGGTCTTCGCCAGGCATACGCACCAACAGGTCGGTGGTGGCACCAAAGCTCTGCACGATGGCTTCGTGATAGCCGGCCTTGACCAGCTCGCCACGCACCAGTGTAACGTCGGCCGGCTTCTCGTAGGTCAGCTCGATGAGCGTACCGCCGGTGAAGTCCAGACCGTAGTTCAGGCCCTTATGGAACCAGCTGAACAGCGCCAGAACGGTAAGGAGCACAGTGGCGCCGAACGCAATATTGCGAACGCCCATGAAGTTGATTGTACGTAACATGGCAGCCCCTTAAATCCACAACTTCTTGAAGTCACGCCCGCCATAGATCAGGTTGACCATTGCGCGGGTCACCATGATGGCCGTGAACATCGAGGTAAAGATACCGAGGGACATGGTCACCGCAAAACCCTTGACCGGGCCGGTGCCCATGGCAAAGAGAATCCCGCCGACCAGCAATGTGGTCAGGTTGGAGTCGAGAATCGCGGTAAATGCCCGGCCGAAGCCTTCGTTGATTGCACGCTGTACGGTCATGCCATTGGCGATCTCTTCACGAATCCGCGAGAAGATCAGCACGTTGGCGTCTACCGCCATACCCATAGTGAGTACGATACCGGCGATACCTGGCAGGGTCAGCGTGGCACCCAGCAGCGACATCAGCGCCAGCAGCATCACCATGTTGCCCGCCAGCGCGACGGTAGCGATGACGCCAAAGAAACGGTAGATGGCGATGATGAACAGCGACACGAACAACATACCCCACAGCGCCGCATCGACGCCCTTGGTGATGTTGTCGGCACCCAGGCTCGGGCCAATGGTACGTTCTTCAGCGAAGTACATCGGAGCCGCGAGGCCGCCGGCACGCAACAGCAGCGCCAGTTCGGAGGACTCGCCCTGGCCGTTCAGGCCAGTGATGCGGAATTGAGCACCCAGTGGCGACTGGATGGTCGCCAGGCTGATGATCTTCTTCTCTTCCTTGAAGGTCTGTACCGGCACGTCTTTCTCGACGCCATTGACCATTTGCTTGGTGTAGGTGGTTACGGGGCGCTGCTCGATGAAGATCACCGCCATGCTGCGACCGACGTTGCTACGCGTGGCGCGGCTCATCAGTTCGCCGCCGTGACCATCCAGACGGATGTTCACTTCAGGCGTGCCGTGCTCGCCGAAACCGGCTTTGGCATCGGTCACCTGGTCACCGGTGATGATCAGGCCACGCTCGATCAACGCTGGAGGACGGTTGCCTTCACGGAACTCGAACTCTTCGGAAGTCGCGCGGGTAGCACCCGGTTCAGCCGCCAGGCGGAACTCCAGGTTGGCCGTCTTGCCGAGAATACGCTTGGCTTCAGCCGTGTCCTGCACGCCCGGCAGCTCAACCACGATGCGGTTGGCGCCTTGGCGCTGCACGATCGGCTCGGCCACACCCAGCTCGTTGACGCGGTTACGTACCGTGGTCAAGTTCTGCTTGATGGAGTATTCGCGGATTTCCGCGATCTTGGCCGGGCTCATCGCCAGACGCAGCACCGCCTGACCATTAAGGTCCGCCGGCACGATATCGAAATCGTTGAAGTTCTTGCGGATCAGCGCACGGGCCTGTTCGCGGGACGCTTCGTCAGCAAAGCCCAGCTGGATGGCACCGTTGAGCTGCGGCAGGCTGCGATAACGCAACTTCTCTTTGCGTAGCAGGCTCTTCACGTCGCCTTCGTAGACTTTCAGCCGCGCGTCGAGGGCCTTGTCCATGTCCACTTCCAGCAGGAAGTGCACACCACCGGACAAGTCCAGACCCAGCTTCATCGGGTGCGCGCCAATGCTGCGCAGCCATTGTGGCGTGGTCTGTGCCAGGTTCAACGCGACAACGTAGTCGTCACCCATGGCCTTGCGCACGACGTCTTTGGCCGGCAATTGGTCTTCTTGCTTGGTCAGGCGCAACAAGCCGCCTTTGGAACCAGCCGCCAAGGTTGCCGCTTTAACCTGGATACCTGCGTCGTTGAGCGCTTTGCTCGCGCGGTCCAGATCAGCCTGATTGACTTGCAGCGAAGTGCTGGCGCCAGAGATCTGGATCGCAGGGTCATCAGGATAGAGATTGGGAGCGGAATAAATAAAACCGATCGCCAGCACCGCCAGGATCAGTACGTATTTCCACAGAGGGTATTTGTTCAGCATCACGCCGCCCGCTTATAACGCGGGGCGCCTTGCGCGCCCCGTCGATTGGTAAAGGTTGTTACTCAGATCGCTTTGAGCGTGCCTTTAGGCAGCGTGGCGGCGATGGCGCCCTTCTGGAACTTCATTTCGACGGTGTCGGAGACTTCCAGTACCACGAAAGCGTCGGAAACCTTGGTGATCTTGCCGGCGATGCCGCCAGTGGTCACGACTTCGTCGCCTTTCTGCAGGCTGCCCAGCAGGTTTTTCTGCTCTTTGGCGCGCTTGGCCTGTGGACGCCAGATCATCAGGTAGAAGATGACCAGGAAGCCGACCAGGAAAATCCACTCGAAACCACCGCCCATAGGGCCGGCAGCAGCAGGCGCAGCGGCGTCAGCCATGGCGTTAGAGATAAAAAAGCTCATTTAGCACTCCAGTTGCAAATAGTGAATCTTAGGGTCGGAAAACTCAGTCCAAGGGCGGCACAGGGAGCCCGCGCTTGGCATAGAAGGCATCGACGAAGGCGGCCAATGTACCCTGTTGAATAGCCTCGCGCAAACCAGCCATCAGGACTTGGTAGTGACGCAAATTGTGGATGGTATTCAACATGCTACCCAGCATTTCCCCACACTTGTCCAGATGGTGCAGGTACGCACGGGAGAAGTTCTGGCAGGTGTAGCAGTCACAGGTGGGATCCAGCGGCGAATCATCATGGCGATGGAACGCGTTACGGATCTTCAGCACGCCTGTATCGATGAACAGATGCCCATTGCGGGCATTACGGGTTGGCATCACGCAATCGAACATGTCCACACCGCGGCGCACACCCTCTACGAGATCTTCCGGTTTGCCAACGCCCATAAGGTAACGAGGTTTGTCAGCGGGCATCAGGCCCGGCAGGTAATCCAGCACCTTGATCATCTCGTGCTTGGGCTCGCCCACCGACAAACCGCCGATAGCCAGGCCGTCGAAGCCGATCTTGTCCAAGCCTTCCAGCGAGCGCTTGCGCAAGCTTTCATGCATGCCGCCCTGAACGATACCGAACAGCGCCGCCGTGTTGTCGCCATGAGCATTCTTCGAACGCTGGGCCCAACGCAGGGACAACTCCATGGAAATCCGCGCGACATCTTCGTCAGCCGGGTACGGCGTGCACTCGTCGAAAATCATCACGATGTCGGAGCCCAGGTCGCGCTGCACCTGCATCGACTCTTCCGGGCCCATGAACACCTTGGAACCGTCCACCGGCGAGGCAAAGGTCACGCCCTCTTCCTTGATCTTGCGCATGGCGCCCAGGCTGAACACCTGGAAACCACCGGAGTCGGTGAGGATCGGGCCTCGCCACTTCATGAAATCATGCAGGTCGCCATGCTTCTTGATCACTTCCGTGCCCGGGCGCAGCCACAGGTGGAAGGTGTTGCCGAGGATGATCTCGGCGCCGGTGGCGACGATATCCCGCGGCAGCATGCCTTTAACGGTGCCGTAAGTACCCACCGGCATGAACGCCGGGGTCTCCACGGTGCCGCGCGGAAAGGTCAGGCGACCACGACGGGCCTTGCCGTCGGTAGCCAGCAGTTCAAACGACATACGACTCATAAAGTCCCCTCTGGGCCGCGTGGCGCCGGGTTACGGGTGATAAACATCGCATCACCGTAGCTGAAAAAACGGTACTCGTTGGCGATGGCGGCTTGATAAGCGGCCATGGTTTCCGGGTAACCGGCAAATGCCGACACCAGCATCAACAGCGTGGATTCCGGCAGATGGAAGTTGGTGACCAGGCAATCGACCACATGGAATGGCCGGCCTGGGTAAATAAAGATATCCGTGTCGCCACTGAATGGCTTGAGCACGCCATCGCGCGCCGCACTCTCAAGCGACCGCACGCTGGTAGTGCCCACCGCCACGACCCGCCCGCCACGCGCCTTGCACGCAGCCACCGCGTCCACCACTTCCTGGCTGACCTCCAGCCATTCGCTGTGCATATGGTGGTCTTCAATGTTATCCACACGCACCGGCTGAAACGTGCCGGCCCCCACGTGCAGGGTCACATAGGCAGTCTCGACGCCCTTGGCGGCAATCGCATCCAACAGCGGCTGGTCGAAATGCAGCCCGGCAGTCGGCGCGGCAACGGCGCCGAGGCGCTGGGAGTACACCGTCTGATAGCGCTCGCGGTCTGAATCTTCGTCGGGGCGGTCTATATAAGGAGGCAACGGCATATGGCCGACACGCTCCAGCAGTGGCAACACTTCCTCGGCAAACTTGAGTTCGAACAAGGCATCGTGGCGCGCCACCATCTCGGCTTCGCCACCGCCATCGATCAAGATGGAAGAACCAGGCTTGGGCGACTTGCTGGAGCGCACATGAGCCAGCACGCGATGGCTGTCCAGCACCCGCTCCACCAGGATTTCCAGCTTGCCGCCGGAAGCTTTCTGGCCAAACAGCCGCGCCGGAATCACCCGGGTATTGTTGAAAACCATCAAATCGCCTGGGCGCAAATGCTCAAGCAAATCAGTGAATTGACGGTGTGCGAGGGCACCGCTCACCCCGTCCAGGGTCAGCAGTCGACTGGCGCGACGCTCGGCCAAAGGGTGGCGAGCGATCAGCGAATCAGGGAGCTCAAAAGTAAAGTCAGCAACGCGCATGATGGGGTTCGTCTAGCAGGGCCGGGAAGTCTAGCGGAAATAGTGAAAATTGACCATGAAACGTGATTGACCAACGGTAATCTCATCTCTATACTTCGCCGCCATTGAGCCCTGATGGCGGAATTGGTAGACGCGGCGGATTCAAAATCCGTTTTCGAAAGGAGTGGGAGTTCGAGTCTCCCTCGGGGCACCATCTTAAAAAAAGACCTTGAAATTCAAGGTCTTTTTTTTCGCCTGTGAAAAAGTGACCGGCATGGCAGTGGAGGTAGCGGGACCATGGAATTGACGCTTGAAGCGGTTGCACTGTTCGCCCTGAAACTGGTGCATGAAACCGAGGACGGCAGCCCGCTGCTGCGCGATGACCCGGTGATGGATGGGTATGAGCGCGAGGTATTTGGGTTGATGGTGCGCCAGGGGGATTTGGCTGGGATTCAGTTGAAGCTTGATCAGTGCCTGACGCTAGCGCTCAACGCCCTGGGCGGCGCCCATACCGTGATGGGGCGCGAGCTGCAGCGGCTTGCGCTGGACGTGCATCAAGCCGCAACACTGGAAGCACTCAATGCCCCGCTCCACGCACTCAAGGATTACCTCAAAGCCATCTTATAGCGCGGACTTATCGCCGCCCCTCCACCACCATACGCACCGCCAACCCCATCAACACCGCCCCCATCACCCATCGCTGCACCACCTGCCAACTCGGCCGGGTGACGAAGAACACTGCGATGGAACCCGCCATGCAGGCAATCACCGCGTTGACGCTCACGCTGATAAAAATCTGCGTGAAGCCCAGCACCAGGGATTGCATCAACACACTGCCATGACCGTTCGGGTCGATGAATTGGGGCAGCAACGACAAATACATCACTGCCACCTTGGGGTTGAGCAGGTTGGTGACTAAGCCCATGGTGAACAGCTTGCGTGGGCTGTCCTTGGGCAAATCCCGCACTTGGAAAGGCGACCGTCCACCCGGCCTGACCGCCTGCCAGGCCAGATACGCCAGATACAGCGCGCCGCCGAGCCGCAACGCGTCGTAGGCAAAGGGCACCGCCATCACCAACGCGGTGATCCCCAATGCTGCACAGACCATATACACCACAAACCCCAGCGCCACCCCGCCAAGGGAAATCAACCCGGCCGTTCGGCCCTGGCAGATCGAGCGGGAAATCAGATAAATCATGTTCGGCCCGGGCGTCAGCACCATGCCAAGTGAAATCAGGCCGTAGGCAAGCAAGCTGGATATATCGGGCATTGTTTCGCTCCTGGGTTTTTACTCTGCCAGCGTGAAATCCTTCGCCAACGCTGTAGTGTTACGCGCCATGCTAGGGCCTTGAAGGCCCGGGCGTTAGATACAGATCCGCGAGCAAAACGTCATACACCGGCGACACCACCGACCCAGGACAGGCACATGATCGACTTCAACAACAAAGGCTTCTTCAAGCTCAAACAAAACAACGAATACGCCGAACGCGTATCGGCCCTATTGCTGGACGGCGAGGAAGTGGTCGACGCTTACAAGGCCTTGCGCGACGGCGTGGTCTTCACCACCAAGCGCATCATCGCGGTGAACGTGCAGGGCATCACCGGCAGCAAGAAGGACTTCACCTCGCTGCCGTATAAAAATATCGTCGCGTATTCGGTGGAAACTTCCGGCACGTTTGACTTGGATTCAGAGCTGGAGATTTACTTTTCGTCGTTGGGGAAGGTGAGGTTTGAATTCACTGGGAAGACTTCGCTTGTGGAAATCTCACGGTTGATTTCCAAGCATTTGCTGGGCTGAACGGCGGATAAAAAAAGACCTTGCCGTTCCAAGGTCTTTTTTACTGCTTACACAATTCAACAGATGTCCCACATCAAAATGCGGGGGCTGAAAAAACTTACTTCACTGGTTCGCAACTGTGAAAACTCATACCCGCCCCCTCCGTAAATATCTGCGATACCAAACCGCTCCCCCCACCATCGCAAACAGCATCACAACCCCATTCCCCACCAACCATATCCCAAAATTCCGATTTTGCTCCGCGTCCCCGTCATAAAACGGCCCAAAGTACGCAGAAACTGCCATCACTATCCCGTTAAAAACCCCAACCGCCACCACAACCACCAAAACCACAAACACTACGCCCTTAAAAACCTTCATATAACCTTCCAAAACCAAACCTCCCTGGACTCGTGGTAATCCGAGAACGTCCCCTCAATCGAAAAACCCAACTGGATACGCGGATAGCTCAGCCAATCCGTCAACCGCCGCCCATTCCAAAGGTCAATGTGGTCACCACTGCGATTGCCAAACGTCTCGTTCCCTCGACGCCAAAAGTCTTTGAAAAAGATAATGCCTTGCTGACCCGCCAACACATCTTCGAAAACTTCAGGTTTTACCTTCTTTACGCGCTGCAAACCGGGGATGTTCGCGTTGCTTAAAGCCTTGGCCATCTCCTCAGCTGCCAACACATGGCCTTCACTTTTGGGATGATGCCAACAATAGCGCACACCTCTCAATCTGCTCAGGTCGGCACCCGATCTGCGCAGTGCTACGCCAAGATTTATAGCGCATTGGTCACTGAAATTCTTGGCGCCGTTGGTTCTGCAAGGCGCTGCATCTCCGAAGATTTCCGGATGGTTTTTCCACAGGGAGTTGAACGTCAGCATTTAGCGTTTCCGTCGCGTATTTTTCACGCGACCGTAGCAAACGCTTTGCAAATAAAGATGAGGTCAGATGGAAATCAGAACAGTCCTACTTACATGCAGGTTGTAACTGCCGGGTAACACACACACTCCAGAGGTCACCACCATAAGCTGACTTTTCCCACGCAGGCCCTAGAACAAAGCCGATATCAGTACCTTAATCCCCCTCGTAGCCTCACTCCCTCGCACAAGGAAGTGAGCCGATCATGTCAGAACGCTTTTATCCACCCACCGAAGCAGAGCTACTCAAACAGCGCATCCTCATCCCGCAGCCGTCACGCGTGCCGTACTCGCCATCTGTTGATTTTTTCGCGCCACCCCCTACTCCAGCTCCTACGCAAGCCAAACCTCCCGGCTGCGTTTTCATCAAGCCCTGCCAACTGCCGGACGGCATCACCCATTACTTCAACCCGGCCGGGTATGTCCCGTTGGAGCTCATCAAAGAGTACGGCCATTTAAGCCTGTTGGGCGGGCGTGAGGTGGATGGCCGAGGCGCGGTTGCCTTGCGCAAGATCAGTGGTAGCGCACTGCCCGCTGGCTTGGGGCAGTTGGCGTTACGCTCGGCGGTTTTGGAGTCGGCAGCCACTGCCGTCGGGTCCGTCGCCGGTGGCCTGTTGGCTGGGTTGGTGGCGCTGGCTTGGCCTTCGGAGCTGGGTGACAGCGCGCTTTATAGCGAGGAGCAGTTGCGCTCGATGCAGCGGGCGCGGTCGCAGATGCGTTTGCATATCGAGCAACGCGAGGACGGCACGCTCACGGGGTATGGGTTTTACACGGGTAACAATGCCGAGTGGCAGATGATTGATGTGGTGCAGTTTCAACGCCGTGGCGATCAGTTCGTGGCGGATCTGGATGAGGGTGTGGAGCTGATCTGGACGCCCGCCGTTGATCGAGGTGACACCTTAGGCATACCGGCATTGGAGGCTGCGCCGCAGGCGCCGGTGATCTGGATTTATCCGCCGACGGAGAAAGCTGCGCAGATTCTGGTGAACCCGATTTATCCGCCGCAGTATCGGGATTTTATTCTGGTGTTTCCGGTGGGGTCGGGGGTTCGGCCGCTGTATGTGGTGGTGAATGAGCCACGCAAGGGCTTGAAGAACCCGGATCATGATTACTTCCCGGCACCCAGGACCGAGGAGATAACGGGCTTTCCAGGTTTGATCCCCCAAAAGCCGTTGACACCGAGACTAGGCGGGGCTGGCTTACGCGAGCGTTGGATAGATGCAAAAAGGAGAAAACTATTTGAATGGGATTCCAAGAAAGGCGAGCTGGAAGTCTATCGAAACAGCGATTTGGAACATCTAGGCGCATTTGATCCTTATACCGCCGAGCGTCGAGGACCGGCGGACCCAAAACGTCGAATTTATAGATAAAGAGGAACTCGGAAAATGGTGATGAACGTCAGATTGCGATGGTACGAAAAGCACAGCAATGACTTGAAGGCGGATGAGTATTCAGCGGATATCGAAGATTCAGACAGTGTTTTTGAAGCGCTGGGTTTAGGCGAGGAGACTGCGATATATGCCGACGTGTTCAACGTGCGCCCTAGCTGGATAAAAATTATTCAGCCATATTTCCAGCACATGATTAAACCCAATGACTTCGACTACCAAATTTCCTTCCGCTACCAAGGCGCCTGGCCCCCACCTCCAAGGCAGCCCCAGAAGGACTCTTGATGCAATGAAACCCGTACTGCAAAAGCCTTTGCTTTATCGCTCAGTCAACACCCGAACCCACGGCGTGTGCCACGGGGGTGGCAACGCCTACAGGTACGAACGACACAGCAAAAACGAAAAGCGCGCGCTATCAACCCGAGGCTCAATGCACAGCCATCAACGACACGGTTTTGATTACACGCCGCTATTCCGGTTTCTGCTTTCCAAGGTTGGCCAGCCATGGGATCAGGTTTACAGCGAAGCCAGCGCACGCTTGGATCGTTCAGAACCGATACTGTGGATGGTTGCGCTACATGAAAAAGACATCAATGAGTATGTGAGAGTGGATGAATCGACTTATTACAGCGGTTTATTCGTCGACGAAGCGGGCCTGCTGAAAAAGGTCAATCCACAGCTAACGCCTGAGCAAATGAAGCCTTTTTGTGACTGCTGCACTCACACCTTCAACGGTGTGGTATTTGCGTAGGCTTTACCTAACTGCATCAACGGTGAATACATGACCAGACCAGCCCTCATCAAAATAGACCTGAGCAGCATCAACAACGCCGAAGAACTCCATTCCACGCTATGCAACTCACTCAATTTCCCCAATTGGTACGGCCGAAACTGGGACGCTTTCTGGGACGCCATCACCGCCTTGGTAGAAATGCCCCAAGCGCTTGAGTTCTCCGGCTGGGACGTCTTTTCAGCACGCATGCCCCACGATGCGAAGATGCTGCAGCAATGCTTGACGGAGCTTGCAAGCAAATTCCCAGAACTTGCGCCGCAGGTTCGCTATTGATGCCCCGCTCGCCTGTCCGGCTGATTGCTTATGCCGGACTCAGCTCAAATGTGGGAGCGGTGCATCAGCTGGATATCTATCCGGCAACTCACTTGGCTTGAAAGGTCTCCAGATATGCCAGGATATTCTCAATCTTCTCCTGATCACTGATGCCCCAGAAAATCATCCGCGTCCCACTCACCACCTTCTTCGGCGCTTCGATATAAGCGGCAAGCTTGTCCCGCGTCCACACCACTCCGGAATTCTTCATCGCATCCGAATACTGATAGTCCGTGGTGGTGCCGGCCGGTCGGCCGATGATGCCGTTAAGCTCCGGGCCAAAACCACCGCGAGCGCCCTCGCCGATGCTGTGGCAACCGCCACAGGTCTTGGTGAAGAGTTTGCCGCCCGCTTCAGCGTCACCGGCGGCGAAGGTCGGGCTGGTGGTGAGCGTCAGGGCGAGGGTGAACAAGGCGTACTTCATCGAGAGCTCCACTTCGGCTATTACCGATAATTATGCCTGTTTAAGCCGGCGTACCCCCAGCGGTTCAATCACGCGCATCCGATGCCCCTAACCTGTGAGTACACGACCACCCATCGCCAAAAAAACATCCAATCGAACCTCTGCGCGCCCCTCCCACTCCACCCTACTGAACCCTGATGGTGGAGTAAGGATCATGGCTCAGCCATCGATTTTGGTATTGGAAGACGACGAGATCATTCGCTCGTTATTGGTTGAGGTACTGGAGGAATTCGGGGCGCATGTGACTTCGTTTCCGTCGGCAGATGCCGGGATGATTTTCCTGGAGCGCGTTGATGAGCAGGTGGACCTGATCGTCAGCGATATCCAAATGCCCGGCCTACTGAACGGCTATGATTTAAGCCGCGTGGTGGCGCATCGTTGGCCGTCCATCCCGGTGTTGCTGACCTCAGGCAACACGGCGCTGGCTTCGCGACTGGGAGGGAACGTCAGGTTTCTACCCAAGCCTTGGAGCACCGAGCGCCTGCTTGAATGCGTACAGTCGGCGTTGAAACACCAGGGCGCACCGATGCATTGATAGCGCCGCGACATCATTCAAACCGAACTTCAACTCCGGCGACGTGGTCATTAACCAGGCAGGCAGCGATATTTCTGATCCACCGGTCAGCCTTTTCGCTTTGAGCGCTCAGCCGACGGCCATGAGTTGTGTAGAATTGTCGCCGACTTTTTCGCGTCATGCATGGCTGAGAAGCCCACAATTCGAGCTCATTGAATGCTTTCACAGGCCCATGACATTGGTGTGCCCTCATTGCTGGAAGCCTTGCGTACAGGCACAGCGTCGCTGCACGTAGCACTGGAAAAGCGCCTGCCGTTTTTCTGCGTACGCCTGGATGCCGATTGGTACCGACGCTTGCTTGAAGCGTATTACGGGTTTTACGCGCCGATAGAAGCGGCGCTTTACGGCAATGGCTTGATCCCCAATGGCTTCGACTGCGTATTGCGTGCGAAAACCCCGACACTGATCCGCGACCTCCACGCCCTCGGCTTGGATGAAAACGCTATACACGCCCTACCGCGTTGCACCCGACTCCCAACCTTTGATAGCCCCGCTGCCTGCCTGGGAGCCCTGTATGTACTGGAAGGCGCCACCCTCGGGGGCCAGGTGTTGCGCAGGGAAATGGCTACACGCCTGGCGCTAGATGGCGACAACGGCGCTTCCTT
Source organism: Pseudomonas sp. MF6755 (assembly GCF_016405635.1). Taxonomy (NCBI): domain Bacteria; kingdom Pseudomonadati; phylum Pseudomonadota; class Gammaproteobacteria; order Pseudomonadales; family Pseudomonadaceae; genus Pseudomonas; species Pseudomonas sp. MF6755. The sequence goes on from NZ_JAEKDA010000020.1 coordinate 39,154, forward strand.
TCTCAATGTATACGGTGCCGAGACCGGTCGGCGCTGGAAAGATTTTCTCGATTACTTGGGCAGCCTATCGCTGGACATGCCCGCCAAACAGCGCGCGGTGATGGCTGCCCGCTCGACATTCAGCGGCTTTGAGCAATGGCTCGACAGCCAGGAGGTACTGCTGTGAAACCCGAAGATTTTGAAGAGCTGCTTGCCAACTGCGCCGATGAGCCCATCCGCTTTCCGGGGGCGATCCAGCCCCACGGTGTGCTGCTGACCCTGTCGGAACCGGAACTGAAGATCATCCAGGTCAGCGCCAACGTCGGCACATTGTTTGGCCACGCGCCGGAAGCTTTATTGAATCAGCCGCTGCATAAACTGGTCGGCGCCGAGCATGCCCAGGCTGTGCAAGCCATGGCTGAGGACAATACCTTTTTCGACGCGCCATCCCTGCATGTCACCTTCAAAGGTGCACCATTCGAGGGCCTGCTGCATCGCCATCAGGATGTGTTGGTGCTGGAGTTCGAGCCACGGCTAGAGGATTTCAAACCCAGGGCGCGCAATGGCCGCACCAGTGACCTGGGCAAGATGCTGCAACGCTTGCAGTCAGCCAAGACCCTGCAGGCGCTGTACGCCATCAGCGTGAATGAAATCCAGGCCATGACCGGTTATGACCGGGTACTGATCTATCGCTTCGAAGAAGAAGGCCATGGCCAGGTGATCGCCGAAGCGTCGGCACCGTTCATGGAGCTGTTCAACGGCCTGTTCTTCCCGGCGTCCGACATCCCTGAACAAGCCCGCGAGTTGTATCGCACCAACTGGCTACGCATCATCCCGAATGCTTCCTACGAACCGGTGCCGCTGCTGCCTAAATTGCGCCCGGACACCGGCCAACCCCTGGACTTGAGCTTTGCCACACTGCGCAGTGTGTCGCCGATTCACTGCCAGTACATGCAGAACATGGGCGTGTTGTCGTCGATGAGTATTTCGCTGATGAAGGGCGACAAACTCTGGGGCCTGATCAGTTGCGGCAACCGTGAGCCGCTGCTGGTGCCTAACGATTTGCGCATGGCCTGCCAGACCATCGGCCAGGTCCTGTCGCTGCAGATCAGTGCCATGGAAGCCTTGGACCTGAGCCGTCAACGCGAAGAAAAAGTCGAAGCGCTGGCGCTGCTCGACCATGCGATGAAAGCCGCTGAGGACAATGTGTTCGACGGCCTGGCCCAGCAAGGTCAGCTGTTGATGGACCTGACCCTGTCCGGCGGCGTGGCAATCATTGAAGACAAACAAATGCACCGCTACGGCAACTGCCCGGAACCGGCGCAAATCCGCGCGCTGCACAAGTGGCTGCAGGACAGCGGCCAACCGGTATTTTCCAGCCATAACCTGGCCTCGGCTTACCCGCCTGCCGCCGAGTATCAAGCCGTGGCCAGTGGTGTACTCGCCATGAGCCTGCCTAAGCCTGTGGATAACGGGGTGCTATGGTTCCGCCCGGAAGTGAAGGAGAACATCAACTGGAGCGGTGACCCGAACAAGCCGTTGAACCTGGAGACCTCCGACGCCGGCCTGCGCCTTCGCCCACGTACGTCGTTTGAAATCTGGAAAGTGGAAATGGCCGGCATTTCCACCCAGTGGAGCCATGGCGACCTGTTTGCCGCTAACGACTTGCGCCGCTCGGCGCTGGAGAACGACCTGTCCCGCCAAGTGCTGCGCGAACGACAAGCGGTGCGTGCGCGGGATGAATTGGTTGCCGTGGTTTCCCACGATCTGCGTAACCCGATGACCGTCATCTCCATGCTCTGCGGCATGATGCAAAAAGCGTTCAGTTCCGACGGCCCACACACTTCACGACGGATCTCCTCGGCTATCGACACCATGCAACAGGCCGCCGGGCGTATGAATGTACTGCTGGAGGACTTGCTCGACACCTCGAAAATCGAGGCCGGGCGCTATGTGGTCAAGCCGGTGGCGCTGGACGTCAGCCAGCTATTTGAAGAGGCGTATTCACTGCTGGTACCGCTGGCCACGGAAAAAGGTATCGACCTGTCGTTCAATGCCGAGCCTGGCCTGCAGATCAATGCCGACCCGGAGCGTTTGTTCCAGGTGCTGTCGAACCTGATCGGCAACGCGATCAAGTTCACCCCGCGCCAGGGGAACATCGGTATCAGCGCCATGAGCAACGGCGAAGAGATCGTGTTTTCGGTACGCGATTCCGGTGAAGGCATTGCGCCTGACCAGTTGCCCCATGTATTTGATCGCTATTGGACCCAGGCTGAAAACAACCCCACGGGCAGCGGGCTGGGGCTGTATATCACTCAAGGCATCGTCAAGGCGCATGGCGGCAGGATCGATGCACAGAGCCAGTTGGGTCAGGGCAGTGAGTTTCGCTTTACCGTACCGAAGGTGACGGTCGTGGCGAACAGCTGATCCATTGGCCGGCAGGGGCATCCATACGGCCCCTGCTTGTTCATAACCGATAACAGACAACAACCAAATAAACATCAACTAATACACTACTGCATTCCTTTAACCTAGCCTTAACTATTAATCAGCTGGAAAAGCCAATAAGAAACCCTTCCACTCATTACAAGCAGAAACATAGAACGCCTCGCCAAAAATACTAAACCTCACTAACTTAGACTTCGCACTGTTACAGGGAAGAACATGCCATGTAAAACCCAATTATTAATAGTGAGGCATCACCATGTTCAGTCCAATCAGTTTTAACCCCGCCCCCACCTACAGCCCTCTCCTCGATAGTCAAGCCAGCGAGCAGGTCAACTCCCGCTCGAAACGTAGTCTTGATGACATCGCCCCCGATAATTCGATCATTGATAGTGAGCACGGCGCAGACAGTGATCGTAAGCGTAATCGCGGTGGAGTGGACGGTCTCGGCGGCGGCTATCTTCTTTAAATAACCTCTCCCCTTGCATAACTAATAAAGAAGAAGCAGCACTCACTGGGCTGCTTCTTTCTTATTAACAACATGATTTTTTTGCCACCTTAACTCCGTTGACGAAACGCCAACATTCTCTGCGTTATCCTAGGCGCTCGTCTTTATCTTGAGCCGCCTGTTTTATGCCTGAACTGCAGTCACTTCCCCCCGTACTCGCCGGCCCTTTGCTGCGCCGCCTGGAACCCAAGCGTCTGGTGCTCTGGCTGGTGGCGAGCCGGGAACTGAAGCTGACAATACGGCTGCAGCCAGCCCAGGCACAGGCGCTGGATGTCCGCCTGGATGCACATTGTCAGATCGTCCCCGTCGGGCGCCATGCATTTATTCACTTGATCGATGTGCCCCTGACTGACGCCCTGCCTCTGGATGTAAACATCCACTATGACGTGCTTATTGACGGCGACGGGATAGCCCAATGGGCACCCCATCTGCTGTACCCAGGCGCCACGCTGCCCGATTTCGTCGTGCATGGACGCATCCATCAACTGGTCCACGGTTCCTGCCGCAAGCCTCACCATCGCGCTGACGACGGGTTGCTGTGCATTGATCGTCTGTTGGCGCAAGCCCCGACCGTGGCAGAACGCCCTGCCTTGCTGATGATGAGCGGCGACCAAGTCTACGCCGACGATGTCGCGGGGCCGATGCTGCGCGCGATTCATGGGCTGATCGCGCGCCTGGGCCTGTTCGACGAATACCTGGAAGGTGCCGTTGTAGTTGACAGCGCCACCCTCTACGGCCATCACGCCAGTTACTACCACCGGGCAGACCTGCTGCCCGCGCTGGACAGTAACAAGACCTTGCGCGAACGCTTTTTCGGCGGCGCGAAGAAACCAATCTTTACCAGCAGCACCGCCGACAATCACCTGGTGACCTTTGCCGAAGTGATCGCGATGTATCTGCTGGCCTGGTCGCCCACGCCGTGGACGCTGATCACTCCACAACCACCGCAACTGAGCGCGCAGGAACAGCAACGTTATGCCCGCGAGCAGGTGCAGATCGATCAATTTCGCAACGGGCTGCCTGGAGTCGCCCGGGTGTTCGCCCACCTGTCGACGCTGATGATCTTCGACGATCACGACATCACGGACGACTGGAACCTCAGCGCCCAGTGGGAAGAAACCGCCTACGGCCATCCCTTCTCCAAACGCATCATCGGCAATGCGTTGCTGGCGTATCTGCTATGCCAAGGCTGGGGCAACCAGCCGCAGGTGTTTGGTGAACTGGTGAGCCAGACCCAAGCACTTGCCAGGCAGGTACAAGACAACCATCTGGAGGCGACAACGCAGGATGAATTACTCGCCACGCTGCTGAAATTCCAGCACTGGCATTATGTATTGCCTACCACCCCCGCCCTGGTGGTTCTCGACACCCGTACCCGGCGCTGGCGCAGCGAGTTCACCCTCAAACAACCCTCAGGCCTGCTGGACTGGGAAGCCTTGAGCGAACTGCAACACGAGCTGCTCGACCACCCGTCGGCCATCATCGTCTCGCCCGCACCGATTTTTGGCGTGAAGTTGATCGAGACAGTGCAAAAAGTCTTCAGCTGGTGCGGCTTCCCCCTACTGGTCGACGCCGAAAACTGGATGGCTCATCGCGGCAGCGCCCAAGTGATCCTGAATATCTTCCGCCACTCGCGCACGCCGGGTAACTACGTGATCCTCTCCGGCGACGTGCATTACTCGTTCGTCTACCAGGTACTGATCCGCCATCGCAACGGCGGCCCCAGGATCTGGCAAATCACCAGCAGCGGCATCAAGAACGAGTTCCCGCCGCGCCTGCTGGAGTGGTTCGATCGCCTCAACCGCTGGCTCTATTCCCCGCGCTCGCCGCTCAACTGGTTTACCCGTCGTCGCCCCATGCAAGTAGTGCCCTATATTCCAGAACATGCCGAGGCGGGTGAACGGCTGTGGAATTCGGCGGGGATCGGCCAGGTGTTTTTCAATGAGCAGGGCCAACCGGAGGCGATTTACCAGCACAACGCAAATGGCAAGCCGCGGACAAAGATGCTGGCGCCCGATAAATAGCCTATTGCCACTATTCTAAAGCAGCACACCTGCCCTATTCAAAGCACGCGAGCCGCGTTGTACAGTAGCGCCAGCCACGGAGTATCGGCGTCAACAACGACTGGCCATAGAAGCCAGCACTCGCAGGAAGCGCGCTGATGGACGATACATCGGGCAACGAACCACTCCGCAATGACTTTTCCGACCTCAACGCCGACCTGTTGCACGCCATCATGGAACTGGTCAGTGACGGGATCTGGGACTGGAACGCCAATACCGGTTACGTCTACCGTAATCCCGGCTGGTACGAGATGCTCGGTTACACCCGCCACTCCCTGGAAAACAGCGTGTTCACCTGGGAGAACGTGATCCACCCCGAGGACTATCAACACGTGATGGCGCTGTTTGATGACTACATCTGCCAGCGCTCGCCCTATTATCGGGCCGAGTACCGCTGCCGAAAAGAAGACGGCACCTACCTCTGGATCGAAGACCGCGGTTATGTCATTGCCCGTAACCCTGATAATTCCGTGGCGCGCATGGTGGGCGCACACCGCAATATTCATACGCGCAAATGCTCCTTCGAACAGTTACAACGGCGTAACCAGTCCCTTGAGGCCCTGGTTGCGGAACGGACCCTTGAGTTGTCGCGGGTCAATCAACAGTTGCAATTGCAGCTGGACGAAAACCGTTCCCTTGCCGAGAGAGACGCCCTGACGCGCATCGCCAATCGTTATCGCCTGGAGAAGGTGTTGCTGGAGGAGTGCGACCGCGCCGAACGCTTCCGCCTGCCCCTGGCCCTGGTGGCTATGGATATCGATGATTTCAAACCGATCAATGACCGACACGGCCACGGCATCGGCGACCAGACGCTGATACGCGTGGTGGAAAGCCTGGAAGCCTGCGTGCGCACCAGTGACCTGCTTGCGCGCTGGGGTGGTGATGAGTTCATGGTGGTGCTACCCAAAAGCACCTTGGGGACGGCGAAAGAACTGGCCGAACGGATTCGCCAAAAAATCAAGGAAGCGCCCGCGCCAGGCGACTTCACCATTACCCTGAGCCTGGGTGTGGTGGAGCGGCGCATGGGTGAGTCCCCTGCTGCCCTGATGGCGCGGGCCGATGAAGCGTTGTATCGGTCCAAGGCGGCGGGAAAGGATTTTGTGTCGGAATAGGTAGGGCTCTACAAATAACAAGGGCAGAGCTCCTTGCGATTTGAAATTGAATTGGCCCATGCCGATGGCACGCCTGCCGCCAAACAACTGACCATTGAACCTGCGGTGTGGGAGCAAGGCCTGGATATTCTCCAGGCCTGCCTCACACAGCTGGACTAGTAGCGCGCATCCGCCGGTTTGCCACCGTTGGGCCAGTCTTTGATCTTGTCCGGGAAATCCGGGCGAGGTTGCTGGGAGAAATACGCTGCCACGTCCACCGCTTCCTGGTCCGAAAGCCCGCCCTGCCCCAGCGGAAATTGCTCGTGGAAGCCAATTGGCATATTGCGTTTGACGAACGCCGCCGCCGTGTACGTACGGGCCATGCCCGCGCCGACGTTGAACGATTGTTCGCCCCACAGTGGCGGGTAAACCAGCTCGCCGCTGGCTCCTGCCAGGCCCTGGCCATTGTCGCCATGGCACACCGCGCATTGCTTGGCATACACCTGCTTGCCGTTGTCCAGGTCCGGCTTGATCGCAGGATCGACCTTACCCACGCCGCGCCCGGCGACTTTGTCTTCTGGACGCGTGTTGTTTTTCATCCAGTCAAAGTAGGCCACCATCGCCTGCATGTCGGCGGATTGCGGCGGCAATGGCGTGCCGTTCATCGAGCGACGGAAACAGCCGTTGATGCGTTCTTCCAGGGTCACCACCTTGCCGGCACGTGGCGCGTAACTGGGGAAGAATGCCGATACGCCCACAAACGGCGAACCGTCTGCCACGGTACCGGCGTTGAGATGACAACTGGTGCAGTTCAGCGCGTTACCGACATTGTCAGGCAATAGCGCCTTGGTTTGCAGGTGCAGGCGCATCCCGCGTACCACTTGGTCGGCGTTGGGCGCGGCGAGCAGGTCGGCCAGGCGCGGGGTTTCAAAGGCTGACGAATCCGTGGTGACCGGGTTGAGTTGGTCACGCAGTTTCTTCACTTGGGCGGCGCTGATCGGCGTACCCTCATTGCCCCAGCGGGTGCGTACGAAGCTAAGGATCTCGGCGATTTCCTGATCCGCCAGGCGGGCGAAGCCGGGCATGGTGTAGACCCGTGGGTGGGTTGCGGTTTGTGCAGTCTCCCAGCCGGTGAGTGTGATGTGCAGCAACGACGTCGGGTTGCTGGAGGCAATGCTCGGGTTACCCGCCAGGGGCGGGAACAGGCCTTTGACCCCGCCGCCATCGCTGCGGTGGCAGTCGCTGCAAAACTGCATATAGCCCAGGCCGCCACGACTGGTGAACAGGTCGGCAGGTGGCGCGGCGGGTGCAAGGGCCGCAGACGGCATCGGCAGATCGTCTTTACCGGGTGGCAGGGCTTTCAGGTAGCTGGCGATGGCCGTCAGGTCGTCGTCACTGAAATGCTGGGTGCTGTGGTGAATCACATCGGCCATATTGCCGGCCACCATGGCGAAGCGGTTCTGCCCGGTCTTGAGCAATTGCACAGTATCCTCAACCGTCCATAAGTTGCGCAGGCTCAAGGCGCGCCAGTGCTCGACGGTTTCTCCGGCCAGGTAATGCTTGCCGCTGTGGCCCTCATCGCTCATGGCTTTTTCCTGAAAGGCGATACCCCGCGGGGTATGGCAAGAGCCGCAGTGGCCCAGGCCCTGGACCAGGTACGCACCACGGTTAAGTATCTCGTTACGCTCCGGGTCCGCCTGGAACGGACGTTTGTCGAGAAAGGCAAAATTCCACAGCGCCAGGCCCCAGCGTTGATTGAACGGAAAGCCCATGTCCGCGTCCAGGTTGGCTTGCTGCACGGGCTCCACACCTTGCATCAGGTAGGCGTACAAGGCACGCATGTCCTCCGCGCTCATCTTGGCGTAGGACGGATACGGCATCGCCGGGTACAGGTTCATTCCCGCAGGCGTCACGCCTTCACGCATCACCCGGTCGAACTGTTCGAAGGTGTAGGCGCCGATGCCGGTGCCCCGGTCGGGCGTGATATTGCTCGAATAGATCGTGCCCATTGGCGTGCTCAGTTCCAGGCCACCGGCCATGACTTTGCCTTGCTTGGCAGTGTGGCAGGCAATGCAGTCGCCGAGTTGGGCGACGTATTTGCCATGTTCGATATCAGTTGGAGTGGCGTGCAGGGGTAGCGCCAGACAAAGCGTCGCCCCCAGCGAGGCCAGGCGGGACAAGCGAAGAATCATCGCAGCATTCCTTTAATAACCTGGCCTGGAGCGGTCTCCTCGGCGCAGGTCTGCAATTGTTTTTATGCGTCATCAGGCAGATAACGAGGGCACGGTCGTCCCCAGCTTTGTTGTAGCCGAATTGGCGGAGGCTCTCGTTGATATGGATCAGCACAGCCCGTGGGCAGAGTGCCGCCTTGACCTGATCTACCTGCCCGCTGAAAATGCCCGACGTTTTTTGTCTCCCCCGTTTACTACGCAGTGAAATTTAATGCCTGATTCCTACACCGCAGAATCCGCCGAAGAATCCGTAGTCGCCTTGCAATCCAAAGCCGAATACGAAAACGCCATCAATCTTTCACAGCATGTGCCAGCGGCCAAGATCATCAGCGAGATGGTGCTGGATGCGTTTCACACGTCTAAGGAAAGCGACCAGATCCGCGAGTTGCGCATTGCCATCCGCCAGGCCCACGACGCGTTCGACGATGACAAAGCCTATGACCTGATGGGCCAGCTCAAGCAATTGAAGGACGCCGAAGCCGCCGATAATGCCGCCCTGGAAAACCTGAGCAGCCAGTTCTCGATCAGCCGCATCCTGTCCAGCTTCAAGGACGACCCCGAGTTCCAGGAACTGGTGTACGGCCTGGCCCTCAAGGTGTTGAACCAGTCGCACCAGGCCATCAGCAACCCAAGCGCCGGCAAGGGCAAGGCTGCGCGCGCCAAGAAAGAAGCCGAAGTGTTTGTGATCAGCAAGGATGGCATCAGCGTCACCCTGCCGCTGCGCACGCCGCGCTCCAAACTCAATGTGGACCGCGAAGCGCTGGAGTTCCTGGGCTTTACCTTTGTGGGTGAAGGCAGCGAGGCGGAGTTGGAGAGTGAAACCTTCGTCGACAACAGCGGCGTGGAACAGCCGGTCACGCGCAAGAGCATCGTGACCGCACTGCAACAGCAAAGCGCCTTCGACGGTTACGCCATCGCCGCCCAGTAAATCGCAAGCAATATGGCGTGCGCGCAATGCGTGCGCCTGTTGCCCGCTACGCCTGCTCGTTCCACAACAGCGCCGAGCGTTTCATCACGCCCACGGCGATCGCGAACAGCAACAACACACACCCTGCCAGCAACCAGGGCGATGGCAGGGCTGGCCGCGACACCAACATGAACGCCAACGAGGGCGCGACCATCACACCGATGTTGACGCCCGCCGAGTAATAGCCAAGGTTTCGGGCCACGCTATCGCGGCTGGAAATGCTGCTGACGTAGTGGGTGATACCGGGGAACACGATCATCTCGCCCAGGCTCCACAGCACGGTAGCCAACAGCAACAGTGCGCCGATCTGGCCAAAGCCCATCAGGAAGAAACCGCTGCCTGCCAGCAAGAAGCCGACGATCAGCGAGCGACTGCTCGACAGGTGCGCCATGCGCAGGTTGATCGGCACCTCAAACACAATCACCAGCAGGGCATTGATGAAGAAGATGATGCCGACGTAATAGGCCGGTAGCTCGGTGTAGTTGATGATGTACGCCGACAGAAAGGTCGGCGGCAATGCATAGGCCACATGCACCGGCAGCGCCGCCAGCAGGATTACCAGCAGTCGCGAACGCTCATGGGGAGCCTGCTCGGGCAAGCCCTCGTCTTTACCGGCGACAGCCGCGCCAGGGGTTACCGGTAGCGAACGTGCGAACCGCAGGCAAGTGGCGAAGGCCAGCAGGGACAACAGCGCGTTGATATAGAACACCGCGTCGGCATTGCGCAGGAATATCAAGCTGCCCAGCAACGGCCCGATGGCCATGCCGATATTGATCGCCAGGCGGTTGCAGGAAAATGCCACTTTGCGCGTTTCAAGGCTGCTGTGGGCAACCGTCTCAGAAAACGTCGCAGGTGTGAAGGCTTCGTAACAGGCGCCCCAGAGAAACGACAACAGCAAGAGTACTGGCGTGTTGTCGACCGAGGGGATGACCAGCAGCAACGCAGCATTGAGCAGCAATGAACCGAGAATGACCCGGTTAGCCGAAAAGCGCTTGATCACGCCCCCGATGATCAGGTCGGTGCACAGGGCGCCCGCGCCATACACCCCGACCAACAGGCCGGCAGTACCTGGCGCTATGGCATGTTGATGAATCAGGTAGGCCGCGTAAAAAGGAAACGCCAGGGTGCCCGTGCGGAACACCAGGGTGATCATGAACAAGGCTTGCAACCGAGCGTTGAGGCCGCGCAAGGCATGAAGAGTGCCCATCAGTGCGACACGCGGGTACAGGTTGGGAGCAAGGCTACAGAGCGATTCATCAGGCTATCCCTTCGCAATGGCGACGCCGGTGTATCCGACGTCGAACTCAATAGCTGGGGAACGTAATGCAGCACCCGGCGGCGAACAAGCTACCCATTTGGACAGGTAGGCAGTGACTGCGACGTTATGCCGGGAGCCGGATATAGCCCAGTTGCAGGGCCTTGCGGATCGCCGACTTGCCGTTGGTGACCTGCAATTTGCCGAAGACATTCTTCATATGAAACTTGACCGTGTGGGAGGTCATTGCGGTCAGGAGCGCCACTTCTTTATAGGTCTTGCCCACGCTGACCCAGGACAGGACTTCGGTTTCCCGCGGCGTCAGCACCGTGTTCGGGTGGATGGGCACCGCGTGATTTTCCAGGGACTCGTCGTATAGCGAGACCAGCAACATCTGCAGTTCGCTTTGATGGGCCAGCACCGTCTCGCGAAACTGCGCCTCCTCACCGAAGCTGCACAGGTTGAGAACCGAGTAGAACCCGTGGTTGCCATGCACGATAAAACTGGCGCCTTCGCCAACCGGCTTATAGGGGCCCGGCACCGGCACGCTCTCAGCGTCCACCGCCAACAGTTGCTCATCGCTCCAGAAAAACGGTTTGATCCGTTTGCGCGTCAGTGAAACCAGCTCGCCACGCCGGTAGAAATCGTCGGCCGTGTCGGAGGGTTCCATGGCCTCGGGGTAATTGGAAACAATCTGCGCCTGGTCCAGCGTCGGGCCGCACTGGTAGACCTCGAAGTGCCCCAGGCCACGGCGGCTCAGCTCGGCATCGAGCAAGCGCCGCATGTCGTCGGGCAGCATGGGCGCGGTTTTATCGCAATGGTCATTACGTCGCACGGCTATCGTCCTTGATCGTTCAACCTGCACGAGAATGAAGCATGCCCGGCAGGCCTGTCCAGACGGCGAGTGAAAGACCCGGTACTCAGGCGTGCGTTACCTGCGCTGCGAAGACCTGACGAAAGCGCTCCATTTCCTGCTGGTTGCCCACTGTCACCCGCACCCATTGCGGCCAGTTCTGCCACACCCGTCCGACCAGCACATTCTGTGCAGCCAGCCGCTCAACCACCTGCTTTGCCGGTTGCTTCACGTCGATCATGAAGCAGTTGCTCTGAGACGCCGTGCAGGTAAAGCCTTGCTCGCGCAGCCAAGTGATCGTTTCGTCCCGCAACCTGGCATTGAGCGCCTTGCGCTGTGCCAGTAGCGGCGCGTCTTCCAGGCTGGCACGGGCGCCCAGCAAGCTTGGCCCCGCCGGTACATTCTCGCCGCCAAATACAGCCAGCCGTTCCAGCAACGCGGGATGGCCGATTGCCAAGCCCAAGCGCGCGCCAGCCATGCCGTAGATTTTCGAAAAAGTACGCAGCACCAGCAGGTCGTCGTGATCCTTGATCCACCCCACGCAACTGGGGGCGTCGCAGAAGTCGATATAAGCCTCGTCCACGACTAGCACGCTGCCCTTGGGCTTGTTCGCCAGGGCCAGGCGGATAGCCTCGGTCGGGGTCAGGGTGCCGGTCGGGTTATTGGGGTTGCACAGGTACAGCAGGCCGGCCTGTGGATCCGCCGCGAGCATGGCCGGCACATCATGGGCATGGCGCATGTCGAGGTTCACTTCACGCACCGGCGCCTTGTTCGACTCGGCGGCCTGGCGCGGGACTTCGTAGGACGGGGTCGCCATCACCAAGCCGCGTGTTTGGCTGGTGAAGGCCAGCACCGCATAACGCAGGGCTGCCATCGAGCCGGCAAACACCCCTACGTTTTCTTCGGCAATGCCCTGTTGCTGGGCGAACAGCGCCGCCAGTGCGTACATATCCGGGTAGGGATAACGCCCGGACGCTGCAATCGCGCGCTGCATCGCCTCGCGGGCCGCGGCTGAAGGGCCGTAGGGGCTTTCGTTGTAATTGAGCAGCACCTTGTCAGATTGGGTCGGCGGCGGGCTGGCGAGCGCCCAACTCATCTGCCCCATTACGGGCAAGGCCGCCCCCAGGGCAAGAAGGGATCGACGGCTGACACTGACCATGGTGACTACTCCTTGTAGAGGCGCGAGGCATTTGTACGGGTCGTACAGAATAGAATGACGAGCCAGCGCTTGCCGGATTTAACCAACTGGTCGTCTCCCTGCACTCAGCGCTTTATTGTTATGACGGGCACATGCAACACTTCCAATGTGTGAACCTGGAAGGTCTTGGTTCCGCCGAAAATGGACTAATGACTAAATGGAAGTGGTGAGCACTTGATACACAGACGTGAAAAAACCGAGCACTTGAAGAGCAACATCAAGTACTTGATCAAGAGCCGTGGCGAAACCCAGCTTTCGTTGAGCAGTGCCGCCGGCCTGACCAGGACGACCATCTACAACATCCTGGGAGGAAAGGTCGCCAACGTACAACAGTCGACCATTCGCAAGATCTCGGACTTCTTCGGCGTCTCCTACGAAGAAATCGAGACCATCAACTTTGAGGCCAGGGAAGTCATCGAGAACAATGTTTCCCCGCTGGGCAACAAGAACCCCGCAGCGGTTCCGGTGCTCAAGGAAAGCCTGCTCATGCAGAACCTGGGCAAGCGCATCGGCGAACTGGCCACGCTCTATCCACTGACGTTTTACTTCGGCAATTCCTGCAACTTGATTGGCGTGCGCCTGGAGCACGCGATTCCCGGCCTAAATGAGCCGGGGGACTTGCTGATCGTGCAAAAAGGCTCTTCGAGCGACGATAAAGAAAAGCTGGTGTACGACCGCGCCACCAAAAAACTGTTCATCACCCTTGAGCCCTGTGCGAACTCAGACCGCTTGTGTGTCATCGGCGACATTCTTGAGGAGCGCTTCAATGACCACGTCTGAAGGGCCCGTTGAAAACAGTAAATACAAGTTGCTGGGCTTTGAAAATGACAAGCGCCTGGCGGTGATCATGGTGATCGCCACGGGCAAGGTCATCAAGATCAAACTGAGTGAAGTGCTCAACAGCGAAATAATGGACAATTTCAATAAAATGGAAGTCAAGAACGTCTACAAGAAGTTTTATTCGCAGGGTGGCACGCTCACCGCCTATGACATAAACGACCGCAATGAAAACTCCTGGATGATCTACATCATCCTGAACTTGCTGTTGTTCACGTTCTATATCTTCACCAGCATTGCTGCGACCAAGCCGATTTACCTGGAGTCCATGGGCATCATCGTGACGCCGGGCACGTTCCTGTACCCGCTGACCTTTCTGATCGTGGACTTGTTGAACGAAAACTTCGGTTTGCGCCTGGCGCGGCGGGCCATTCTGTTTGCGTTTGCCAGTAACGCGATGATCATCGTCCTGCTGTATGGCTCGACCTTCCTGCCGGGGCTACCGGGCTGGAAACTCGACGGGCCGTATACCGACGTGATCCTGCAAGTGTCGTCGGTGCTGGTGGCCTCTTCGGTGTCGTTCCTGGTTTCGGAGAATATAAACTCCTACCTGCTGTGCAAGATCAAGGAACTGACCAACTCCAAATACCTGTACCTGCGGATTTTCCTCAGTACATTCTTTGCGGTCATTATCGACAGCTTCCTGTTTTGCTTTATTGCCTTCTACGGCGCCATGCAGACCAGCGACATCCTGAGCATGATCTATGTGCAGATCGCGATCAAAGTCGGCTTTGCGTTCTTCAATATCCTGCCTGCCTACGGGGCACGCTCGTTGTTCAAGCGTTACCTGGCGACTTGAACCCATTGCCGTGTAGGAGCGAGCTTGCTCGCGAAAAACGTCAACGATAACGCAGCGCTCCTGGTTGAACGCGGCGCTCTCGGGATTTTCGCGAGCAAGCTCGCTCCTACAAGAGTTATTTCAACTGCAACTTGTGCTTCAGGCTTTGCATGACATCCGCCTTGTTCTGCAGGTATTCATTCAAGCCCCGCGCACGCAGGTTGCACGCGTCGCAATTGCCGCAACCTGTGCCGATGATGCCGTTGTAGCAGGTCAGCGTCTGCTCGCGCACCAGCTCCAGTTGGTTGTGGTAATCCGCCAGTGCCCAGGTTTCGGCTTTGTTCAGCCACATCAACGGAGTGTCCAGGCGCAGCTTGTATTCCATGCCCAGTTCAAGGGCCTTGTTCAGCGCTTTGACAAACTCGTCCCGGCAATCGGGGTAGCCCGAGAAGTCGGTTTCGCACACGCCGGTAATGACGGCCTCGGCTTTCACCTGATAGGCGTAGATCGACGCCAGGGTCAGGAACAGGATATTGCGCCCCGGCACAAAGGTACTCGGCAGGCTTTCGCCTGAGCTGCTTACGGTCGGCACGGGAATGTTGTCACGGGTGAGGCTGCTGATGGCCAGCTCATTGAGCAGGGACACATCCATCACTTTGTGCACCGTGGCCCCCAGTTGCTTGGCGAGCTTCTGGGCCACTTCGATTTCTGCCACATGGCGCTGGCCATAATCAAACGTGATGCAGTGCACTTCGTCATACAGCGGCAGTGCCTGGATCAGGCAGGTCGTCGAATCCTGCCCGCCACTGAACACCATAACGGCTTTTTTACTCATTGCTTTGCTTCCTGCATTCATAGAATTGGGGAATAGTTTAAAGGGCATGCCATAAAAAACCCCGCGCTTCTTGCGAAGGCGGGGCTTTTTACTGCTCATACGACTCAGTGGGCGTAGGTCAGCAACAGCTCTTTCGGCACTTGGAAATCCAGGGACATCATCACGCTGAGCGCGGTGATGGTGAAGATCGAGAACACGAACAGCTTGCGCGCCCAGACGGTGTCATCCACCGCCTTGTAGCCGGTCCAGGCCATGTACAACCAGTACATGCCCATGGCGGCGGCCACGGCGAGGTAGCTCATGCCGGCGTAGCCACTGAAGGTCAACATCAAGGTCGCCACGAGGAAGGCCAGGATGTAGAGCAGGATGTGTTTCTTGGCCACCTGGATGCCACGCTTGACCGGCAATACCGGAATCGACGCAGCCAGGTAGTCATTGAAGCGGAAAATCGCGATGGCGTAGGAATGCGGCATCTGCCACAGGCTGAACATCACCAGCAGCACCAGCGCGGCCATGTCGAAGCTATTGGTTACAGCCACATAACCAATCACCGGCGGCATCGCCCCCGACAGACTGCCCACCAGCGTGCCGTGCACCGACTTGCGCTTGAGGTATAGGCTGTAGAGGCCGACGTAGATGACAAAACCGATCACGGCAAACAACGCCGCCAACGGGTTGGCCACCTTGTACAACAGCACCACACCGGCAACACCCAGGACGGTCGCAAAGATCAGTGCCAGTTTCAGGGAGATAAGCCCCTGGACCAGCACACGATTCTTGGTGCGTTCCATCTTGATATCGATGTCACGGTCGATGCAGTTGTTGAACACGCAACCGGAAGCAACCACCAGGGACGTACCGATCATTGCAGCCAGGAAGATGGCCAGATCGACATGTCCCTTGGAGGCCAGGAAGAAACCGCCCGCCACAGAAAGCACGTTACCGAAAATGATCCCCGGTTTGGTGATTTGGATAAAGTGCTTAAGCGACATCGGGTCTTACCTCACTTCGCCATCATGAACGTATGGATGCTGAACATGATCCATATCGACAGGCCAACCAGCAGCAGGATTACTAAGCCTGCGAACACGAACGCAATCACGTTTTCGCGCTGCTCTTTGGAACGATCCAGGTGCAGGAAGTACACCAGGTGAACCAGCACCTGAATCACCGCGAACGCCAGGACAATCATCAAGGTGATCGACTTCGGCAGGGTCGGGTACATCACCAGACCGAACGGGATGAGCGTCAGGATTACCGACAGGATGAAGCCGATAGCGTAAGACTTAACGCTGCCGTGGCTCGCATCATGGCTGTCATGGTCATGGGAGTGTGCATTAGCCATTACAGAGTCCCCATCAGGTAAACAACGGTGAAGACGCAGATCCAGACCACGTCCAGGAAGTGCCAGAACAGGCTCAGGCAAGTCAGGCGAGTCTTGTTGGTGTTGGTCAGGCCGTGTTTATTGACCTGATACATCATCACCGCCATCCACAGCAGGCCGGCAGTTACGTGCAGACCGTGAGTGCCGACCAGCGTGAAGAACGCCGACAGGAAACCGGAACGGTGCGGGCCGTAGCCTTCGGAGATCAGCAGGTGGAACTCGTTGACCTCCATGCCGATGAAGCCCAGGCCGAGCAGGAAGGTCAGGCCCAGCCAGGTCAGCACGCCTTTTTTGTTGCCCTTGTAGAAGGCCAACATGGCGAAGCCGTAGGTGATCGAACTGAACAACAGCAAGGCGGTTTCGCCGAGCACGTAAGGCAGTTCGAAGATGTCGTGGCCCGACGGGCCACCCGCTACGTTGTTTACCAGTACCGCGTACACCGCAAAGATCGACGCAAACAAGATGCAGTCGGTCATCAGGTAGAGCCAGAAACCGAAGACGGTTATTGGCCCCGAGTCGTGGTGATGGTCATCGTGCCCATGGTCATCGACATGGGCGTGTCCAGCATTGGTCACTAAGTTCGACATGGTTTAAGCCTGTTCCAACGAGGTTTCTACACGGTTGGCCGGAATCTTCTTCTCGGCTACCAGGCGAGCGTGCTGCTCGGCTTCGATGCGTTCGATCGTTTCGACCGGCACCATGTAGCCTTGATCATCACGGGCAGCGTGAATGATGAAGTAACCGATAGTGCCCACCAGGCTCGCGATTGCCAGCCACCAGATGTGCCAGATCATCGCGAAACCGAACACGGTCAACAGTGCGCCCATCACCACGCCAGTGGCGGTGTTGTTTGGCATGTGGATCGGTTCGTAGTGCTTAGGACGCTGGTACGCAGTACCGTCTTCCTTGGCTTCGGTGAACGCATCGATGGTGTTCGCAGTAGGGATCACGGCGAAGTTGTAGAACGGTGGTGGCGACGAGGTCGACCATTCCAGGGTGTGGCCATTCCATGGGTCGCCGGATTCGCAAGCGTTCTGCTTACGGTCACGGATGCTCACGTACAGCTGGATCAACTGGCAGGCGATACCCACAGCGATCATCACCGCACCGAACATGGCAACGTACAGGTACGGTACCCACTCAGGGTTGGTGGTGGCGTTCAGACGACGGGTCATGCCCATGAAGCCCAGTGCATAGAGCGGCATGAATGCGACGAAGAAGCCGGAGATCCAGAACCAGAATGCAGCCTTGCCCCAGCCTTCGTGCAGCTTGAAGCCGAACGCTTTCGGGAAGTAGAAGGCGAAACCAGCGATGTAACCGAATACAGCACCACCGATGATCACGTTGTGGAAGTGCGCGATCACGAACAGGCTGTTGTGCAGTACGAAGTCAGCACCTGGAATGGCCAGCAGTACGCCGGTCATGCCGCCGATGGCGAAGGTCACCATGAAGCCAAGGGTCCACAGGACCTGGCTGGTCATGCGCAGACGACCGTGGTAGATGGTGAACAGCCAGTTGAATAGCTTCACCCCCGTCGGGATCGAAATCAGCATCGTCGCCAGGCCGAAGAAGGCGTTGACGCTGGCCCCCGAACCCATGGTGAAGAAGTGGTGCAGCCAAACCATGAAGCCCAGTACGGAGATTGCGCCCGATGCGTAGACCATCGAGTGGTGACCGAACAGGCGCTTGCCGGTAAAGGTCGAGATCACTTCGGAGAAGATACCGAACGCTGGCAGGATCAGGATGTACACCTCAGGGTGACCCCATGCCCAGAACAGGTTCACGTACATCATTGGATTGCCACCAAGTTCATTGGTGAAAATGTGGAAATCCAGGTAACGGTCAAGCGACAGCAGCGCCATGGTAGCGGCCAGGATCGGGAACGAAGCCACGATCAGCACGTTTGCCCAGGTGCAGGTCCAGGTGAAGATCGGCATGTCCATCAGTTTCATGCCAGGGGCGCGCATTTTCAGGACGGTGGCCAGGAAGTTGACCCCCGTCAATGTCGTCCCGAGTCCTGATAACTGTAGCGCCCAGATGTAGTAGTCCACACCCACGCCCGGACTGTACTGCAAGCCCGACAATGGCGGATACGCAACCCAACCGGTCTTGGCGAATTCGCCGACGCCCAGGGACACGTTGATCAGCACCACGCCGGAAACCAGCAGCCAGAAGCTCAGGGAGTTCAGGAACGGGTAGGCAACGTCACGCGCACCGATCTGCAGCGGCAAGGCCAGGTTCATCAAGCCGGTGAAGAATGGCATCGCCATGAAGATGATCATGATCACACCGTGGGCGGTGAAGATCTGGTCATAGTGTTCAGGCGGCAGGTAGCCAGGCGAACCCTCGGTGGCCATGGCCAACTGGGTACGCATCATGATGGCGTCGGCAAAACCACGCAGCAGCATGACCATGGCAACGATGACGTACATGACGCCGATTTTCTTGTGGTCGACCGACGTCAGCCACTCGGTCCACAGGTAGGTCCACTTCTTGAAATAAGTGATTGCTGCAAACAGTGCCAGACCACCCAGCGCGATCATGGCGATGGTAATCATCACAATCGGCTCGTGGAACGGGACCGCATCCCAACTTAATTTACCAAACATCGTTTACTCCTCTGCCCCAGCAGTTGAATGCGAGCCCGTGTCAGAACCTTCAACCACGGCCACTTCTTTCTTCTCGTGCTTGACCGGCTTGCCTGGCTTCATACCTTCGTACTTGTCGACGATTTTCTGAAACAGGTTCGGCTCATACGTGGAGTACAGGGCGACTGGGTTGTTTTGGCTTGGTTTGGTCAGGGCGTCGTATTCAGCTTGATCAAGCTGTTTAGGTGCGGCCTTGACTTCGGCTACCCAGGCGTTGAAATCTTCCTGGCTCGTCGAGATCGCTTTGAATTTCATGCCGGTGAAGCCAGCGCCGCTGTAGTTCGCGGAGATGCCTTCCATTACAGCTTTTTCGTTGGCGATCAGGTGCAGTCGGGTCTGCATGCCTGCCATCGCATAGATCTGACCGCCCAGGGCTGGGATGAAGAACGAGTTCATCACGGCGTCGGAGGTGATCCGGAAGTTAAGCGGGGTGTTTTCCGGGAACTGGATCTCGTTGACCGTGGCGATACCCAGGTCCGGGTAGATGAACAGCCACTTCCAGTCCAGCGCGACCACTTCAATATTGATCGGCTTGACGTCGGACTCCAGCGGACGGTAAGGGTCCAGTTCGTGGGTCGACTTATAGGTGATGTAACCCAGGGCGATGATGATGAGGATCGGCACCAGCCACACCGCAATTTCAATCTTGGTGGAGTGCGACCACTTGGGCGCGTAGGTCGCCTTGGTGTTCGACGCGCGGTATTTCCAGGCGAAGGCGAACGTCATGATGATCACAGGCACCACGACCAACAGCATCAGCAGGGTGGCGGTGATGATCAGGTTTCGTTGATCCAGACCGATCTGTCCTTTTGGGTCCATCAAGGTCCACTTGCAGCCTCCCAGCATTAACATCATGCCAAGCAGCGGCAAAAAGCCTAGTAATCGGGGGTACCTGTTTTTACTCATCTCACGACCTCTAAAGCAGCTTGCGCAATGCAGTTGGGTTTTGATCGCCAACACTTCACCCTGCCAAGGGTTGGCATTTCTCTTCGATTGAATAAGAGCCTGCCCGACACGTCATAACGGTACGTTTCACGGACCTGCAGTGAGTTCTTATTCGATTTCGTGGCTAAAGGCCTTGTTACAGACCAATTCCATTTGGTGCGGATAGTTGAAAGGCTGCCGGAACCTGGGGTCGCACAGAGCCTTCCATCTGCTCCTCGACCGCTCCAATGCTCAAAGATTGAACAGCACCGGACATTCAGTGCGGGCGATTGTAGTTAGCTAGCGATGTATAAACCATGTCTTATAAAGAAATAATTTTTATCGATTCCAGCAACAATCCTTCACCAAACTTGCAAAGATTCGCGATCTTATCGCGTTCAATTCTCAACAAAAACCACAAAAATTGCCGTGTTATTGGGCAGATTGCCACTTCCCTTACAGCTTGTAAGGGCTTGGTAAAGCTATCCAAGTCCCCATAAAACAAGGCATTCACAGATCCCACGGGCGCTCAGGCCTTACACGCTGCGCGGCGCCACCCGCACCACGAACTGACAGCACAATTTGTGCGCGGGGTGCAAATTTATGGGCCGATTTGGCGGGTCAGAAACGTCCTGCGACAGCGTCCGTGTGACAACATGTCGCACGCTGTGCACACCTAAAGTTGCCCCTCGTCACGGTGCTTTCACAAATCCCTACAAACAAAAACGCTCCGGCCTTCAAACAAGAAGGAACGGAGCGTTTTGCAGGCGCGAGACTCAGGCTTTGGGGTGACGATTACGATAGATGCACAAAGGCACCAGGATCACTGTCAGCACGAACGCCACCAACGCCCATTGGGCCAGGGACAGGCCGAGGATCGGCGGGTAGGGGGTACTGCAGAAACCGTCGACCTGGAAACCCAGGGGGAATACCTTGGCCAGGGGCAGGTCGTCGACGATCGGTTGCAAGACATCGATGCCGCAACTGACCTGGGGAAAGAACTGGGTGTACACATGATGGCCAGCGGCAGCCACCCCACCCAAGGCACTGAGCACTACCAGCCCCTCGAGGAAAGTCACCGCCCTCTCGCTGCGCATAGCGGCGCCGATGAAGGCGAAGAGTGCGATCAGCAACAAGGCGTAGCGTTGCAGGATGCACAAGGGGCACGGTGCCTCGCCCAGCACCACTTGCATGTACAGCGCCCCGCCAATCAGCGCCAGGCAGATGATGCCCAGCAACACCAGAAAGCGCCGCTCCCTGCCTAAACGAATGTCGTCAATCATCCCCGTTTCCCTTTACCTGATTATGGTTGTGCCTGATGGCAACAATTTTACACACAGGCAGTGGTTTAAACAGAGAGGGGTTAACGTGGGATTAATCAGCAGAAATACAGGACAAATGTGGGAGCAAGCCCCCTCCCACATTTTGTACAGCGTGGTGACTGAGGGTTACTCCAAGGCCGCAGCCGGGCCGAAGAACTCATAGCGCGCCTGCTTCTGCGGTACACCCAACGCGTTGAGATAGCGCTTGATCGCCGCCATGAAACCCTTGGGCCCCAGGAAGTACGCATCAATGTCACGCTCCTCGGGCAACCAGGCCGCCAGTTGCTCCTGGCTCAGTA
The DNA here is from genome assembly GCF_016405635.1 of Pseudomonas sp. MF6755. NCBI lineage: Bacteria > Pseudomonadati > Pseudomonadota > Gammaproteobacteria > Pseudomonadales > Pseudomonadaceae > Pseudomonas > Pseudomonas sp. MF6755. The sequence continues at coordinate 60,771 of NZ_JAEKDA010000020.1, forward strand.
TCCCGACCTTGTCCGCCGCCGGGCTGATACCGTCCTCCTCCGCATAGCAATAGAAGCGCTTGAGCTGCGGATGCTGGGTCGCCAGGGTGTCCACCCAGTCACGGAACGCATGCACCCCGCCATTGCGGGCGCAGTGGATAAAGTGCACCGGGCGTTTGGTCGCCAGCGCTGCTTCGAGCATCGGCAGGGTAGGCGTAATGCCCACCCCGCCACTGATCAGCACCAGCGGTTTATCACTGGCTTGCAGGATGAACTCGCCCGAAGGTGGAAACAGGTCGACAGTGGCGCCGACGTGCATCTGGTCATGCAGGTAGTTGGACACCCGCCCACCGGCTTCGCGCTTTACGCTGATGCGGTACATGCCGGTATCGGTGAGGGCCGACAAGGAATAGTTGCGACGCACTTCTTCGCCATCGAGCTCCAGCTTCAGGCCGATGTACTGGCCAGGCTGGGAGGCAAGGATCGGGCCGTTATCCACTGGGGCGAAATAGAAGGAGATGATTTCGTCGCTCTCCTCCACGCGCTTGACCAGCAGGAACGGCCGCGCACCGCGCCAGCCGCCAGGCGCCTGGGCTTTTTCTTCGTAGATGGCCGCTTCGGCACCGATCAAAATATCCGCCAGTTGGCCGTATGCCTTGCCCCAGGCACTGATCACCTCTGGAGTGGCAATCTCGCTGCCCAACACTTCGGAAATAGCCCGTAGCAGGCAGGCACCAACGATAGGGTAATGCTCGGGAAGGATCTGCAAGGCCACATGCTTATTGATGATCTTGGCCACCAGGTCGCCCAATTGATCCAACTGGTCGATATGCCGCGCGTACATCAGCACCCCGTTGGCCAGAGCGCGGGGCTGGTCGCCACTGGACTGGTGAGCCTGATTGAATAGCGGACGTACTTCGGGATATTCAGAAAGCATCATGCGATAGAAATGGGTGATCAACGCTTCGCCGCCGCTTTCCAGCAGGGGCACAGTGGATTTGACGATTGCACGGTCTTGGGCACTTAGCATGGGAGACTCCAGGTCTTTTTACTGATTACCTTTGAGTACTCAGCAATCGTGCCAACTTATAAATTCTTATATTTCAACGACTTAAATATAAAGTAGTCAGTATGACTCCCTACACTTTATAGTCACAAGGACTACAAGGAGTCATTATGACTGCAAAACCACTGCTCACTACCTTACTGCCGCTGGTCGCCGACCTGTCCCGGGAATTGCCCGAAGGCGAGCGCTACCGACGCCTGCTGCAAGCCATGCGCGCCCTGCTGCCCTGTGACGCCGCCGCGCTGCTGCGCCTGGAGGGTGAGTGGCTGGTGCCGCTGGCCGTGGATGGTTTGAGCCCCGACACCTTGGGCCGACGCTTCAAGGTCAGCGAACACCCGCGCTTTGAAATACTGCTGAGCAGCCCCGGCCCTACCCGCTTCGACAGCGACAGCCAATTGCCTGACCCCTATGACGGCCTGGTCGCAGGTTTGCACGGCCATCTGGAAGTCCACGACTGCATGGGCTGCCCGCTGTTTATCGACGATCAACCCTGGGGGCTGTTGACCCTGGATGCCCTCGACACCGAGCGCTTTGAACGGGTAGAACTGGACGCCCTGCAAGCCTTTGCCAGCCTCGCCGCGGCCACGGTCAATGTGGCTGAGCGCATCGAACGCCTTGCCTTGCGGGCTGAAGATGAGCATCAACGCGCCGAAATCTATCGTCAGGCCAGCGGCCAGCAGCACAAGGAAATGATCGGCCAGAGCAAGGCACACAAGCGCCTGGTTGACGAAATCAAACTGGTGGGTGGCAGCGACCTCACCGTGCTGATCACCGGCGAAACCGGGGTCGGCAAGGAACTGGTGGCCCAGGCGATCCACGCGGCGTCCTCCCGCGCCGACAAACCGATGATCAGCCTCAACTGCGCCGCACTGCCCGAAACCCTGGTGGAAAGCGAGCTCTTCGGCCATGTGCGCGGTGCCTTTACCGGCGCGCTGAACGAGCGTCGCGGCAAGTTCGAATTGGCCAATGGCGGCACTTTGTTCCTGGATGAAGTGGGTGAGTTGTCGTTGACCGTGCAGGCCAAGCTGCTGCGCGTGCTGCAAAGCGGCCAGTTGCAGAGACTGGGCTCGGACAAGGAGCACCAGGTGGACGTGCGCCTGATCGCCGCGACCAACCGCGACTTGGCCGAAGAGGTGCGCAATGGCCGCTATCGTGCCGACTTCTACCACCGTTTGAGCGTGTACCCGCTGCAAGTGCCGGCTCTGCGGGAGCGCGGGCGTGATGTGCTGCTATTGGCAGGCTTCTTCCTCGAACAGAACCGTTCGCGCATGGGCCTGGGCAGCCTGCGCCTGACCGGCGACGCCCAGGCGGCGTTGTTGGCCTACAACTGGCCGGGCAACGTGCGCGAGCTGGAACATCTAATCGGCCGCAGTGCATTGAAGGCACTGGGTAACTGTCTCGAACGCCCGAAGATTCTGAGCCTGAGCGCCCACGACCTGGACTTGCCCGACGTCACAGCAGCGGTGATCGAAGTACCGATCGAAACGGTGCCCATGGCCACTGGCGACCTGCGCCAGGCCACCGAGCACTATCAGCGCCAGGTCATCAGCGCCTGCCTGGAACGCCATCAGCACAACTGGGCCGGCGCTGCCCGCGAACTGGGCCTGGACCGCGCCAACCTTGGGCGCATGGCCAAGCGCCTGGGCCTGAAATAGGTCAAATGTGGGAGGGGGCTTGCTCGCGAAGGCGGCGGCCCAGCAAGCATTGAGGTTGACTGACCCACCGCCATCGGGAGCAAGCCCCCTCCCACATTAGATTTGTTTCGCATGGAACACAGGGGTTACCGGCTTGGGCCTACGAAACACCAAGACATTCCCCAACATCACCAGCACCAGCCCCACCAACGCCGGCGCAGTCCACTGGTAGCCCTCGGCGAACGCCGACACATTCAACGCCACCACGGGGAACAAAACGGTGCAATACGCTGCCTTTTCCGGCCCCATGCGGCCGACCAAGGTGAGGTACGCAGTAAAACCAATCACCGAGCCCGGGATCACCAGGTACCACAGCGCACCGATATACCGCGCACTCCAATCCATCTCGAACGGAATACCGCGCACGGCGCAATAGGTCGCCAACATCGCCGCGCCATAGGCCATGCCCCAGGCATTGGTGGTCAACGGCTTGAGCCCGGCCTTTTGTTGCAGGCTCGAGAGCATATTGCCCGCCGAGAAGCACAGGGTTCCCAGCAACGCCAGGCCCAGGCCCAACAACGTCTGCGGGCTGGCGGTATGCCCAACCAGTTCCGGCCAGAACAAAAAGCCCAGGCCCAGCAACCCAAGTGCGCCGCCCATCAACACGTTACGTGCAACCCGCTGGCCGAAGAACACACGGGCATTCAGTGCGTTCCACAAAGTCGCCGTGGAGAACACCACCGCCACCAAGCCGCTGGGTATCCACTGGCTGGCGGTGAGAAAACACATGAAGTTGACGCAGAACAGGCACAGGCCCTGAGCCAGGCAAATCAGATGTCCGCGTCGGTTCATCACCTGTAACTTGCGGCTCAGCAGCAACAGCACGAACAGCACCAGCGCAGCCAAGCCGAAGCGATACACAATCGACACCGGAATTTCTACCACGCCCAACTGCCATTTGAGCGCGATCCAGGTGGTGCCCCAAATCAGCACCGTGAGTAAATACAGGAAAAGGTTCATAGCGGGCTCCATCGATTGAGCCACAGTGTTGCCTTCAACCCTTGAAAGGTTCTTGCATATTCTTGCGCTTTTGTCCGGCGATGGGCTCACAGCGCGAGCCTCGGAGAGTAGGATGCAAGGCGTCGGAGAACACACCATGCCCGAGCTGGAATCCCTGCAAGTCTTTCAATCCCTCAACCGTTCGCCCCACGCACGCCTGGAAGCCTGCGCCGAGCTCGGTGACGGCTTGTCTGCGGCCGTGTGGAGCAACCACCACGACGCCCAGGATTACCAGGCGCCCAGCCATCACACGTTGTCGTGCTATATCGGCGGCGGCACCGGCACCTTTCGCCGTGATCAACCGGGCACCAAGGGCGGCCCCGACAAGCTGTGCATCCTGCCAGCCGAGCATCAGTCGGCCTGGGTGATCAATGGCGAGATTCGCCTGGCCCACGTGTATTTCAGCCCGGAACAATTTGCCCTCGGCTGTATCACCCTGCTCGACCGCGAGCCGCGGGAACTGCAATTGCGCGAGAGCACCTTCCTCGAAGACGCCCGCCAGGCCCGGCGTTTTCACCAATTGGTCGGCCTCAACTGGCACGAGCCCGGCGAGCGCCTGCTGACCAGCAGCCTGGCCCATGAAATGCTCAGCCATACCTTGCTCAGCCAAGTCGGCGCTCGCGAAGGCTTGCGCTGGAAAGGCGGGTTGGCGGCGCACCAGCGGCGGTTGCTCGTGGAGTACATCGACCATCACCTGGAAGACCCCATCAGCCTCGGCCAGTTGGCCGCGATGTGCGCCCTGTCGGAATACCATTTTGCCCGGATGTTCCGGCAAAGCTTCGGCGTGCCGCCCCATCAATACCTGTTGGCACGGCGGCTGGCACGCGCGCAAAGCCTGCTGCGCGGCAGCGCACTGCCGATGGGCGAAGTGGCCTTGATGTGCGGCTTTTCCAGCGCCAGCCATTTCAACCAGCGCTTTCGCCAAGCCATGGGCGCCACGCCTGGCGAATACCGCCAGGCGTTCTACGCCTGACGGGCACTCTGCCCTGAGCAAAAGGCGCGCACCCGACTATTGTCAATTCTGTAACAGTCCTTGTCCTGAATTGCTATTACTCATTTTGTTACAACCGACTATTCTTACTTGGCTTTCAGGGCAAACGGCCCGCTCCCCTTTCGGGAGAAAAGCTGAATTTCAACAGATTGATCCTGTATTCATTCTGTTCCCGGTGTTCACTGACGTTGATTTGTTGCTCCTTGATCCAACGTCTTACTTCGGCCGCTGCCTATGCAGCGGCCTTTTTTATGCCGGCATAAAAACGGAGCGTCATTGTCGCCCCGCGGGATTCACTGTTTTTCTGGCAATGATCAGAGGCTGAACTTCTGCAAGTTGGCCATCATTTCCTTCAATGCCTCGATATTGTCCTTGGGGTGCGCGGCCCCTTCGAAATCGCAGATCTGCTGCCAATGCGCGGCCACATCATCAGGTGAGAAGCCGGCTTCGGGATCAAAACCCACGCCCAGGCTGCGCTCCCAACGGGTCTTGCCGATCCAGCCACCCCCGACTTCAAATAACCCCGATGTTTCCTGGCAAGCATCGCTGCCCAGGTACACCACCAATGGGCTGACCAGTTCCGGCTTGAGCCGCTCGAACACCTGCGGCGGGATCAGCCCTTCGGTCATGCGCGTGCCGCCCGTGGGCGCAATGGCGTTGACCAGGATGTTGTTCTTGCGCCCTTCCAGCGCCAGGGTGCGGGTCAAACCATACAGGCCCAACTTGGCCATGCCGTAGTTGGACTGACCGAAATTGCCGTAGATGCCCGAGGTGGACGCGGTGAAAATCACCCGGCCGTAACCCTGCTCGCGCAGATGGGGCCAGGCGGCGCGGGTTACCTTGTAGGCGCCTTCGACATGCACCCGGTAAACCAGGTCCCAGTCACTGTCGTCCATCTTGTGGAAGGTCTTGTCGCGCAGGATTCCGGCGTTGTTGACGACCACGTCGATGCGGCCGAATGCGTCCAGGGCGTTCTGTACAATCTTGTCGCCGTCGGTGACCGAATCATGATTGGCTTCGGCAAGGCCGCCCGCCGCTCTAATCTCTGCTACCACCCGGTCGGCCGCCGAGGCATTTGCGCCCTCGCCTTGGGTTGAGCCGCCAAGATCATTAACCAATACTTTGGCGCCGTGCTTGGCGAACAGCAGCGCATGGGCCCGGCCCAAGCCACCACCGGCACCGGTGACGATCACGACCTTATCCTGGAACTGCACTGACTCACTCATACCGAACTCCGCTGGCGACTATGGGAATGGGCAGAGTGTCACGCACAGGGCCTTTGGTCACAATAAAGACGGCAAGGGCTGAATGGTGCTCGATAAGGCATCAGGATGATGCCCTGACGCTCAGGAATAGGCCGCCCGCGGGAACGGATGACCGATACGATCACGAAACGCCTGGTAATGCTTGAGCACCTGTACCGGCGCTTCGATCTGCGGGTAATGGCCGATATTAGCCAGCAATACGGTGTCCGCGTGAGGCACCAACTGGCGATAGCGCTCGACCATATGAGCACCAGAAATCGGGTCCACCTCGCCGTCGATCACCCGCAACGGCACATCGGTGCGTTGCATGGCCGCCACCCAGCGCTCACGCAGGCGACGCCGTTGGGGAATGTAAGCGATCAGCTTATGCAGGATGCGCGGGCCGTCATTGCCACTGATCAAGCTCCAGAAATCATCCAGGGCACTTTCACTGGCGCGCGTCTGGGGGCCGAAAATCTGGTTGAAACTGCTGGCCAAGGCACTGCGCCCGAAGGCCCGACCGATCATCCAGCCCACGGGGCTGAGCAACAATTTTTGCACCAGCGTCGGGCGATGGGTTTCCGGGAACAGCCCGCCGTTAAGGAACACGCAGCTGGCCATCTGGAACCGGCCCTCGTAATGCCGGGCCAGTAATTCCTGGGCGACGCTGTCGCCGTAGTCATGGGCCAATACGTGCACCGGCCGCTCCACACGCAGGTGCTCAAGCAGCGCCTGTTGCAGGTCGGCTTGCTCCAGCAGGCAATAGTCATGATTCAGGGGCTTGGCCGAATCACCAAAACCGAGCATGTCGCAGGCGATCACCAAGTTGCGCTGAGCCAAGGGTTGCCACAGGTAATGCCAATCCCAGCTGGCGGTGGGGAAACCATGGATCAACAGCAAAGGCTCGCCCTGCCCGGCTACCCAATAGCGCAGGGCATGGCCACGGAAGACGAAGTCCTGGCCGCGTTTGCGCCAGGCTCTGAGCGGTATCTCGGCGAGTGGCATCAGTTTTTATACCCGGGATCCTGGTTGTCCAGTTTGCGTAGCAGCGCCGGCCAGGCCAGCGCGCCCCCCATACCTTGGGCGCTCTTTGTGACAGCAGCCACCATTGCCTTGGCGCCGGACAGGATGTGCGGATGGATGGCAATCAACTCGGTTGCGCCGTTCTGTGCCAGTACCTGGATATCACAGGCGCGCTGGAAGGTGAACATCATCAGGAAGGTGTCGGCGATGCTATTGGCGCAGGTCAGCAGCCCGTGGTTATGCAGCATCAGGAAGTTGTTCTCGCCCAAGTCGGCCTGCAGGCGAGCCTTTTCCTCGTGGTTCAGCGCTACGCCTTCATAGGCGTGATAGCCAAGGCTGGACAGCACAAACAGCGATTGCTGGCTGATGGGCAACACACCCTGTTTTTGCGCAGAAACCGCCACACCCGCAGCGGTATGGGTGTGCAGCACACACGTCACGTCATGGCGTACTTCGTGGATGGCGCTGTGGATGGTATAGCCCGCAGGGTTGATCTCGTAGGGGCTGTCCATCTGTTTGTTGCCAGCCTGGTCGACCTTGACCAGGCTCGAGGCGGTGATCTCGTGGAACATCAGCCCATAGGGGTTGATCAGGAAATCCTCAGTCCCCGGTACCTTGGCGGAAATATGCGTGAAGATCAGGTCGTCCCAACCGTGCATCGCCACCAGGCGATAACAGGCCGCCAGGTCGACGCGGGTCTGCCATTCGGCAGCACTGACCTGGGCTTTGACATTCTGTGGCGATAAAGCGGGGGCTAGGCTCACGGCAATGACCTCCTGGGCGCACTTCTTATAGTGTCGAAAGTGAGAGCCAGTCTAGTCAGACGCCGAGGCGGAAGTAGTTGCCTTCGCAGCCAGCTTGATGACTGAGCGAGTCAGCCATGAGGATAGTACAAATTCGTGTCAGAGAAGTGCAGTCAATAATGGCGCAGCGAACAGGTTGAGCAGCCCCGTCAGTACCATCACCAAGCCTGCCACCGACCCCTCCTCACCGCCCACTTCCCGCGCCCGGCTGACGCCCGCCCCATGGGCACCCACGCCAAACAAGGCGCCGCGCGCCAAGGGTGTACGCAGCGGCAACCATTTAAGTAGCACGCCGCCGAGCATGGCGCCGAACACCCCGGTGAACATCACGAATACGGCGGTGAGTTCCGGTACGCCTCCCAGGTCGGATGACACCGGCATGGCAAACGGTGTTGTGATCGAGCGCGGCACCAGCGACAGGGTTACCGAACTGTCCAGCGCCAGCGCCTTGGCCAGGCCGAACGAGGTGCCTATGGACGCCACGCTACCCGCCACCATGCCCAGCACTAATGCCGACCAGTGACGCGCCAGCAAGCGCCGCTGTTGCCAGATCGGCACGGCAAATGCCACGGTGACCGGCCCCAGCACCAGCATCAGCCAGTGGGTATCGGCGGCGTATTCGGCGTAGGCAGTGTTCATTGGTACCGCCACCGCCAACAGCAGCGCCGGTACCAGGATCAATGGCGACAACAGATAGCGCCCAGTACGCGCATAGACCCAGCGGCTGAAGAGGTAAGCGCCCAGTGTCAGCACGAGCCAGAACACCGGCATCAGCTCAAGCTTCATGTCGCACCCTCCAGCGGCAGACCATTTCCACAGTGAATGCGGTCACCAGCATCACCGAAAGCGTGCTCAAGCCAATCACCAGCAAGATGCGCCAGCCGTCATTGCGCATCAGGCCGCCGTAATCGAGCAGGCTCATCAAGGCCGGGATAAAGAACAGCAGCATCTCGGCCATCAACACCCCGGCGCCTAATTGCAGGGTGGCCGGCTTGACCAGCCCGCTGGCAAACGCTGCCAGCAACAGGCCCAGGCCCACCACGCCACCGGGGATCGGCCAGGCGAACCCTACCACCAATTGGCAACCAAGTTGATAGATGGCCAGTAGCACGAGCAGTTCGGCCAGCAGGCGGGCCACGTGTTTGAAGGTGAAGTGTTTCATGGGCTTTGGTTCCTCCGCAGGCACTCATTTTAAAGAGGCCGACCCCATACCCCCAGCGAATTGTTAGACTGCAAGCCATTCCAAACTGGAATCACGGATATGGAATTCAAACAGCTGCGCAGCTTCGTCGAGGTCATTCACCGCGGTGGTTTTACCCAAGCCGGTATAACCTTGCACATCAGCCAATCTGCGGTCAGTAAACAGGTGGCGCAGCTGGAGCAGAGCCTCGGCACCCCACTGCTTGAGCGCACCGGATCACAGGTACGCCTGACCGCTGCCGGCGCAGTGGTGCTGCAGCGTGCCGAGGCCATGCTGCGTCTGCAGGGCGAACTGCTCAGCGAGCTGGATGATATGCAGCACCTGGCCCGTGGCGAACTGCGCCTGGGCTTGCCGCTACTGGCAGGCGATACCCTGTTCGCCGGGCTGTTTGCCGAGTACCGCAGGCGCTACCCAAAGGTTACGATCCAGTTGCTCGAAGGCGGCAGTCGCACGATCGAGCAGGCGATTCTCAATGGCGAACTGGACGTGGGTGGCAGCCTGATGCCCAGCGACCCGGCCTTTGCCTGGCAAGCGTTCTGCGATGAACCGCTGGATGCGTTGCTACCGATGGACCATCCCCTGGCGGAAAATGCCCAAGTACGCCTGGAGGAATTGGCCGACACGCCGTTCCTGATGTACCAACGCAGCTTTGTATTGAACGACCGGCTATTGCAAGCCTGTCAGCAAGTGGGCTTCACCCCGAAGGAAATCGGGCGCAGCGGCCAGGCGGACTTTCTCGTCGCCCTGGTGGCCGCCGGCCAAGGCGTGGTGCTGTTGCCCAGCGTCGTCGCCCGGGGGCTGGTGCGACCGGGCGTGGTGCGCCTGACGCTCAAGGCGCCGGACTACCTACGCTGGGACATAGCCTTTATCTGGCGCCAGGGCGCCTATCTGTCGAAGGCCGCCCAGGCCTGGCTGGCATTACTGCGGGAGTTTCCGGTCAACCGCGCAGTGCAGTGACCAACTCGGCCAGCCACGGCTCGGCGTCGGTTTCCGGGGTCACGCTTTCGCTGGCGTCCAGGCGCAGCATCGGCAGCACTTCGCGTACGCCCAACTCAGCGAACAACTCGCGCATCTGCTCGCCACCGCCGCAGAACGTATCGCCGTAGCTGGCGTCGCCCAGGCCGATCACCGCCCCAGGCAGGCCACGCCAGGCGGCAGGCAGTTGGTCGCGAATGTTCGAGTACAGCGCTTGCAGATTGTCGGGCAGCTCGCCCATGCCGGTGGTCGAGGTCACCGCCAGGAAAGCATCAGGGGCAAACGCCTGCACGTCCGCCAAACTGGCGCGAGCGTTATGCCAGGCGTCAAAACCGGCTTCTTTTAGAATTTTTTCAGCGTGGCGAGCGACTTCTTCAGCCGTGCCGTAGACCGAGCCGGAAAGGATGGCGACTTTCATCAATCTGATCCTGTAGTTGAGTGAAAGCCTGGGATATTAGCAGCCTGTGCCAATATTTCAGTGTGCACCGCGCAATATTCAAGACATGCCATAAACTTGCGACATGAAAGAAACGCCATGGACCGCTCAATGATTAACGCCAAGCTGCTGCAAATGGTCGTCAATGCTTCCAACGATGGGATCGTCGTTGCCGAACGCGAAGGCAAGGACAAACCGCTGATCTACGTTAACCCGGCCTTCGAACGGCTGACCGGCTACACCTTGGACGAGATCCTGTATCAGGACTGCCGTTTCCTGCAATCAGGCGATCGCGACCAGCCGGCCCTGATGGCCATTCGTGAAGCCCTCGACAGCGGTGACGCGTGCCAGGAGATCCTGCGCAACTACCGTAAGGACGGCACACCCTTCTGGAACGAGCTATCGCTTTCGACGGTGTACAACGAGGCCGACAAGCAGACGTATTTCGTCGCAGTGCAAAAAGACGTCACCACCCAAGTCAAGGCGCAGCAGCGCGTCGCACAGCTGGAAGCCCAATTAGCCGAGCTTAAAGCCGAACTCGCTGTACTCAAGGCGACGAGTGGAATCAACAAACTGTAAAAAGCGCGGTCTTTAGAGCGATAATGGCTTTTTAATGCCTAAGCCTTGAGCCAGATCAATGCACCGCGACACGCTATTGACGCAGGACGAACTGGATTTTATCCAGGACATGCAGCACAACCCGCAGCTCAACCTGCGGGATGCATGGTCGAGCCTGACGGTTAATGGCGGTGCGCAGATTCGCGATTTGCTCACGCGGCTGGCCGCTCACGACCAGGTCACCATTCAGGCGCAGTTCGACAACCAGCAACTCACTTTCCCCCTGCGCTTGGTGGAAGATGAGTTTCATGCCGTGCATTTGCGCCTGGGCGTGCCGAGCATTTTCGAAGACGGGCCGATGATCCGCCCGTGGCGCCTGGCCCTGGAAACACCGGTTGCGCTGGAAAACGTCAAGGGCTATCCCAGCGCATTTTGGGTACACGAAGTGTCATTCAAAGGTGTGCTGATAGAAGTGCGTGGTCGGGCCAAACCGCCGAAGACCTTTTCCTTGTGGTTCAGCCCTTCGGGCTACGAACGCATTGCGCTGCGCGGCGCGCTGGAGCGGGAAACCGCTCGAGGCCTGTTCGCCTATCGCCTGAGCCAGAGTGATGCCGATGAGATCGAGCGCCTGCGCCAGTTCATCCTGCACCAGCACCGCCTGGTCCATCCCAACGTACATGCCTGAGATCAGGTATCCAGGCCGCCGCTGAGAAACTGCTGCAAGCGGCGTGGCATCAACCGTCCATCATTGCCCAGGCATCCAATCGACGAGCCCGACAGGCTTTGTTCTGCCAGGTCCGATGCATCTCCAGCCAGCAGCAACGGGCAATTGAGCGTGAATGCCAGGCGGTTGAGCCGTGACGGCAGTTCTGCTCCAGGGGAGTGGTTGGAAAACAGGACCAGAGCCTGCGGCCGGGTCCGCTCGCAGATCAGCGTCAATTCATCGAGCGGTTGACCAATACCCAGAACCTTTACTGCGAGCTTGTCGCTCGACATCAATAAGCCTGCAACTAACAGCTCCAACTCGCGGCACTCTCCGGCGATGGCGACCAATAACACCCTTGGCGCCGGCGTGGCACAGGCCAGTTGCAGGCAGCGTGCGATGCGCGAGCGCAGGAAGCTGTCGAAGAAAAGCCACTCGCTGGCCTGGCCAAAGCTACCGTGGTGACGTAACAGTTGTTGCCATAGCGGCATCAAAATGTCTTGAAATACCACTGTCGTTGAGTAGACGCTGAAGATCTGGCCGTAAAGTTGGTCCAGCTCCCGATCATCAAAAGCGCTGATAGCCAGCCGCAATTGCGCCTGCCATTGGCGCCATTCCAGCTCGGTATCGCTGCGTGATGGCGTGGCCAGTGCGCTGGGCAGTTGATCGCGCGCCAGGATCTTGCCCACTTTGCTCACTGCCACCCCGCGTTCGATCCAGTCGAGAATGCGATGCACGGTATCGATATCGGTGCGTGAATACAGGCGATGCCCACTTTCAGTGCGAACGGGCTGGATCAAACCGTAGCGACGCTCCCAGGCACGTAACGTCACCGGGTTTACACCCGTGAGCCTTGCTACTTCACGAATCGGTAACAGCACCTCGGAATCAGCGGGACTGTCGAGTGTCGTTTCACGAAGCGGAGCAATGATTTCAGACATCAGCGGTCAGAAATATCCATATAAATTTGGATCCTATTTAACGCCGATTAGACTGCATGATTCAAGATCCACGGCGATCCATCCGAAGTCTCTGGTGTATTTCGGTAAAACAGGAATAATCCTTGCCTGCTTTTTCTACGTCGCTGCAACACCCCCGCAGCTTCGTTCGTGCGCCGCTTACCCGGCCCAGCGCACCTGATTACTTGGAGATACACGATGTCTACCTCACCCGTAACCTTGATGGTTGCGCGCCGCATGGCCAAAGGTCGTTACGAAGAACTGATGGCCTGGCTGCGCGAAGGCGAGCAATTGGCCACTGACTTCCCTGGGTACCTGGGGTCCGGCGTGTTGGCCCCGCCGCCCCATGACGATGAATTCCAGATCATCTTCCGCTTCGCCGATGAAAAAACCCTGCATGCCTGGGAGTTTTCAGCCTCGCGCAGTGCCTGGCTGAGCCGTGGCAGCGAGCTGTTTGCCGACCCATCCGAGCACCGTGTGAGCGGCATTGATGGCTGGTTTGGTGCCGTGGGTGCACGCCCGCCACGCTGGAAACAGGCAGTGGCGATCTGGCTGGCGTTTTTCCCGGTGTCATTGCTGTTCAACTTCGGCCTGGGGCCGCTGCTCAATGAGCTGGACTTGTTCAGCCGTGTACTGGTCAGTACCGCCGCCCTGACACCCTTGATGGTTTACATCTTTATTCCGCTGTCGACGCACCTGCTGGCGAACTGGCTGCACCCCTCGCCACCTCGCAAGGTCACCGAAGCCGCCGCTTGAGCACAGGGGGCCAGGTCGCTGGTATAGTTTCAGCCTGCCAGCGACTTGAGCCTCCCATGATTGCAACCAACGCACCGATACTGATCACCGGTGCCGGCCAGCGTGTCGGCCTGCATTGCGCCGAGCGCCTGTTGGACGAGGGCCACTCGGTAATTTTCAGCTATCGCAGCGAACGCCCAGGCGTGCAGGCCCTGCGTGATCGGGGGGCCATCGGCGTGTTCGCCGACTTCTCCAGCGAAGCCGGGATTCTTGCCTTCATTGCCGAACTGCACAGCCATACCCAAAGCCTGCGCGCGATCATCCACAACGCCTCGGCCTGGGTCGCGGAAACGCCGGGTGACGAAAGCCGCGCGTTTGTCGACATGTTCAGCGTGCACATGCTTGCGCCGTACCTGATCAACCTGCATTGTTCACCCTTGCTGCAACGCTCGACACCTGCCGACATCGTGCATATCAGCGATGACGTGGTGCGCAAGGGCAGCCGCCAACACATCGCCTACTGCGCCACCAAGGCCGGGCTCGACAGCCTCACGTTGTCGTTTGCCGCGCAGTTCGCGCCGCTGATCAAGGTCAACGGCATCGCTGCAGCGATGGTGATGTTCAATGAGGGCGATGACGCGGCCTATCGCGCCAAGGTGCTGGCCAAGTCGGCGCTGGGCATCGAGCCCGGGCCCGAGGTGATCTACCAGAGCGTGCGTTACCTGCTGGACAACCCCTATGTCACCGGTACCACCCTGACCGTCAACGGCGGGCGGCATATCAAGTAAGCCGTTTGTGAGGATGTTGTATGACCTTATCCCTGCCCCACCACTACCGCGAAATCCTCAAGGGCCTGGGCGAAGACCCGCAGCGCGAGGGCCTGCTCAATACGCCCAAGCGCGCCGCCAAGGCCATGCAGTACCTGTGTCATGGCTACGGGCAGAACCTGGAAGAAATCGTCAACGGCGCGCTGTTCGCTTCCGATAATGACGAAATGGTGATTCTCAAGGACATCGAGCTGTACTCGCTGTGCGAGCACCACTTGCTGCCCTTTATCGGCAAGGCGCATGTAGCCTATATTCCGACCGGCAAGGTGCTGGGCCTGTCGAAACTGGCGCGCATCGTCGACATGTTCGCCCGGCGCCTGCAGATCCAGGAAAACCTCACGCGCCAGATCGCCGACGCCATCCAGGACGTCACCCAGGCTGCGGGCGTAGCCGTGGTGATCGAAGCCAGGCACATGTGCATGATGATGCGCGGCGTGGAAAAACAGAATTCAACCATGAACACCTCAGTGATGCTCGGCGCCTTCCGCGACTCGAACACCACGCGCATGGAGTTCCTGCAACTGATTGGACGGAGCAAGTAACAATGCCACAACTTCAACCAGGCATGGCGCGTATCCGGGTCAAGGACCTGTGCCTGCGCACCTTTATCGGCATCAACGAGGACGAAATCCTCAACAAGCAGGATGTGCTGATCAACCTGACCATCCTGTATGCCGCCCAGGAAGCCGTGCGCGACAACGATATCGACCATGCCCTGAACTACCGCACCATCACCAAGGCGATCATCGCCCATGTGGAAGCCAACCGCTTCGCCCTGCTGGAGCGCCTTACCCAGGAATTGCTCGACCTGGTGATGAGCAACGAATCGGTGCTGTACGCCGAGGTCGAAGTGGATAAGCCCCATGCGCTGCGGTTTGCCGAGTCGGTTTCGATTACCCTGGCCGCCAGCCGCTAACCCCTGAATCTGCAGTGAGCCCTATGAACGATCAACAACGCCTCGAACTCGAAGCCGCCGCCTTCCGCCGCCTGGTAGCCCACCTGGACAGCCGCAAGGATGTGCAGAATATCGACCTGATGAATCTCGCCGGCTTTTGCCGTAACTGCTTGTCCAAGTGGTACAAGGCCGAGGCCGACGAACGCCAGATCGAGGTCAGCCTCGATGATGCCCGTGAAGTGGTGTACGGCATGCCGTACGCCGAATGGAAAGCCCAGTACCAGCAAGAAGCCAATGCCGACCAACAGGCGGCGTTTGCCAAAGGAAAACCCCATGACTGATTTGAATACACTGCGCGCCAGCCTCAACAGCGGCGAACACGTCTTTGCCGATACCCTGGCCTTTATCGCGGCCGGTTACGACTACCAGCCACAGGCTTTCACCAATGGCACGGTGGAAAATGCTGCCGGGCAAAATGAAGGTTCGTGCAAGACGCTGGGATTGGCGTTGCTGGAAGGGTTGAACGACCAGGAAGCGTTGCTGGCGTTTGGTGAGCATTACCGTTCGGTGGTGGCGACGCCTGAGGGCAGTGACCATGGCAATATTCGGGCGCTGATTGCCCATGGGTTGGCAGGGGTGAAATTTGCTGCGCAGCCCCTGAGCCGCCAGTCCTGAGTCAAACACCAATCAAAATGTGGGAGCGGGCTTGCTCGCGAAAGCGGTGTATCAGAGCCAGATTCAGTGCCTGACACTCCGCTTTCGCGAGCAAGCCCGCTCCCACACTTGTATTGCATTGATCATTAAATCCAGTGCATAAAAAACCGGCCTCTCAGCCGGTTTTTTTTCATTTCAACGGGTTCAGAACGAAGCGTCCTTCAACCCATCGAGGTAACGCTCGGCATCCAGGGCCGCCATGCAGCCGGCGCCGGCCGAGGTGATGGCCTGGCGGTAGACGTGGTCAGCCACGTCACCGGCAGCGAAGATCCCTTCGATGTTGGTCGCGGTGGCATTGCCTTCACGGCCGCCTTGCACGACCAGGTAGCCGTCTTTGGCTTCCAGCACGCCTTCGAACAGCGAAGTGTTCGGGGTGTGGCCGATCGCGATGAATACGCCGTCGACTTTCAGCTCGTCGAAGCTGCCGTCGTTGTTTTTCAGGCGAGCACCGGTCACGCCCATGTTGTCGCCCAGGACTTCGTCCAGGGTGGCGTTGAGCTTGAGGATGATCTTGCCTTCAGCCACACGGGCATGCAGCTTGTCGATCAGGATCTTCTCGGCGCGGAAAGTCTCGCGGCGGTGAACCAGGGTCACGGTGCTGGCGATGTTGGCCAGGTACAGCGCCTCTTCCACCGCGGTGTTGCCGCCGCCGACCACGGCGACCGGCTTGTTGCGGTAGAAGAAACCGTCGCAGGTCGCGCAGGCGGAAACGCCTTTGCCCATGAACGCTTCTTCCGACGGCAGGCCCAGGTAACGCGCGCTGGCACCCGTGGCGATGATCAGCGCGTCACAGGTGTACACACCGCTGTCGCCGGTCAGGCTATAAGGCTTTTTCGAGAAATCGACTTTGTTGATATGGTCGAAAACGATCTCGGTTTCAAAGCGCTCGGCGTGCTCTTTCATACGCTCCATCAACACCGGGCCGGTCAGGCCATGAACATCACCCGGCCAGTTGTCGACTTCAGTCGTGGTGGTCAACTGACCGCCCGCCTGCATGCCAGTAATCAGCAGCGGCTTGAGATTGGCCCGGGCAGCGTAGACAGCCGCGCTGTAACCGGCAGGGCCGGAACCGAGAATAATCACTCGGGAATGACGGGTATCAGACATGACTCACTCCTATCGACCGCCCGGACCACAGGGCGGCTGGAATAAAAAAGGACCGCGAAGCACTTGGGGAAGGCTTTAACTCGCCAGGTCCTGAAAAATAATGGGTGCAGCGTATCGAGGGGGGCAAGATTAAGGAAATACGCATTAACAATCCAGCTCATAGGTGAGCTCTATGATTCTGACTAGATTAATCGACGCTTTGTAACCCCGGATGTCGCCTGCCGGCCCGCGCTTTCACATCGTGGGCAAAGTCGGTAAGGTCGGCGCGTTCGCCATCCTGCTCGGAGTTCTCCATGCCTGCCCCTGCTCTTTCCGGCCCGCAATACCTGCGTGAAGGCCTCAAACTGGTGTTGAGCCCTGGCCTGCGTCTGTTTGTATTGCTGCCGCTGGCGATCAACCTGGTGTTGTTCGTCGGGTTGATCTATTTCGCCGGCCATCAGTTCAGCCTGTGGGTCGATAGTTTGATGCCGACGCTGCCCAACTGGCTAGGCTTTTTGAATTACCTGTTGTGGCCACTGTTTGTCGTGCTAGTGGTGCTGATGGTGTTTTTCACCTTCACCATGCTCGCTAACATTATCGCCGCACCGTTCAATGGCTTTCTCGCCGAGAAAGTTGAAGTGGTGGTGCGGGGCACCGATGACTTCCCGCCGTTCAGCTGGAGTGAGCTGGCAGCAATGGTCCCGCGTACCCTGGCCCGGGAAATGCGCAAGCTGGGTTACTTCCTGCCACGCGCCATCGGCCTGTTCATCCTGTCGTTCATCCCGGTGGTCAACCTGATCGCGGCGCCGCTGTGGTTGCTATTTGGCGTATGGATGATGGCGATCCAATACATTGACTACCCGGCGGATAACCACAAGCTGGGCTGGAACGAAATGCTCGCCTGGCTGCGCCAGAAACGCTGGCAGAGCCTGAGCTTCGGCGGCATCGTCTACCTGATGCTGCTGGTGCCGGTGGTCAATCTGTTGATGATGCCGGCGGCAGTGGCCGGGGCGACGCTGTTCTGGGTGCGGGAGCAAGGCGCCGAGGCGATGGCGGGGCAAGCGGTGGCCACGTCATAAATCCATCATCCCACTGACACAATGACGACATGGCCCACGGTGACACTGTGGGTCATGACGAGAGCTTCGCTTCACATCGCCCTGATTACTGAAACCTTCCCGCCGGAAATCAACGGGGTGGCCAATACCCTCGGCCGCCTGTGCGAGGGTTTGCGCTCGCGTGGTCACCAGGTCGAACTGGTGCGCCCCCGCCAGGGCGCTGACCAGAGCCGGTCGAGTGACGATCAATTGCTGCTGTGTCGCGGCTGGCCACTACCGGGTTACCCAGGGCTGCAATGGGGGCAATCGTCGATGCACAAATTACTCAGGCGCTGGGCCCGACAGCGCCCGGATGTGTTGTATATCGCCACGGAAGGCCCCTTGGGCCTATCCGCCCTACGCGCAGCACGACGCCTGGGCATCAGTGTTGTCAGCGGCTTTCACACCAATTTCCAGCAGTATTCGAACCAGTATGGCTTGAGCCTGCTGAGCCGCATGGTCACCCATTACCTGCGCTGGTTTCATAACCGTTCGAGCCTGACCCTGGTGCCAAGCGCCAGTCAGCGCCTGGAGCTGGGGCGCCGGCATTTCGAGCGCCTGGGGATGTTGTCACGGGGCGTCGACAGTCAATTGTTTCACCCTGCCAAACGCGACAACGCGTTGCGGGAAAGCTGGGCATTGAACAATGAACAAATCGCGGTGCTGCATGTAGGGCGGTTGGCCCAGGAAAAGAACCTCGGCCTGCTCAAACGCTGCTTCGAGACGTTGCAGGACCGTTACCCAACGCGCCAGATGAAACTGATCATCGTCGGTGATGGGCCACAACGGGCGATGCTGGAAAAAGAACTCCCCGAAGCGATTTTCTGCGGTGCCTTGCGCGGTGAAGAACTGGCGCGGCACTACGCGTCCGGCGATGTGTTCCTGTTCCCCAGCCTGACAGAAACCTTCGGCAACGTGGTACTGGAAGCCATGGCCTCGGGGCTGGGCGTCGTGGCCTACGACCAGGCGGCTGCAGCCCAGCATATTCGCCATGGCTACAACGGCGTGCTGGCGATGCCTGGGGATGAAGATGCCTTTTGCGACGCCGCCAATTGGCTGCTGGAGGAAACAGAGAGCTTGCGGCGCATGCGCCTGAATGCGCGCCAACATGCCAGTCGCCAAGGCTGGGCAGCGATTATCGAGCAATTCGAGCATCACTTACGCGGTGTATGCGGGGAGAGTTTCGCCCTTCCAGCGCAATCTTACGTGCGCTGAACAATCTGCCAATGATATGAAGCGTGCGGCGAGCCTGTTACAGGCCACTCAAGTTTTGCCTGGTATTTAAAAGGGGAACCATTGGCCGCAGAACGCCAACCATTGATACCTGCTGGCCAAGCAGGCCCTTTTAATAATGGAGATATTGAACAATGCCAACTTATGGAATGGGTGTACGTAATGGCGTCAACATGCCAACCGCGGAATGGACACGCCAGCAGCAATGGCTGGATCAAGCGCGTGCAGAGCCGCCAACCTACGGTCAGCCTGGGCATAAAGACACACTCAAGACCGATCACCACAAAGAGCTGAATAAGCGACCCGAGTATTAACCCCTAAAGCGACAAAACTCCCTGTGATCATCACAGGGAGTCCGGCCCCTTAGACCAGAGTCGTCAACGCCTCACGGCTGAACGGCAAGATGTCGCCCTCGCGCCCCTCGCGCACCTTCACCGCCCAATCCGGGTCAACCAGCAGCGCACGGCCCACCGCCACCAGGTCGAACTCATCATTGTTCAGGCGCTCCAGCAGCTTTTCCAGGCTGGCAGGTTGTGCGACCTTGTCGGTGTTGACCATGAACTGCAGGAACTCGCCATCCAGGCCGACGCTGCCCACGGTGATCGTCGGCTTGCCGGTAAGTTGACGTGTCCAACCGGCCAGGTTGAGGTCGGAGCCTTCAAATTCCGGCTCCCAGAAACGGCGGGTGGAACAGTGGAAAATATCCACGCCGGCGTCAGCCAATGGCTTGAGAAACTCAGCCAATGCCTCCGGGGTTTGCACCAGGCGCGCGGTGTAGTCTTGCTGCTTCCACTGGGAGAAACGCAAGATAATCGGAAACGCCGGGCCGACCGCAGCGCGGGTCGCCTGGATCAGCTCGATGGCAAAGCGCGAACGGTTGGCCAGGCTACCGCCGTATTCGTCGGTGCGCTGGTTGCTGCCTTCCCAGAAGAACTGGTCTACCAGATAACCGTGGGCGCCGTGGATTTCCACGCCGTCCATGCCGATGGCCTGGGCGTCCTTGGCGGCTTGGGCGAAGGCGTTGATCACGTCCTTGATGTCCTGGGCAGTCATACCGTGTACGACCACCTTGCCGTCCTTGAGCTTCTCCATCGGGCCGTAGGCTGGAACGCTGGCATCAGGCTCCGTACCAATACGGCGCACACTGCCCACATGCCACAGCTGCGGAATAATCTTGCCGCCTTCGGCGTGCACGGCGTCGACCACTTTCTTCCAGCCGGCCAGCGCGGCTTCACCGTAGAAATGTGGGACATTGGGGTAGCCATTGGAAGCCTGATGACCGACCACTGTGCCTTCAGTGATGATCAGGCCCACACCGGCAGCCGCACGACGTCGGTAGTACTCGATGACTTGGGAGTTGGGTACGCCACCCGGGGAGAACGAACGGGTCATCGGGGCCATGACGACGCGGGAGGACAATTGCAGTGCACCCAGTTGAAACGGTTTGAACAAGGCTTGGACAGGCATGGAGCACTCCACCGGGAAGGAATTTATGACGAATATAATATGGGGAGTGAGTAGTGCTTGATAGCACTATTGATCTGGGTGATTAAGGGGGTAAATGCAGCCGAATACCTGTAGGAGCGAGCTTGCTCGCGAAGAACTCAAGGACACGCGTCAAACCAGGATAATCGCGTTATCGTTGGCGATCTTCGCGAGCGAGCTCGCTCCTACAGTGGGTATGTTTCAGCTCAGGGCTTTTTCGATGGCCTGGATGATAGTCGGGTCGTCCGGGGACGTACGTGGCGAAAAGCGCGCAAGTACCCGGCCATCCTTACCCAACAGGAATTTCTCGAAGTTCCAGGTGATATCACCCGGAAATTCGGCGCCCTCGCCCGCCAGCAGGCGATACAACTGATGACGATCCGGACCGTTCACCTCCAGCTTGCTGCCCAGGGGGAAGGTCACACCGTAGTTCAGGCTGCAGAACTCGCGGATCTCTTCCTCGCTGCCCGGCTCCTGGCCTGCAAACTGGTTGCACGGTAAACCGAGCACCGTGAACCCCTGGTCCTTGTACTGCTGGTAGAGGTTTTCCAACGCCGCGTATTGCGGGGTCAAACCACATTTGGACGCCACATTGACCACCAGTACAACCTGGCCCTTGAAGGGGGCCAGTGGCAGCTCTTGTCCGTCCAAGGCTTTGAGTTTCAGATCGTGGAAAGCACTCATGACGAACTCCAGATATCCCATGTTCTTTGCATTGCAGCCTTTGGAGCTTACAACCCGCAAGGCTGCAATCATAGACGCCGATGACAAAACGCGCCTGCGGGTTACTGAGCGGTCGGCCACGGCAAAATCGGGATCGCTGTCACCGCGTTCTGCGGGCTGCCTTCGATCAGGCGGTCGCTGTAGACCAGGTACACCAGGGTATTGCGCTTCTTGTCAAGGAAGCGCACCACCTGCATGGTCTTGAACACCAGCGAGGTACGCTCCTTGAATACTTCGTCACCGTCCTTGAGCTCGCCCTTGAAGTGGATCGGGCCAACCTGGCGGCAGGCAATCGACGCTTCAGCGCGGTCTTCGGCCAGGCCCAGGCCACCTTTGACACCACCGGTCTTGGCGCGGGACAGGTAACAGGTCACGCCATCGACCTTGGGGTCGTCAAACGCTTCGACCACAATCCGGTCGTTAGGGCCGACAAACTTGAACACCGTCGAGACCTGGGCGATTTCTTCGGCCGAGGCCAGCAGTGGCATGACCAATAACAGGCCGAGTAATCCCTTCATTACACGCATCGGGTATTCCTTTCGTTTAAACCAGGATGAGGTTATCGCGGTGCACCAGCTCCGGTTCCGCCATATAGCCCAGGAGTCCGACAATGGCGTCAGACGATTGTCCAATAATCTTCTGCGCCTCGAGAGCGCTGTAGTTGGCCAGGCCACGGGCGATCTCACGACCGTCCGGCGCGACGCACACCACCATCTCACCACGGCGAAAGCTGCCCTGCACCAGCTTGACGCCCACCGGCAGCAAGCTCTTGTTGCCTTGGGACAACGCCGACACCGCGCCCTCGTCCAGCACCAGGGTGCCACGGGTTTGCAGGTGTCCGGCCAGCCATTGCTTGCGCGCCGCGAGCATGCCGCGTTCCGGTGATAGCAGCGTACCGATGCGCTCACCGGCCTTGAGGCGATCCAGCACACGCTCCAGGCGCCCGCCCACGATGATGGTGTGGGCGCCGGAACGCGCAGCCAGGCGCGCAGCGCGCAGCTTGGTCTGCATGCCACCACGGCCCAGGGCACCGCCGACACTGCCGGCGACTGCATCCAGCGCCGGGTCATCGGCGCGGGCTTCGTGGATCAACTGGGCGTCGGGGTTGTTGCGCGGGTCAGCGTCGAACATGCCATCGCGGTCGGTGAGAATCACCAGCAGGTCGGCCTCGACCAGGTTGGCCACCAGGGCGGCCAGAGTATCGTTGTCACCGAAACGGATTTCATCGGTGACCACCGTATCGTTTTCGTTGATCACCGGGATGACCTTGAGCTCCACCAGCGCGCGCAAGGTGCTGCGGGCGTTGAGGTAGCGCTTGCGGTCGGACAGGTCGTCGTGAGTCAGCAGGATCTGCGCCGTGTGGCGGCCGTGCTCGGCGAAGCTGGACTCCCAGGCTTGCACAAGGCCCATCTGACCGATGGCGGCGGCGGCTTGCAGTTCGTGCATCGCGCTGGGTCGCGCGGTCCAGCCGAGGCGGCTCATACCGGCGGCAACGGCCCCGGACGACACCAGCACCAACTCGACACCTGCTTCATGCAAGGCCACCATCTGCTCGACCCAGACGCTCATGGCTGCGCGATCCAGACCTTTGCCGTCCGCCGTCAGCAGCGCACTTCCGATCTTTACGACCCAGCGCTGCGCACCTGTCACTTTGCTCCGCATCATCTTCAACCTTAAAGTGAGGGCCGCGCGACCCAGCGCCGCCCATAACGTTATACCCGGATACCAAAACGCCGCTCTATAAGGAGCGGCGTTCAAGTTTATCGCAACGGATCAGTCGCGCACGTAAATGATTTCCGGGCCATCTTCATCATCCACGTCTTCTTCGTCCCAGTCATCGTCGCCGATGTCGTGGACCGATTTCACGCCGCTGCGGCGCAGGGCGCGCTGGTCGTCCAGGGCCTGCAACTGGGCGCGGGCTTCGTCTTCGATCTGCTGGTCGAGCTCGGCGAGCTCGGCCTTGAATACCGGGTCGGCCGCCAGGCGGTCGGCGCGGTCTTCCAGGTAACGCATGATGTCGCGGGTCAGGCGCTCAGTGCCTTCTTTGGCAATGGCCGAAATCACATAGACCGGACCTTCCCACTCCAGGCGATCGACGATTTCCTTGACGCGCTCTTCGTGCTCTTCCTCGAGGATCTGGTCGCACTTGTTCAGTACCAGCCAGCGATCACGCTCGGCCAGGGCCGGGCTGAACTTGGTCAGCTCGCTGACGATCACTTCGGCGGCGTCCGCTGCACTGGTGTCATCCAACGGCGCCATGTCAACGAGGTGCAACAGCAAACGGGTGCGGGACAAGTGCTTGAGGAAGCGAATCCCCAGGCCTGCGCCGTCGGAAGCGCCTTCGATCAGGCCGGGAATGTCGGCGACCACGAAGCTCTTCCAACGGTCGACGCTGACCACGCCCAGGTTTGGCACCAGGGTGGTGAACGGGTAGTCGGCGACTTTCGGCTTGGCGGCCGATACCGAACGGATGAAAGTACTTTTGCCGGCGTTCGGCAGGCCCAGCAGGCCAACGTCTGCCAGTACTTTCATTTCCAGCTTCAGGTCGCGCTGCTCGCCCGGCTTGCCCGGCGTGGTCTGGCGCGGTGCACGGTTGGTACTGGACTTGAATCGGGTGTTACCCAGACCGTGCCAGCCGCCCTGCACAACCATCAGCTTCTGGCCGGCCTTGGTCAGGTCGCCAATCACTTCCTGGGTCGCGGAGTCGATGATCGTGGTGCCGACCGGTACGCGCAGTACCAGGTCTTCACCTTTTTTACCGGTGCAGTCGGTGCTGCCACCGTTGGAGCCACGCTCGGCATCGAAGTGCCGGGTGTAACGGTAGTCGACCAGGGTGTTGAGGTTTTCGTCGGCCATCATGTAGATGGAACCGCCGTCACCGCCGTCACCGCCGTTTGGGCCACCGTTTTCGATGAATTTTTCGCGACGGAAACTCATGCAACCGTTACCGCCATCGCCTGCTTTTACTCGGATGGAAACTTCATCAACAAACTTCATAACAAAACGCCTCTCGCCGCATGGACGAGCTTAAGAAACCAAGACATAAGACTCTTGCAAAAATGAGCGCAGCGACCTCAATCAACGACCGCACAACCAGCGCTTGAGCCCATCACAAACAGCTTTGCAAGAGACTCACCCCACAAACGAAAAAGCCCCGTCGCAAGACAGGGCTTTTCCAGCGATCTCGCAATTAAGCTGCGACAACGCTCACGTAACGGCGGTTGAACGCGCCCTTTACTTCAAACTTGATCACGCCTTCGATTTTCGCGAAGAGGGTGTGATCTTTACCCATGCCTACACCGTAACCGGCGTGGAATTGGGTGCCGCGCTGACGCACGATGATGTTGCCCGGAATGATTTTCTGGCCGCCATACATCTTAACGCCAAGGCGTTTGGCTTCTGAGTCGCGACCGTTACGGGTACTACCACCAGCTTTTTTGTGTGCCATGAGTCAATTCTCCTAGTGAGGAATTAGGCTGAAATTAAGCCTGAATACCGGTGATTTTGATCTCGGTGTACCACTGGCGGTGGCCCATACGCTTCATGTGGTGCTTACGACGACGGAACTTGATGATGCGGACTTTATCGTGACGACCTTGGGAGATCACTTCAGCCACAACGGTAGCGCCAGCAACAACTGGAGCGCCGATGTTCACGTCATCGCCATTGGCGACCAACAGAACGCGATCAAAAGTAACGGATTCGCCGGTAGCGATTTCCAGTTTTTCGATCTTCAGGTATTCACCTGGGGCGACCTTGTATTGCTTGCCACCAGTAACAATTACTGCGTACGACATGGTATTTCTCCGATAATCCTGCTCACCCAGCGCTTTATAAGAAGAGGTATTGGCTGGCATGGCTGCATGGGATGGACGTCCCGAATGCAATTGCGTAAGGCAGGTGCTGCCCAGGAAGTTCAGGGTGCGCGATTGTACGCAAGCCTTTGAAGCGTTGCAAGTAGCCGTCTATCGCGCCTTGACACTAGGGGGCCTGAGTCCTAGCATGCCGCGCAACCCTTCTGGAGCGACTGTCGCTGATGCAACCCCAAGCTTTCTACCGCGCGGTCGCGGACGATTTTAGCGCCGTCGACGGCATCATCAAGCAGCAGCTGACGTCTAAAGTGCCGCTGGTCTCCAAAATTGGCGACTATATTACGTCGGCGGGCGGCAAACGCCTGCGTCCTTTATTAGTACTGCTGTGTGGCAAGGCCCTGGGCCGCGAAGGCGATGACCTGCGCCTGCTGGCCGCCACCATCGAGTTCCTGCACACCGCCACCCTGCTGCATGACGACGTGGTCGACATGTCCGGCATGCGCCGTGGCCGCGAGACCGCCAATGCCATGTGGGGCAACGCACCGAGCGTGTTGGTGGGTGACTTCCTGTATTCGCGCTCGTTCGAAATGATGGTCGAGCTGGGCTCGATGCCGGTGATGAAGATTCTTTCACAGGCCACGCGCATCATCGCCGAAGGCGAAGTGTTGCAGTTGTCCAAAGTCCGCGACGCCAGCACCACCGAAGAAACCTATATGGAAGTGATTCGCGGCAAAACCGCGATGCTCTTCGAAGCCTCTACCCACAGCGCCGCTGCACTGTGTGGCGCCACCGCCGAACAGGCCGAGGCGCTGCGTACCTTTGGTGATCACCTGGGCGTGGCGTTCCAACTGGTGGACGACCTGCTCGACTACAAGGGCGACGCCGAAACCCTGGGCAAGAACGTCGGTGACGACCTGGCCGAGGGCAAGCCGACCTTGCCGCTGATCTACACCATGCGCGAAGGCACGCCGGAACAGGCCGCCCTGGTGCGCAAGGCGATCCAGAAAGGCGGGATCGAAGACCTGGAGGCCATCCGTGCCGCCGTCGAAGCCTCAGGTTCCCTGGAGTACACCGCACAACTGGCGCGTGACTACGTGGCCCGTGCGATCAAGTGCCTGCAAGCACTGCCTGCCAGCGAATACCGGGATGCATTGGTTGAGCTGAGCGAATTCGCGGTGGCGCGTACTCACTGAGCAATATCTGCGAACGCGGGCTAGTGTGGGAGCGGGCTTGCTCGCGAAAGCGTAGTGTCAGTCAATATCTTATAAATTGACCTACCGCTTTCGCGAGCAAGCCCGCTCCCACATTTTGTTTGTATTGCCAATATTTAGAATGTATTGCCACTCTAGGCGGCCCTACCCAGCCACAAACCCCTATATAATGTGCGACTTTTAGCCATCCTGACTTTCAAGGAGCTTTAGTGAGCACGTTGCCACCCTGCCCAAAATGCAATTCCGAATACACCTACGAAGACGGCGCCCAGCTGATCTGCCCGGAATGCGCCCATGAGTGGTCCGCCAATGGCGAGGCCGAAGTGGCCAGCGATGAAACCGTGAAGAAAGATTCTGTGGGTAACGTCCTGCAGGACGGTGACACCATTACCGTGATCAAGGACCTCAAGGTCAAGGGCACGTCCCTGGTGGTCAAGGTCGGCACCAAGGTCAAGAACATTCGCCTGTGCGACGGCGACCACGATATCGACTGCAAGATCGACGGTATCGGCCCGATGAAACTCAAGTCCGAGTTCGTGCGCAAGGTCTGATCCTGCTGTATCCATCCCGCGCCCGCCGCGGGATGGCGTTTTGCCCTCCCCGTTGATCGAACACAATACCCACACAGAAAAACCCAGAAACCGCCAATAGACACTTGCTATTCTACGAATAAGAATTATTCTCATTGAAACCCATCAAGGAGAACGACCATGACTTATTTGATAGATGCCTGGCTGGACCGTCCACACCCTTACCTGCGGATCCTGCATCGGGAAACCGGCGAAGTCTGTGCGGTGCTTGAGGAAGAAGCGCTGAACGAACTGCAGGATCAGGGAGACCTGGACGTCAATGGCCTGAGTTCCAGTGAGCCTGGAGTACTGAAGGAAGTGGTGAGGAACCTGTTTCTGTTCTGCTATGCCCGAGCGTTGCGCCCGGCGACCGACTTGAATGGCAAGTTCCATCCATGAAGAAACTGGCAAATGCCTGTTGGGGCGAACGCGTTCGTCCCAACAGGTAACCAGCAGGTCTTACAGAACGTCGAGCAGCTCGACGTCGAACACCAGAACGCTGTGCGGCGGGATGCTGCCAACGCCTTGAGCGCCGTAAGCCAGTTCGCTCGGCACGTACAGACGCCATTTGCTGCCGGCATTCATCAGTTGCAGGGCTTCGGTCCAGCCGGCGATCACGCCGCCAACCGGGAATTCTGCAGGCTGGCCACGCTCGTAGGAGCTGTCGAACACAGTGCCGTCGATCAGGGTGCCGTGGTAGTGAGTACGCACTTGATCTTCACGGGTCGGCTTGGCGCCGGTGCCGGCAGTCAGCACTTCAAATTGCAGGCCGGAAGCCAGGGTGGTGATGCCATCACGCTTGGCGTTTTCAGCCAGGAATGCCAGGCCTTCGCCTGCTGCGGCTTCAGCCTTGGCAGCGGCTTCGGCTTGCATGATTTCGCGGATCACTTTGAAGCTGGCAGCCATTTGCTCTTGGTCAACACGGCTTGGCTTGCCCGCGAACGCGTCGGTCAGGCCAGCCAGGATCGCGTCCAGGCTAACGCCCGGTGGCGGGTTGTCGCGCAGTTGGTCGCCCAACTGACGGCCGATACCGTAGCTGACGCGGGTTTCGTCGGTGGACAGATTAACTTCGGACATGAAGAGGCTCCGCTGTAGGGCAACACGGTTTCCCGCGTCGCCCAGAACTAAAAGGGCCCGCAGACTAGCACACAAGACCGACCCGTGATCAGCCCCCCTCCCCGGCTACCAGAGCGCCAGGTCGTAGGTCAGGTACAGCCGCAATGGCGCCCCTTCGTCACCCCGCAAGAAAAGTACTTCAGAATCATCCTTTGCCGCCGATACAGCCCTACACATCTTGGCTGGCTCAAACAACAACACACCGTCCAGCAGACAGACATCACTCTTCAAGGAGCTTTCGATGAACAGCTGGTTCGGTAACATCAGCGTCAACCTCAAACTCGGCCTGGGCTTTGGCCTGGTGCTGGCCCTCACCTCGATCCTGGCACTCACCGGCTGGACCAGCCTGGGCGGCCTGATCGACCGTAGCAACTGGATGAGTGACATCACCCAGCTCAACGCCTCGCTGACCAAGCTGCGCATCGTGCGCTTGCAATACATGCTGGCCAACGGCGACGAAGCCGTGGCGCAGAACGTGCAGACCAGCCTCGATGCCTTCGCCGCCCAGCAACAGAAGCTGCTGGACACATTCAAGAGCCCGGAAAACCTCAAGCTGCTCAATGACCAGAAAGCCGTCATTACCGCTTACCGCCAGTCACTGAACAAAATGCGCGAGGCCTACCGTAACGGCAACGCTGCACGCGACGTCATGGGCGCCAAGGCCGACATCGCCAACGCACAAATCAATGCGCTGGAAACCAATGTGCAGCAGTCGCCCGATAGCCCCGAACGCTTCACTCAATTTTTGGCCGTGACCCAAGCCAAGAGCGAGTTCCAGCAAGCTCGCTACGAAGTGCGCGGCTATACCAATAGCCCGAGCGCCGAAACCGAAGCCCGCGCTGCTGCGCAAATCGAAAAAGCCGTCGCCGGTTTGAAAGCTCTCAGTGCCGCGTTCGGCGCTGGCCAGCAAACCGCATTGACCGCACTGGAAACCGCGCTTGGTGACTATCGCAGCGCCGTGCAGAGCTACAAGGCGGCCAACGCCAACATCGTTACCGCCCGCGCCGAAATGACGACACAAGGCGCCGATATCGTCACGATCAGCGACAAGCTGTACGACATCCAGCTGGAACGTCGCGACACTGAAAGCACTCAGGCCCGTAGCCTGCAATTGATCAGCACCTTGCTGGCCCTGCTGGTCGGCATCATCGCTGCCTGGGTGATCACCCGCCAGATCACGCGCCCGATCCAGGACACGCTAGCCGTGGTGGAACGCATCGCTTCCGGCGACCTGAGCCACAACATCCAGGTGACCCGTCGTGATGAGCTGGGCGTGTTGCAACAAGGCATCCAGCGCATGGGCACGACCCTGCGCGAGCTGATCAGCGGCATCCGCGATGGCGTGACTCAGATTGCCAGCGCCGCCGAAGAATTGTCGGCGGTGACTGAACAGACCAGCGCCGGTGTGAACAGTCAGAAGATCGAGACCGATCAGGTCGCCACCGCCATGCATGAAATGACCGCCACCGTGCAGGAAGTGGCGCGCAATGCCGAACAGGCTTCCCAAGCCGCGTCCGACGCCGACGGGCAAGCCCGCGAAGGCGACAAGGTGGTGGCCGAAGCCATTGCCCAGATCGAGCGATTGGCCGCCGAAGTAGCGCGTTCCACCGACGCCATGACGCACCTGCAGCAAGAGAGCAACAAGATCGGCAGCGTCATGGACGTGATCAAGGCCGTGGCCGAACAGACCAACCTGCTGGCCCTCAACGCCGCGATTGAAGCCGCACGTGCCGGTGAAGCCGGCCGTGGCTTTGCCGTGGTCGCCGACGAAGTACGTGGCCTGGCCCAACGTACGCAGAAATCCACCGAGGAAATCGAAGGCCTGGTGGCTGGCTTGCAGAACGGCACCCAGCAAGTGGCCAGCGTGATGAACAACAGCCGCAGCCTCACCGACAGCAGCGTCGAGCTGACGCGCAAGGCAGGCGTATCCCTGGAGAACATCACCCGCACAGTGTCGAACATCCAGTCGATGAACCAGCAGATTGCAGCGGCCGCCGAACAGCAGAGCGCCGTGGCCGAAGAGATCAGCCGCAGTATTGTGAATGTGCGGGATGTGTCCGAGCAGACAGCGACGGCCAGTGACGAGACGGCCAAGTCGAGTGTGGAATTGGCGCGTTTGGGCAGCCAGTTGCAGCAGATGGTCAGTCATTTCCGGGTTTGAAAAACCAAAAAAGCCGCCTCGATTTAAGCCGAGGCGGCTCCACTTCTCAGACCTTACAGGTCATCAAAGCTGTCCCGCAGGAATGTCCACACGTGATAAACACGTAGGGCATTTACTACGAGGTTCCACGTACGTCGTGCAAGCTTAGACATACTCGGCCCTCCTTGAGTTGGGCCTTACCTCCAGCGCACTTACCGGAACACGTGAGCCTTTGGACGCGGGTCAATGCGTCCTTTGAGGTGGCCGGGCTAGTGGTCCTTCCGCATCAATCCGGCACGGATTACTAGCCCGTGGCGGTCGGTCCAGAATTCGCGCGCATACCCGGCCCCCCCCAAAAAGCGACAAACGCAGAACGGGGAAGATCCTAACCAACATTCCCGTCTAAGGTGTGTCCAACAGTGGTCAAATATCCAGTATCGCCCGATAGATTCATTGCAAGCTTTTGCAGTCAAATCAGGCAAGAGAAAGATGCCTAAAGTATCCATGCCGGCCATCGTTCCGTGTTGCGTGACGACGTGACCGGCGGTAGTATCCACCTGCGGGTCAATGCGTCCTTTGAGAGAGCAAACCCCAGCCACTAACTGGGTTTGCAAAAAAACCGCCCTACTAAGGCGGTTTTTTATTGCCTGCCATTTCCCCATCAGCCCTCGCCTTCCTCGACAAACACCAGCCGATTCCCAAACGGATCACTGATGCTCATCTCCCGCGAACCCCAAGGCGTTTCCTCAACCCCGGGCTTGGCATAACGGTAATCTTTGGCCAGCAACTGCTGCTGATACGCGTCCACTTCTGTCGCCTGAATCCGCACCGCCGACCCCGGCGACGCATCGCCATGGTGCTCGGACAAATGCAGCACACACTCGCCCAGTGACACTTGCAGGTACAACGGGAAATTCGCCTCGAAACGATGCTGCCAATCGACCTTGAACCCCAGGAAGTCGACGTAGAATTCCAACGCCTTGGCCTCATCGAAAATCCGCAGGATGGGGGTGACTTTTCCTAAGTGCATGGCGACTGCTCCGTGTGTGAGAACGCCCACTATAGAGACGAAAACCCGCCACGCAAATCCCCACTGCGCGCCAGGAATCGCCCCGGCCGCTGACCATTGGCCTGCCCATCGCGGTAACTCAACACGCCATTGACCCACACGCCATCAATCCCTTCTGCCGCCCGTTGCGGCGCCTTGAAATCGGCCACATCGCGCACCCGCAGCGGGTCGAACAGCACCAGGTCGGCCCAGTACCCTTCACGGATTTCGCCACGCTCGGATAAGCCAAAGCGCGCTGCCGATAAACCGGTCATCTTGTGCACCGCCGTGTGCAACGGGAACAAGCCGACATCCCGGCTGAAGTGCCCCAGCACCCGTGGAAACGCACCCCACAAGCGCGGGTGGGGAAACGGGTCTTCGGGCAACCCATCCGAGCCCACCATCGACAGCGGATGGGCGAGGATGCGCCGCACATCGGCTTCATCCATGCCGTAATAGACCGCGCCAGCCGGTTGCAGGCGACGGGCAGCGTCGAGCAGCGAAACGCCCCACTCGGCAGCGATATCCTGCAAGTCGCGCCCGCCCATTGCCGGGTGCGGCGTCGACCAGGTGATGGTGATGCGAAACGCGTCGGTGACTTGCTTGAGGTCCAGGGTCGAGGAGCTGGCGGCATAGGGATAGCAATCACAGCCCACTGGATGATTTTTTGCCGCGGCTTCAAGCGATGCCAACAACTGCGGACTACGCCCCCAGTTACCGGCACCGGCGCATTTAAGGTGGGAAATGATCACCGGTACCTTGGCATGGCGGCTGATCAGAAACGCCTCCTCCATCGCCTCCAGCACCGGCTCGAATTCGCTGCGCAAATGGGTGGTGTACACCGCACCGTAGGCCGTCAGCTCTTCGGTAAGTTGCAACACTTCATCGGTCTCGGCACTGAACGCGCTGGCGTAGGCCAGGCCTGTGGATAAACCCAGGGCGCCGGCTTCCAGGCTCTCTTGCAACTGCACGCGCATCGCCGTGATTTCACCGGGCGTGGCCGTGCGGTGCAGGTCGTCCATATGGTTGCTGCGCAGGGCTGTGTGGCCGATCAATGCGGCGACGTTCACCGCCGGATGGGCGTCTTGCACTGCGTTGCGATAATCGCTGAACCGCGGATAGCAGAACGCCTCACTGTTGCCCAGCAAGTTCATTGGGTCCGGCGGGGCGCCGCGCAAACTCACCGGCGAGGCACTGATGCCACAGTTACCGACAATCACCGTGGTCACGCCCTGGCTGAGCTTGGGCAGCATCTGCGGCTGGCGGATCACCACCGTGTCATCGTGGGTGTGCACATCGATAAAGCCCGGTGCCAATACGCGGCCATGGGCGTCGATGACCTGTTCGGCCTCGGCTGTGGACAAGTCGCCAATCGTCTTGATACGCCCTTCATGCAATCCCACATCGGCGACATACCCTTCGGTGTTGCTGCCATCAATGATCAGCGCCTGGCGAATCAGCGTGTCGTACTTCATATCAATCTCCAAGCGGCAGGCTGTCGGGGCCGCCGCGGTAATCGTCCAAGGCCAGTTTGATCCGGCGCAGGCGTTCCTGGTTGTCGTCCGGCAGGGCCAGCGCCAACTCAGTGGCGAGCAGGTCGATGGCCAGCAACATGCCGTAGCGGGCCGCGGTGGGTTTGTAGATAAAACTGGTTTCCGCCGGTTGCAGCGGCAGCAACACATCTGCCAACTGCGCCAGGGGTGAATCGGCGAGCGTGATGGCAACGATGCGGGCGTCGTAGTTGCGCGCCAGCTTCACCACATCCAATAGCTCGGGCGTCAGCCCGGTGAGGGAGCAGACGATCAAGGCATGTTCCGGCCCCAGGGTCGCAGCGGTGACACGCATCATCACCGGGTCATGGCTGGCGGCAATCGGGTAGCCCAGCCGCACCAGGCGCACCTGCAATTCATCACTGCACAGGCTCGACGGGCCACCCATGCCGAACGCGTGGATCATGCGCGCCTTGCCCAGCAGGTTGACCGCATCGACGAAACTGCGTTGATTGAAACCCGACAGATGCTGACGCAACGTCGCCTCGATATCGCCCAGGATCTGCCGATGAAATGCCGACTGTTCCGGCAACCCCGCAGGGTCCAGAAAGCGGCTGCCCACACCACTGGCCTGGGCCAATTGCAGGCGCAAATCGCGCAAGTCACGGCAACCGACGCTGCGGGCAAAACGTGACAAGGTCGCGGTACTAACCTCGGCCCGCTGGGACAACGCCTCCAGGCTGGCCGAGGCGGCAAAGCCCACATCCTCAAGCATCAGCTTGGCGATACGCCCTTCGCCGGCGCTGAAAGAGTCCTGGCGGGCGCGGATCTGGTAGAGGATGTCCATGGGGGCTCCGGGTTACAGAATGAGGCTCATAAAACCAGTGACAAGCCGTAGGTGAGACCGAAGGCGACCACCGAAATCAGAGTCTCCAGCACGGTCCAGGTCTTGAAGGTCTGGATCACCGTCATATTGAAGTATTCCTTGATCAGCCAGAAGCCACCGTCGTTGACATGGGAAAAGATCACCGAACCCGCACCGGTCGCCAGCACCAGCAATTCGGGGTGTGGATAACCCAAGCCCAAGGCGACGGGCGCGACCACGCCCGACGCAGTGGTCATGGCTACCGTGGCCGAGCCGGTGGCGATACGCATCAGTGCGGCGAACAGCCAGCCCATCACCAGCGGCGACAAGTGGAACGCATGGGCCAGGCCGAGGATTTCATTCGTCACACCGGCGTCCACCAGGATGCGATTCAACCCGCCGCCCGCACCCACCAGCAAGGTAATGCTGGCGGTCGGCGCCAGGCATTCGTTGGTGAATTTGAGAATCGACTCACGGTTAAAGCCCTGGGCCAGGCCCAAGGTCCAGAAGCTCACCAGGGTCGCCACCAACAGGGCGATCACCGAGTTGCCGATAAACAGCAGGAACTGGTTAAAGCCGGTGCCTGGAGTGGAAATCACGTTGGCCCAGCCGCCGATCAT
The DNA here is from genome assembly GCF_016405635.1 of Pseudomonas sp. MF6755. Lineage (NCBI taxonomy): Bacteria > Pseudomonadati > Pseudomonadota > Gammaproteobacteria > Pseudomonadales > Pseudomonadaceae > Pseudomonas > Pseudomonas sp. MF6755. The sequence goes on from NZ_JAEKDA010000020.1 coordinate 95,068, forward strand.
CATCAGCACCACCGGCAACAGGATGGTGCCCATGGTCAGTGCAAAACTGGGCAGGCGGGTACGCGGTTCGCGCTCGATGAACTGGCGCTCCAGCGGGTTTTCCGCCGGCAGGTGAATGTACGGCACGATGAATTTGGCGTAGACCGGGCCGGCGATGATCGCCGTGGGAATACCAATCAAAATCGCATACAGCACGGTCTGCCCGACCGAGGCGTTGTAGGCCAGCACCGCCATCATTGCCGCCGGGTGCGGCGGCACCAGCGCATGCACCACCGACAGGCCGGCGACCATCGGCAGGCCGACCATCAGGATCGACACGCCCACGCGCCGCGCCACCGTAAAGGCAATCGGCACCAGCAGCACAAAACCGACCTCGAAAAACAGCGGCAGCCCCACCAGAAACGCAATGCACACCATCGCCCAGTGGGCGTTGCGCTCACCGAAGCGGTTGATCAGCGTACGCGCCACCTGCTCGGCGCCGCCGGATTCGGCCATCATCTTGCCGAGCATGGTGCCCAGCGCCACCACCAGGGCGATATGCCCCAGGGTTTTACCCACACCAGCCTCATACGACCCCATGATGGTGTCCGCCGGCATCCCGGCCATCAGCGCCAGGCCGATGGACACCAGAGTGATGACGATAAACGGGTTGAGTCGGTAACGTGCAATCAGCACGATCAATGCAATGATGGCGATGGCGGCGTATGCCAATAGCCCGAAGCCCGGTGATGCGGCCATGCGGTACTCCTCGGAAAGGGTCACGTCGAATTGGTTGTGAAACTCATAAATCATTACCGAGGAGTATTTTCAATTTTTATGAAAGTAATTTTCGCCCACAGATAAGCGCTGTCGCTTGGGGATATGTGCAACGCCAGCCTATGAAAATTCGGGGGGTGTTCTTACATGAAGATCAGAGGATGCCGGAAACTCAAGCGCCGCCTTCGAGTCATAGAATGCGCCTCCACTCTGTTCAGGAAACCGCCCATGATTCGCAGCACAATCGCCGCCAGCGCCCTGCTTCTTTCCCTATGCGGCAGCGCCTATGCCGCCGACAACGCCGCATTGAAAAAATGCATGGACAGCGCCAACACCACGGCGGACATGGTCAATTGCAACGCCAGGCAAACCAAGGTGCAGGACGAGCGCCTGAACCGCGCCTACAAAACCGCCCTCGCCGCCCAGGAAGGCGCGCGCAAGCAGCAATTGCAAGACGTGCAGCGCCTGTGGATCAAATACCGCGATGCCAATTGCGCCTTCGCCGGCAGTGCCACCGGCGGCACTATTGATCAGGTCAACGGCTCCGGCTGCGTGCTCGACATGACCCAGACCCGCGCCCAGGAGCTCGAAGACCTGGTCGGGCCGTAATATCAGTCATGCTGAACCTTGGCACGCTTGAGCAGCTTCTTGCAGCGCTCGGATAAATGCAGCACCCGCAGGTGTTTGCCGGCCTTGGTATAGCGCTCGCGCAGGGTCATCAGTGCGGCAATCGCCGAATAGTCGACAAAGCTCAGGTGACGGCAATCCAGCGTGACCTGGGCCGGGTCGTTGGCCGGGTCGAATTGATTCAGGAACGGCGTGGTCGAGGCAAAGAACAAGGTGCCATGCAGACGGTAAAGCTTGCTGCCGTCGGCCTCCAGGTGTTCATCCGCGTACAGCTCCCGCGCCTGTTGCCAGGCAAAGTTAAGCGCGGCGATAACGATGCCGCACAGCACAGCGGTGGCCAGGTCGGTAAACACGGTGATGATCGTCACCGCCATGATCACCAGTACGTCGTTGAGCGGCACCTTGTTGATTACCCGCAGCGACGCCCAGGCGAAGGTCTGCTGCGACACCACGAACATCACGCCTACCAACGCCGCCAGCGGAATCCGCTCGATCAGCGGTGACAGAAACAGAATGAACAACAGGATCATCACCCCGGCAAACACGCCAGAGAAACGCCCGCGCCCGCCGGAGCTGAGGTTGATCACGGTTTGCCCGATCATCGCGCAACCGCCCATGCCACCGAACAGGCCCGAGACCATATTCGCCGCGCCCAGGGCAACGCTTTCGCGGTCGGGGTAGCCACGGGTCTCGGTGATTTCGTCGGTGAGGTTGAGAGTCAGCAGGGTTTCCAGCAGGCCGACCATCGCCATCAGAAACGCGTAGGGCGCGATGATGCCGAGGGTTTCCAGGGTCCAGGGAAGTTGCGGCAGGGCGAAGCTCGGCAAACCGCCGGCGATATGCGCCATATCGCCCAACGTGCGCGTCGGCAGGCCAAGCAGGTACACCGCCAGGCCGACACCCAGAATCGCCACCAACGCGGGCGGCACGGCCCGGGTCAGGCGTGGCAGCAAATAGACAATCGCCATGGTCACCCCAACCAGCCCCGTCATCACATACAACGGCGTGCCACTGAGCCAGCTGTCGCCGCTCTTGAAATGCTCCAATTGCGCCAGCGCGATAATGATCGCCAGGCCGTTGACGAAACCGAGCATCACCGAGTGCGGCACCATGCGCACCAGCTTGCCCAGGCGCAGCAGCCCGAACGCGACCATGATCAACCCGCCCAGCAGCACCGTCGCCAGCAGATACTCCACCCCGTGTTGTACCACCAGCGCGACGATCACCACCGCCATCGAACCGGCCGCGCCCGAGACCATGCCCGGGCGACCGCCGAACAGCGCAGTGAGGGTACAAATGATAAAAGCGCCGTAGAGCCCCATCAGCGGGTTGAGATGGGCGACCAGGGCGAAGGCGATACATTCGGGCAGCAGCGCAAAAGACGTGGTGAGGCCGGCCAGGGCATCGGCGCGCAGACGGGTGAGGTTCATGGAGTACCAGGGAGTTGCGGGGGATAAGGCGAGGAATGGTACGGAATTGCAACGGGATGGGCCAGTAATGTGTAACTACAAGTGAACCGAGTCGCCGCCATCGGGAGCAAGCCCCCTCCCACACTTGAATGCATTCCAAAGTTGGAACTCGGTCAAATGTGGGAGGGGGCTTGCTCCCGATAGCAGCTCCTCGGTCTCAAGCGAACATCACACCATCTCGTTGCGAATCCACTCCACCACCGACGTACGCTTCGGCACCCAGCCCAGCAATTGGCGCGCATGCTTACCGCGCACCCGGCTATTGGAGCCCAGGCCATAGTTGGCCATTTCATAACCCCACTCGGCCTCAGCCTCCGCCAATGGCCAATCCTGCGGCTCGCCCAGGTTCAGCGCTTGGGCAATCGCGGTGGTCATGTCGATAAATGCCGCCTCGCTGCTCTCCACAAAGTAGAACGTACCCGGTAGGTTTTTGGTCAGCGCCAGCAGATACAGAGCGACAACGTCTTCGATATGCACGTTGGACCAGATGTTCTGCCCTGGGCCCACATGGCGCACCACACCACTTTTGCGCGCCTGTTTGAGCAAGCGCGGCAATTGCACGCTGTCACGCTTAACGCCCAAGCTGTGGCCGTAGATCAGCGTGTTGCAGATCACCGCCGAATTCACGCCGTCGGTGGCCGCCGCCAGGATCAGGTTGTCGATCGCCACGCGTGCGGCCTTGTCGACAGTCGGCTCCGGCAGGTTGTCTTCGAAATAGATGACATCGCTGGCCTTACCGCCCGACGCATCACCGACGATGCTCGAACCGCTGGTGTGCAGGAACGGTTTGTTCGAGCCTTTCAACGCGGCCAGCAAGGTTTCTACGGCGGCACGATGATCGCTGCTGGCGGCATTGATCACGGCATCGGCTTTGCGCGCCTGTTCGGTCAATACGGCGCTGTCGTCGAGAGTGCCAATCACCGGGGTGATGCCCAGGGCGGTCATCTCGGCAGCTTGTTCGGCGCTGCGCACCAGGCCGGTGACGTGATGGCCGGCCTTGACCAGGCCGGTGGCAATGGAACCGCCGATAAACCCTGCGGCGCCGGTAACGAATACGTTCATGGAAGTGACTCCTGACTGGGTAAGTGATGGGTCCAGTATCAAGTACCCCTCCCGGCCGAATAAGCCCGTATTGCCCAATTCACTCTTGCGTATAGGTCACGAATCAGCAGGCATACCGCGCCAGCTTGGCTTGAATGAAGTCCAGGAAGCACTGGATGCGCAATGCCAATTGCGAGTTACGGTAGAACACCGCATGGATCGGCTGGCGATAGCCGCTGTTGAACGCCTCCAGCACCGGCACCAGGCGCCCGGCATCGATGTCGTCGACCGTCATGAAGTTCGACAGGCAGCAAATGCCCTGCCCTTCCAGCGCCAACTGCCGCACGGTTTCGCCACTGGACGCACTGACGCTGGGCTGGATCAGCCAGCGGTCACCTTCCACATGGCGCAGCGGCCAGTGGTTGAGGGTGTCGGTGTGGGTGAAGCCAAGCAACGTGTGGGCGGCCAATTCGGTTACCGTCGTCGGCGTGCCGTGCTGCTTGAGGTAGTCGGGGCTGGCGAGGATATGCAGCGGGGTAGAACCCAGGGAACGGGCATGTAAGGTCGAGTCGGCCAGGGCGCCGATACGAATAGCGATGTCGGTACTTTGCTCGAGCAGGTCGATGATCAGGTCATCGCTGTTCAGCTCCAGTTGGATGTCCGGGTAGCGGCTGCGAAATTCGGCGATGTGCGGCACGATCCCATGCAGCATGAACGGCACTGCGGCGTTGATCCGCAGGCGGCCCGCCGGTTTTTTCTGGCGCGACGACAGGCGTTCTTCCAGCTCATCCATCTGCGCCAGGATCACCTTGGCTTGCTCGAAGAAGTACTTGCCCTCCTCGGTCAGGTCCATGCGTCGTGTGGTGCGGTTGATCAGCGTGGTCTCGAGCTTGGCTTCCAGGCGCGACAATGTGCGGCTCACCGCCGACGGTGTCTGCCCAGCCTGCTCCGCAGCGGCAGAAATCGAACCGCACTCAATCACGCTGACAAAAATCTGTAGCTCATCGGACCGGGCTTTCACAAGCGCTCCCTCGTTATCGGTTCAGCGCAGCTTACACCGAGAGGCAGGACACTTAACCACTGATCAACAGATGGCCTCCCAGCAACGCCATGCCGATGAAGAACACACGCTTGAACAGCACCGCGCTGATACGCTGGCGCAGTGCCTGGCCTAGCCACATCCCCAACAGCGCTGGCACCAGGGCCAACAGCGAGGCGCCGATTTCACCGCCACCCAAGGTGCCACGCCACGCCAGTCCCGCGGCCAGCGCCAGCGTCGACACGCTGAACGACAGGCCCAGCGCCTGCACCAACTGATCGCGATTCAAGCCCAAGGCTTGCAAATAGGGCACAGCGGGAATCACGAACACGCCGGTAGCAGAGGTGATAAGGCCGGTGACGACCCCGCACAGCGGCCCCAGCCAACGCTCGGTTGCCGGGTTTACCCGGAACGCCGGCAGGAACAAGCCGCTCAATGCGTACACCAGCAACGCCGCGCCCAACCCTCGCACCACCCAAGGTCCGCCGCCCATGCCCAGCCACAAGGTACCAAGCCCGGTACCGAGGAAAATCAGCAACAGCATGGGCCACAGGCGTTTGAACAAGGCACTCAAATGGCCACCGAACGCCAGTTGCCAGAGGTTGGTGATAGTCGAAGGAATGATCAGCAGAGCCGCTGCCTGCGCCGGTAACATAGCCAGGCTGAGCATGCCCATGGCTACGGTAGGCAGGCCGAGGCCGATGATGCCCTTGACCGTGCCGGCCAGCAGGAAGGTGGTGATGATCAGCCCTGTCAGGGCTGGGCCAAGGTTTTGGTAGAACGCTAGGAAGGTATTCATGGACCTATCTTGGCGCTTTTCAATGATCGGGGAAATTCGCCATATACTGAGGCAGCCTCTTGTTTTTTGTGAGGCTGATGCCCTCTTCGCGAGCAAGCCCGCTCCCACACTTGCTCGCGAAGGGGCCCGCACAGTCACCGGAAAACTTCCCGCCATGCACTTTGACCTGATCGACCTGCGCCTCTACCTGCACATTCTCGACACCGGCAATATCACCGCCGGTGCGGCCCGCAGCCATTTGTCCCTGGCTGCCGCCAGCGCACGCATCCGGGCGATGGAGTCGTCACTGGGCATCGCGTTTCTCGACCGTGGCCGCCGTGGCGTCACCCCAACGCCTGCGGGCAAAGCCCTGGCCCGGCACGCTCGCTTGCTGCTGCAACAGGCCGACCACCTGCAACAAGACCTGGCCGAATACGCCAATGGCGTCAAAGGCCAGGTACGGCTGCTGTGCAACACCACCGCCCTCAGCGAATACCTGCCTGAACTGCTGGCGGATTTTCTGCGCGAACACCCCAACCTCGATATCGACCTGCAAGAGCTGCCCAGCCTGCGCATCACCCACGCATTGCGCCAGGGCACGGCCGACCTGGGGATTATTTCCGATGCAGTGGACACCCACGGCTTGCAGGCCCTGGCGTTTCGCGACGATCCGCTGGTGCTGATCATGCCCCTTGACCACCCGTTGACCACAGCCAGTTTCATCGACAGCTTGCAGTACGACTATGTGGGCCTGGCGGCCGACAGCGCGCTGGCGGTGTACTTGGAGGAACAGGCGTTGCACGCAGGCTTTCGCCTGCAAACGCGCATTCGCGCCGACGGTTTTGATGGGTTGATTCGTATGGTTGCCGGGGGCGCTGGCCTGGGCATCGTGCCTCAGGCCGCCTTGGAACGTTGGCCGTCGCAGCGCCGCTTCAAGGCCCAACCGCTGCAAGAAGAATGGGCCTGTCGCAAGCTGCTGTTATGTGCACGCTCCTTCGAACAACTGCCGGGTTACGCCAAGGCTTTGTTCGACGCCTTGGCCCTGCCCTTGCGGAAAAACCCGTAATACACCGCCGACAGAATCAGCAGAAACGGCACGCCAAACACCAGGGTCATCTTGAACGCCTCGGTGAAATAGGTGGTGATCATCACCGCCCCCATCAGCACCAGCCCCAACAGCGTGCTGTAGGGAAACAGGCGCAGCTGGAACGACAACTTCGCCCCACCGTGACGTTGGCGGTAACGACGGAAGAACAGGTGCGTGAGAAAGATCATGAACCAGGTGAAGATCGCACCAAACATCGAGATCGCCATCATCAGGGTGAACGAGCTTTCCGGGTACACCAGGTTAAGCAAGGTCGCCAGGGCGATGCCCGAGCTGGACAGCAACAAGGCATTCAGCGGGATACCGTTCTTGCTCAAGGCACCCATGGCCTTGGGGGCGAAACCGGCACGGGACAGGCTGAACATCATGCGCGTGGTGATGTAGAGCTGACTGTTCATCGCCGACAGCGCCGCGATCAGGATCACGAAGTTCATCACTCCAGTAGCGCCGGGAATGCCGATGGTCTGCATCACCGTCACGAACGGGCTCTGAGTCTGGCCGGCCTGGTTCCACGGCACGATGGCGAGCATCAGCGCCAGGGTCAGCAGGTAGAACACCACCAACCGCACGATGGTGGCGCGAAAGGCTTTCTTCACGGCCTGCTCCGGGTCGGCAGCTTCACCAGCGGCCACGGCGATCATCTCGACGCTGAGGTAGCTGAAGATCGACACAATCACCGCGATCCACATGCCGCTCAAGCCATGGGGAAAAAAGCCGTCATGGGCCGTGTAGTTCTGCACGCCATAGTCCGGGTTGCCGGAGCCGAACACCACATACACCGCAAGGATGATGAAACCGACGATGGCGCTGATCTTGATCGTCGAGAACCAGTATTCGAAGTTGCCGAAGGTCTTCACGCTGATGGCATTGAGCAGGATCAACACGCTGGAAAACGACACGATCCACACCCATTCCGGCACGTTGGCGAACCAGTACTTCATGTACATCGCCACCGCCGTGACCTCGGCGCCCACCGCCAGCACAATCGCCGCCCAGTAGGCATAGCGCACCAGGAACCCGGCCAGTGGGCTGATGTAGAACTCGGCGTAGGCGCCAAAGGAGCCGGAGGTGGAGTGGGCCACCGTCATCTCCGCCAGGCAGCCCATCAGCAACAAGGTGATCAACGCGCCAATGGCGTAGCTCACCAGCACGCTCGGCCCGGCATAGCCGATGGCATAGGCGCTGCCCATGAACAGCCCTGTGCCGATGGCGCCACCGATGGCGATCATGCTCATCTGGCCGGAGGTGAGCTGGCGCCTCAGGCCCAGTTCGCGGTGGGTAATCTCTGCAAAGCCGTTGTCTGGCGTGGTCACGTGGCGTGCCCCTTTATTATTGTGATTGCACTATTTAACTGATGACACGGGTCTCCTGTGGGAGGGGGCTTGCTCCCGATGGCAGTGTGTCAGTCACTGATATGTCTATTGACACACCGCTATCGGGAGCAAGCCCCCTCCCACATTGATTTTGCGGTGCTCTTAAGTAACGCTGTTGCGAACTTTGAACTGCGGCTGGTCCCAGGCTTTCTGGTCAAGGATTTCACCGAGGATTTCCACGGCGTCCCACACCTCGGTAAAGCGGGTGTACAGCGGCGTGAAACCGAAGCGCATGATCCGTGGTTCGCGGTAATCGCCGATCACGCCGCGGGCGATCAGAGCCTGGATCACTGCATAACCTTCGGGGTGTTCGAAGCTGACGTGGCTACCACGCCGGGCGTGTTCACGCGGGGTGATCAACGTCACGCCATGGGCGGCGCAACGGCTTTCGACCAACGTGATAAACAGGTCGGTCAATGCCAGGGATTTAGTGCGCAGGCTGGCCATATCGGTCTGGGCAAAAATCTCCAGGCCGCATTCCACCATGGCCAACGAGGTAATCGGCTGCGTACCGCACAGGTAGCGCGCAATGCCGGCGCTGGGTGCGTAGTTGGACTCCATCGCGAACTGGCGGGTATGCCCGAACCAACCCGACAACGGCTGGCGCACCAGGTCCACCAACGCCGGGTTGACCCACACAAATGCCTGGGAGCCCGGCCCGCCGTTGAGGTATTTGTAGGTGCAGCCAATCGCATAATCAGCGCCGGCCTGGTGCAGGTCGACAGGTACCGCGCCGGCCGAATGCGCCAGGTCCCAGAGGCTCAGCGCGCCGCACTCATGGCTCAGGGCGGTGAGCGCTTGCATGTCGTACATGTAGCCGGTCTTGTAGTTGACGTGGGTGAGCATCACCACCGCCACGTCCGCGTCGATGGCCTGGGGCAGTTCGTCCGGGCTGTTGACGAGACGAAGGGAATAGCCCTGTTGCAGCAGTTCAGCGAGCCCCTCGGCGATATACAGATCGGTGGGGAAATTACTCGCTTCGCTGACGATCACCTTGCGCGCCGGTGCCCGTTGGCGCTGCACACTCAACGCGGCGCTGAGCACCTTGAACAGGTTGATCGAGGTGGTATCGGTGATCACCACTTCGCCATCGCGCGCACCGATCAGCGGCGCCAGGCGATTGCCCAGGCGCTGGGACAAATCCGCCCAGCCAGCGCTGTTCCAACTGCGGATCAAGCCATTGCCCCACTCCTCGGCGATCACCTGCTGCGCCCGCTCCAGCGCCGCCACCGGGCGAGCGCCGAGGGAATTACCGTCGAGGTAGATCACCCCCTCGGGCAAGGCGAACTGGGCGCGCAGTGGCGCCAATGGATCCTGGGCGTCGAGGGCTTGGCAATGGCTTCGAGTGGTCATGGGTCGTCCTGGTTTTTATAAGTGAATATGGAGCAAATAATGAACGAAGATTTACAGAATTTTCGTGCAAAGTGGTGGGTAACAGGCTAATTAAGCTGTAGGAAATTCGAATTTAACCTCTAAACACGCGGATATATTCTAAGCATGATTCTCGACGCCACCGACCTGCGCCTCCTGCACTTTCTGCAACAGGATGGGCGTATCAGCAACCAGGAACTGGCGGAAAAAGTCGCGCTGTCGCCGTCCGCGTGCCTGCGCCGTTTACGCTTGTTGGAGAGCGAAGGAATCATCAGCGGCTACCGCGCGGTGCTGAATGCCGAGCAGTTGGGGATCGAGCTGGAAGCCATCGTGCACCTGTCGTTGCGCCAGGATGTGGAAGACTGGCATGAGACGTTTATCAAGAAGGTGCAAGGCTGGCCGGAAGTGGCGAGCGCCTACGTGATCACCGGCGCCAGCAACTATGTGCTGCGGGTGCAGGCGCGTAACCTCAAGCATTTTTCCGACTTTATCGTGAACCACCTGAACCGCACGGCGGGGGTGATGGATATCCGGTCGGAGATTGTGTTGCAGAAGATCAAGGATCGGGATGAAGTGTTGGATCTGGTCCTACGCAAATAACACCATCACTACAGATCAATGTGAACTAAATGTGGGAGGGGGCTTGCTCCCGATAGCGGTGGGTCAGTGAGTAAATAGGTGACTGACACTCTGCTATCGGGAGCAAGCCCCCTCCCACATTTTGTCCGCATTCAGTCTTCGAGGGCGCGGACTCGTTGCATGCGTTTTTGCTCCACCGGTGCATCAGCCACCTGCAACTCAAAATCAAAATCAATCTGCGCAAACCGCCCCTCCACACCAAACTCCCGCGCCAACTGTGGATCGTCACTGAAGCGAATCTCGGCAATCAGCTCATCCCGCGTGGCATAGGCAAAGTCATCATGCAGGTACGGGTCATCCGACAGGTTGATCTGCGTGGTCAGGTGCCGGTGCCCGGGCGCGGAGATGAAGAAGTGGATATGCGCCGGCCGCTGCCCATGGCGCCCCAGTTGGTCGAGCAACTGTTGCGTCGGCCCGGTTGGCGGGCAGCCGTAACCCGAAGGCACGATGCTGCGAAAACGGTAGTTGCCCTGGGCGTCGGTCTCGATGCGTCGGCGCAGGTTGAATGCCGACTGGGTCGGGTCGAACCACGAATAGGTACCGCCCGTATTGGCCTGCCACACATCGACAATCGCCCCCGCCAGCGGCTTGCCCGCGGTATCGCGCACTTGCCCGCGCATGAACAACGGCACCGCGTCGTCCTTGCCATCATCCAGCCGTGCTTCGTGCTTGGACAGTGGCGCACCGGCAACGTACAACGGGCCTTCGATGGTGCGCGGTGTGCCGCCGGACTTGCCGGCTTGCTCATCGGCGGCGTCCATCAGCAGGTCCAGGTAATGCTCCAGGCCCAAGCCCGCGGCGAGCAGGCCGGCCTCCTGGTTTTTACCCAACTCATTGAGGTAATTGACCGCCTTCCAGAACTCTTGCGGGGTCACTTCCAGGTCTTCGATGATGTTCACGGTGTCACGCAGGATCCGGTACATCAGCGCCTTGGTGCGTGGGTTGCCAGCGTCATTGAGGTTACCGCTGGCCTCTTCGAGAAACTGTTGGGCATGGGCAGTCTGGGACAGGCGAATGGTCATGGTGCACTCCTCATCTTGTTATTAGCTTTAAAAAGGGGCTCAGCGGTCGTCTGCATGGATCGACGACGGGTGTCGGCACAGGGCATTCACTTCAATAGCCATGTAGGGAAACAGTGGCAGTTGCATCAGCAGGTCATGCAGGTCTTGCACGCTGTCGACATCGAACACGCTGTAGTTGGCGTAGTGCCCGGCGATGCGCCACAGGTGGCGCCATTTGCCCTCTTGTTGCAGGCGCTGGGCCAGGGCCTTCTCTTCGGCCTTGAGGCTGGCGGCGCGCTCGGGGTGCATGTCGACGGGCAGGTTCACGGTCATTTTTACGTGGAACAACATGGCAAGTGCCTCTTAGCGTTTGTCACGATGGAAGAACGCCAGGCGCTCTTCATCGAGCGTCAGGCCCAGGCCCGGCGCAGTGGAAACATGCAGCTGGTAATCGCGATACACCGGTTGTTCGGTGAGAATATCTTCGGTGAGCAACAGCGGCCCGAACAGCTCGGTGTCCCACGCCAGTTTGTTCAGCGTGAGAAACGCATGGGCCGAGGCCAGGGTGCCGATGCCACCTTCAAGCATGGTGCCGCCGTATAGACCGATACCGGCCGCTTCGGCGATCGCTGCCGTGCGCAAGACCGCACGCGGGCCGCCGTTCTTGGCGATCTTTAGGGCGAACACCGTGGCCGCACCTTCGCGGGCCAAGTTGAAGGCGTCCTCGACACACTCGATTGACTCATCGGCCATGATCGGCACCGGGCTCGACAGGTTCAGCCGGGCCATGCCGCTACGGTTATTGCGTGAAATCGGTTGCTCAATCAAGTCGATGCCGTTATCACCCAGCACCTGGCATGCCCGCAGGGCCACGGCTTCATCCCAGGCCTGGTTGACGTCGACGCGCACGCTGGCGCGCTCGCCCAGGGCTTTCTTGATTGCGATCACATGGGCCAGGTCGCGGCTGACCTCACCGGCACCGATCTTCAATTTGAAGATGCGGTGACGGCGCAGGTCGAGCATCTTCTCGGCCTCGCTGATGTCCTGTTCGGTGTTGCCGCTGGCCAGGGTCCAGGCCACTGGCAGCGCATCGCGTACACGCCCGCCGAGCAGTTCGCTGACCGGCAGGCCCAGGCGTTTACCGAGGGCGTCAAGCAAAGCGCTTTCGATGCCGGACTTGGCAAAGGTGTTGCCGCGAATGCTGCGCTCCAGGCGCAACATGGCGGCGTTGATATTGCTCGCGTCCTGGCCGATCAACAGCGGCGCGAAATGGCGGTCGATGTTGATCTTGATGCTGTCGGGGCTTTCATTGCCGTAGCTCAGGCCACCGATGGTGGTGGCTTCACCAATGCCCTCGATGCCGTCAGCGCAACGCAGGCGGATGATCACCAGGGTCTGGTTTTGCAGGGTGTGCATCGCCAGCTTGTGTGGGCGAATGGTGGGGAGGTCGACGATGAGGGTTTCGATCGACTCGATGGCGCAAATCGGCATGGCAATACCCGTTGGGTTCTTTATAGGTTTTGGCCGATTCTGTGCCGTATCTTTGCGGGGTTCCAATATAGAATGGGTCTCAAGCAATACCCTCAAGGTATGAAAGGAGCCGTCATGGAACTGCGTCACCTGCGCTATTTCCAGGTGCTGGGCGAGACCCTCAACTTCACCCGCGCCGCCGAACGCCTGCACATCGCCCAGCCGCCCTTGAGCCGGCAGATCCAGCAACTGGAGGATGAGCTTGGGGTCACTCTGCTGGAACGTAGCCGGCCCTTGCGGCTGACCGAGGCTGGGCGGTTTTTCTATGAGCATGCCAATGTGCTGCTCGAGCAACTGGGCAAGGTCTGCGACAACACTCGGCGCATCGGCCTGGGCGAGAAGACCTGGTTGGGCATCGGCTTTGCGCCCTCGACCTTGTACGGCGTGCTGCCGGAATTGATCCGGCGGCTGCGCAACCATGAGGCCCTGGAGCTGGAGTTGGGTTTGTCGGAGATGACCACCCTGCAGCAGGTCGAAGCACTCAAGGCTGGGCGCATCGATGTGGGTTTCGGGCGGATTCGCATCGACGACCCGGCCATCGTCCAGCGGGTGCTGGTGGAGGATCGCCTGGTGGCCGTGCTGCCCAGCGGCCACCCGTTGCTGGGCGCACCCGCCACCCTCGCCCAGTTGGCCGCCGAGCCCTTTGTGCTCTACCCGGGCAACCCGCGCCCCAGTTATGCCGACCATGTGATCGCGCTGTTCGATGCCCACGGTTTGAGCGTGAAGGTAGCGCAGTGGACCAACGAGTTGCAGACCGCCATCGGCCTGGTGGGCGCGGGTATGGGCGTGACGTTGGTGCCGGCATCGGTGCAGGTGTTGCACCGGGCGGATATTGGCTATACGCCGATTGTGGAAACCACCGCGACCTCTCCGATCATTCTCAGCCGACGGGTGAATGATCAGTCGCCTGGGCTGAATCATTGTTTGCAGTTGGTTGAAGAACTGATCTGAAATCTCCCAGGCACTAAAACAACAGTGTGGGAGGAGGCTTGCTCCCGATGGCAGTGTGTCAGTCGATGCATACGTTGGCTGTTCCACCGCTTTCGGGAGCAAGCCCCCTCCCACAGTTGATCTCCCGTGTTTTTTAGAAAGTGCGCAGGCGCTTGCGCTGCAACGTCTGGCTGGGAGATTCATCGAACAGCTTGCGGTACTCAGCCGAAAACCTGCCCAAATGAGTAAACCCCCAACCCAGGGCGATTTCAGAGATGGTACGGACCGTGCCATGCTCAAGAATCTCCTGGCGCACAGCCCCCAACCGATGCTTCTTCAGATAAGCCATGGGCGACAGCGCGAAGTACTTGCGAAACGCATCGAACAGCTTGAACCGCGACACCCCTGCTGCCACTTCCAGGTCTTCCAGGTGCACCGCCTCACGCGCGTTGTCATGGATGTATTGCCGCGCACGGATCAGGTAATGCGGCAGTTTTACCCCCAGCACGTCACGCAGTTCTTCGGAGTAGTTATTCGGCTGGGCCAGGATCAGCCCCTTGATCAATGAGCTTTCCAGGTCGCGGGTAAACGCCGCCTGTTCGTACAACTCGCTGCTGCATTCCAGCTCGGCGATGAAATAACGCGCCATGCGCCACCACGCGGCCGGGGCGCCGTCCACCGCATCCATCACCGATTCAAAGCGCAGCGGCGCGTCGATGGGCCGTTGCAGCAAACCTTCCAGCGACTCGCTCATCGCCGCGCGAGTGATCACCACCTGCAACTTGCGGCAGTCTCCGGAAATCGCCAGCACCTGATGTTCATTGGGCGAAATGATTACGCCCTGGTCGCGGTTGGAACTGAGGCGTTCACCGTTCTTGCTCAGCTCCTGCTCGCCCACCAGCGGCAGGCTCAGGCTGTAGCTGCTGAAGTGCTCGGCGTCTTCGATGTCGATGGTCACGTCGGTGCCATATTCGATCACGCCCAAGGTGGTGGCGCGGGACTTGAACACATTGGCACTGTGGTGAAAACGCAGGCGCTCGGGCGTCGCCGTTGCCAGGCGATGGGGCCCACAGATGCCGGACATCCAGCTGCGGGCACCCTCCAGGTCGAAGCGTTGAATATGAATATCGCGTGTCTGGCTACTCATCAGGCTGCACCCACGGCGGTTAGGCGTTTGCGCGCTCTGGCGGCGCGTCGTTGAACATCGACAGCAAGTTCCAGGCCACGCCAGCGCGGTTGCCACTGGGTGGATAGCAAAGGCCGACTATGTGGATAAACCCCAGGCTGTTACGACCTTCACCTGCAATCACAGTAGCGCATGCCGTCACCTGCGCGCACCGGCGTGGGTATTTGCTGCCCAACTTTGCGGCTCAGCTTCCCCCATTAAGCGGATAGCCCAGCACCTCGTCGCAGCCTCTTAATGGTTCACCGTTTAGCCATGATCAAAAGGTGCCTCCCATGAGTGGTGCAAGAAGCGTCGAGCAGTGGAAAAGCTTTATCGAAAGCTGCCTGGATTTTCGCCCGACCGATGCGGTGTTTCGCATCGCCCGTGACATGTTCACCGAGCCCGAGTTGTTCGACCTGGAGATGGAACTGATCTTCGAGAAAAACTGGATCTACGCCTGCCACGAAAGCGAACTGGCGAACAACCACGACTTCGTGACGATGCGCGCCGGGCGCCAGCCGATGATCATCACCCGCGATGGCGAGGGCCAACTCAACGCGTTGATCAATGCCTGCCAACATCGCGGCACCACCCTCACCCGCGTGGGCAAGGGCAACCAGTCCACCTTCACCTGCCCGTTCCACGCCTGGTGCTACAAGAGCGACGGCCGGCTGGTGAAGGTCAAGGCACCGGGGGAATATCCAGAGGGTTTCGATAAAGCCACCCGCGGCCTGAAAAAGGCACGCATCGAAAGCTACAAGGGCTTCGTGTTTATCAGCCTGAACGTGCAGGGCACGGACAGCCTGGAAGACTTCCTCGGCGATGCCAAAGTGTTCTTCGACATGATGGTGGCGCAATCCGCCACTGGGGAGTTGGAGGTGCTGCCGGGCAAGTCGGCCTACACCTACGACGGCAACTGGAAACTGCAGAACGAAAACGGCCTGGACGGTTATCACGTCAGCACCGTGCACTACAACTACGTGGCCACGGTGCAGCATCGCCAGCAGGTGAATACCGAGAACGGCACGGGCGCAAGCACGACGCTGGACTACAGCAAGCTTGGCGCCGGTGACGCAAATACCGACGACGGCTGGTTCGCTTTCAACAATGGCCACAGCGTGCTGTTCAGCGACATGCCCAACCCCAGCGTGCGCTCCGGCTACGCCACCATCATGCCGCGCCTGGTGCAAGAGCACGGCCAGCAAAAGGCCGAGTGGATGATGCACCGCCTGCGCAACCTCAACATTTACCCCAGCCTGTTCTTCCTCGACCAGATCAGCTCACAGCTGCGCATCATCCGCCCGGTGGCCTGGAACAAGACCGAGATCATCAGCCAGTGCCTGGGCGTGAAGGGTGAGTCTGACGCGGATCGCGAAAACCGCATTCGTCAGTTCGAAGATTTCTTCAATGTTTCGGGCATGGGCACGCCGGACGACCTGGTGGAATTCCGCGAAGCCCAGCGCGGTTTCCAGGGGAGGCTTGAACGCTGGAGCGATATCTCACGAGGCAGCCACCGGTGGGAAACCGGCCCCACGCCCAACAGCGAGGCCATCGGTATCCAACCGGCAATGACCGGCACCGAATTCACCCACGAAGGCTTGTACGTCAACCAGCATCGCAACTGGCAGCAGTTCCTGCTCAAGGGCCTGGACCAGCAAGCGCTGACCCTGCGGGAGGTGAAGTAATGAATGCGCAATTGCAGTACCAGATCGAGCAGTTCTTCTACCGCAAGTCCCAATTGTGCGATGCCCAGGACTGGGACGCCTACGTGCAGTTGTTCGACCCGCAGAGTGAGTTCCACCTGCCGCAATGGGACTCGGAACACGTCTACACCCGCGACCCCAAGCGCGAGATGTCGTTGATCTACTACGCCAACCGTTCGGGCCTGGAAGACCGAGTGTTCCGCCTGCGCACCGGCAAGGCCGCCTCGGCGACGCCAATGCCGCGCACCTTGCACTTGATCAATAACGTACGCATTGCCGAGCAAGCCGACGGCACGCTGGAAGTGCGCTTGAACTGGCACACGCTGTTCTATCGCCTGGCGACCTCGGAGCAGTTTTACGGGCACGCGACCTATCGCCTCAAGCCCGAGGGCGACAGTTGGTTGATCACCCGCAAGCACGCGTTACTGCTCAACGACACGATCAACTCGGTGCTGGATTTCTATCACCTCTGAAGCACCGGAGCTTTCTAGATGAATCACAAAGTAGCCTTCAGTTTTGCCGATGGCAAAACCCTGTTCTTTCCGGTCGGCGCCAATGAAATCCTGTTGGATGCGGCCCTGCGCAACGGCATCAAGATCCCGCTGGATTGCCGCGAAGGCGTATGCGGTACCTGCCAGGGCCGCTGCGAATCGGGGGATTACACCCAGGACTATGTAGACGACGAGGCCCTCTCCAGCCTCGACCTGCAACAACGCAAGATGCTCAGTTGCCAGACTCGAGTGCAGTCCGACGCCACCTTCTACTTCGACTTCGATTCAAGCCTGTGCAATGCGCCCGGGCCGGTGCAGGTACGCGGAACGGTGAGCGACGTGCAGCAGGTGTCCACCAGTACGGCGATCGTGCAGGTGCAACTAGACCAGCCACTGGATTTCCTGCCCGGCCAGTACGCTCGCGTCTCGGTGCCCGGCACCGACAGTTGGCGCTCTTACTCCTTCGCCAATCGGCCGGGCAATCAATTGCAGTTCCTGGTGCGCCTGCTGCCTGATGGAGTGATGAGCAACTACCTGCGGGAACGCTGCCAGGTGGGTGATGAAATGCTGCTTGAGGCGCCATTGGGCGCGTTCTATCTGCGCCACGTCACCCAGCCGCTGGTGCTGGTGGCGGGCGGCACCGGGTTGTCGGCATTGCTGGGCATGCTCGATGAACTGGCAGCCAGCGGTTGCGTACAACCCGTGCACCTGTACTACGGCGTGCGCGTCGCCGAGGACTTGTGCGAAGCGGCGCGTATCCAGGCCTATGCCGCGAAAATCCCGGACTTTCGCTATACCGAAGTGCTCAGCGCACCCTCCGAGGACTGGCCCGGCAAACGTGGCTACCTCACCGAACATTTCGACCTGGCCGAATTGCGGGATAGATCGGCGGATATGTACGTGTGCGGCCCCCCTCCAATGGTCGAATCCATTCAACAATGGCTGGCGGATCAGGCACTTGATGGCGTTCAGCTGTATTACGAAAAGTTTACGCAGAGTAATATCTGACCCTCAGCACTTCTGAGGGGCCGATGCGGCGTGCACTCACCCTTGAGAAAAACAAGTAGAAGGGAATGTTAATGGCGGATGACATGGTTAACCCGGTGGGCCTCAAGCGTGGCCTGAAGAACCGGCACATTCAGCTGATCGCTTTGGGAGGGGCGATTGGTACAGGCTTGTTCCTCGGCTCGGCCGGGGTACTCAAGTCGGCGGGGCCGTCGATGATCCTGGGCTATGCGATTGCCGGGTTTATCGCGTTCCTGATCATGCGCCAGCTCGGCGAAATGATCGTCGAAGAGCCGGTAGCCGGCTCCTTCAGCCACTTCGCGCACAAATACTGGGGCGGTTACGCAGGCTTTTTGGCGGGCTGGAACTATTGGGTACTCTACGTCTTGGTGGGCATGGCCGAACTGACGGCCGTGGGCAAGTACATCCAGTTCTGGTGGCCAGAGATTCCGACCTGGGTCAGCGCGCTGGTGTTCTTTGTCGCGGTTAACCTGATCAACACCCTGAACGTGAAGTTCTTTGGTGAAGCCGAATTCTGGTTTGCGATCATCAAGGTGGTAGCGATTGTCGGCATGATCGTACTCGGCTGCTACCTGTTGTTCAGCGGCACTGGCGGCCCGCAAGCCTCGGTCAGCAACCTGTGGAGCCACGGCGGTTTCTTCCCGAATGGCGGCATGGGGCTGTTGATGTCCATGGCCTTCATCATGTTCTCGTTCGGTGGCCTGGAACTGGTCGGCATCACCGCTGCCGAGGCCAGCGAGCCACGCAAGGTGATCCCCAAGGCGATCAACCAGGTGGTGTACCGCATCCTGATTTTCTACGTCGGTGCGCTGACCGTGCTGTTGTCGCTGTACCCGTGGGATCAACTGCTGCAAACCCTCGGCGCCTCGGGCGATCCCTACAGCGGCAGCCCGTTTGTGCAGATCTTCTCGCTGATCGGCAACGACACCGCCGCCCACATCCTCAACTTCGTGGTGCTGACCGCGGCGCTGTCGGTATACAACAGCGGCGTGTACTGCAACAGCCGCATGCTGTTCGGCCTGGCCGAGCAGGGTGACGCACCCAAGGCGTTGATGAAGCTCAACAAGCAAGGCGTACCGCTGCGGGCGTTGGCGATTTCGGCGTTGGTGACGATGCTGTGCGTGGTGGTCAACTACGTCGCGCCGCAAAGTGCCCTGGAGTTGTTGTTTGCCCTGGTGGTTGCTTCGCTGATGATCAACTGGGCGCTGATCAGCATCACCCACATCAAGTTCCGCAAGGCCATGGGCGAGCAAGGCGTGACGCCGTCGTTCAAGACCTTCTGGTTCCCGTTCAGCAACTACCTGTGCCTGGCGTTCATGCTGATGATTATCAGCGTGATGCTCGCGATCCCGGGTATTCGCGAATCGGTGTATGCGATGCCGGTTTGGGTGGGGATTATTTACGTGGCCTATCGGCTGCGCGTAAGTAAGACGAAAGCGGTAGCCGCAGCGCAGTAATACCAATGTGGGAGGGGGCTTGCTCCCGATAGCAGTATGTCAGCCGGTATATCTGGTGACTGACACTCCGCTATCGGGAGCAAGCCCCCTCCCACATTTTTAACTGCATTCCAAATGAAAAGCCCCGGTGATCCGGGGCTTTTTTGTTTAGAGGGTGGAACGCACTCGCCAGAGTTCGGGAAACAACACGGTGTCGAGCATCTTGCGCAGGTAACCCACGCCTTCAGTACCACCGGTGCCAGGCTGGAAACCGATGATCCGCTCCACTGTCGTGACATGGCGGAAGCGCCATTGGCGGAATGAATCCTCCAGGTCGATAAACTTCTCGGCCAACTGATACAAATCCCAATACCGGCTAGGGTCGCGATACACCTCACGCCACGCCGCTTCAACAGATTCATCATGCACCGTGGCCGCCGTCGGGTCGCGTTCGGCGCGCTTGGGGTCAATCGCCAGCCCGGCCTTGATCATCAAGTTAATCGCCTCGTCATACAGCGACGGCGTGGCAATCGCCACCTGCAGTTGCTGCAACAATTGCGGGCGATGCGCATGGGGCCGCAGCAGCGCCGGGCTCTTGTTGCCAAGGATGAATTCGATCTCGCGGTACTGGAACGACTGGAACCCCGACGACTGCCCCAGGAACGGGCGAATCGCCTTGTACTCCGACGGTGTCATGGTCGCCAGCACCGCCCAGGCGTGCACCAGTTGATCAAAGATCCGCGACACTCGCGCCAGCATCTTGAACGCCGGCGGCAACTCGCCCAGGCGCACGTGTTCGCGGGCGGCCTTGAGTTCGTGGAGCATCAGCTTCATCCACAGCTCCGAAGTCTGGTGCTGGATGATGAAGAGCATTTCGTTATGATCCGGCGACAGCGGGTGCTGGGCGCTGAGAACCTTGCCCAGGTCCAGGTAGTCGCCGTAGCTCATGGACTCGGAAAAATTCAATTCGGCGTTATGCCATTCTTCCGGTGGCTGGGCGTCGGCAGGCTTATATTCTGGAGAGAAAGGACATTGGCTCATCGCGTAGGCTCCTTGAGCGGGCGCAGGATTGCGCGGACCGGGCTGGCATCGAGGTTGGCAAAGCGCAGCGGCAGCGCGATCAACTCATAGTCGCCCTCCGGTACCTCATCGAGCACGATGCCTTCGAGGATCGCCATGCCGTGACGGGCTACGGCGTTGTGCGAATCCATGGTCTTGGACTGTTGCGGGTCCAGGGACGGCGTGTCGATACCAATCAGGCGCACCCCCAGGCCGGCGAGCAGCTCGATGGTTTGCGGGGCGATGGCGGTGAAATTCGAATCCCACTCGGTGAGTGGCGCTTGTGGATAAGTGCGCAGCAGCACCCGCTCCGGCAGGTTATCCACACGCCCTTGCAACTGATGAGGCTGTACCAACGCGCCGCTGCCCAGGCAATGCAGTACCCGACAAGGCCCCATGTACACATCCAGCGACACCTCGCCAATCGGCGCGCCGTCGGCGCTGTAATGCAGCGGGGCATCCACATGGGCGCCGGTATGCGGTGACAAGGTCACGCGGCCCACATTCACCGGGCACTCAGGGCCGAACTGCCACACGCGCTCTTCCTGGAACGGCGTATCGCCCGGCCAGGTCGGGGTCGCCGTGCTCAAGGGCGGGCTGATATCCCACCACGTTTTTATTGGGTTCATTGCAAGGCTCTCACTGGGTACTGGGGTGAATGATACGAGGGCCAGCTCTGAATTTTCTTGCGAATTCTCGCGTGAGACGGGAATTCTTTCGCACGAACTGCGAGGAAACAGCGAATTGATGATGGGATATATCAAATAGACCCGGCTGCGCTTCTGGGCATCCCGATGTCGAGTACAGACCACCAAGCCTGCCTGGGACGCTATAGGGTTCGACTCTTCATCCCTTGCCTCGGAGTCATCATGTCCAAGCCCATCACCGTACTGCGCGACACTCACCCACTGCCGGTCCTGGATGCCTGCAAATGGGAAAAGCTCGAAGGCGACCCGCACACCGTTAACCTCAACGCCTACACCAGCGAAGACGGCAGCAAGATCATGGGCACCTGGATCTGCACACCGGGCAAGTGGTACGTGGAATATGTGAAGTGGGAATACTGCCATTTCCAGGAAGGCTACTGCGTGATCACGCCTGAAGGCATGCAGCCGATCCATCTACGCGCTGGGGATATCTTTGTGGTGGAGCCGGGGATGAAGGGGACGTGGGAAGTGGTTGAGACGGTGCGTAAGTATTTTGTGTTCGCCTGACCCGCAAAACCCGGGAGCCAGTCATTGGCTGGCTCCCGGAAAAATGCCCTACTCAGGCTTGCGATAGCTGTTGATGATCGCCGAGAAGTCCTTACCCCCTTCCCCACGCTGGCTCATTGATTGATACAACTGCTGGGCCACCGCACCGAGGATCACCGGCTGGTGTGCCTGGCGCGCCGCTTCAGTGGCAAGCCCCAAATCCTTGAGCATCAGGTCGGCGCCGAAACCACCGGTATAGCCGCGCGATGACGGTGCAGTTTCAATCACACCAGGCCACGGGTTGTAGGTATCGGAACTCCAGCAGCGCCCGGTGGAGCTGTTGATGATGCCGGCCAGCACTTGGGTGTCGATACCCAATGCGTCGCCCAGGGCCATGGCTTCACTGACGCCGACCATGCTGATACCCAGTAGCAGGTTGTTGCAGATCTTGGCTATTTGCCCGGTGCCAACCTCGCCGCAGTGCACGATATTGCGGCCCATCTGCGCCAGTACCGGTTGCAGGGTGGCGAACAGTTGCGGGTTGGCGCCGACCATAAAGGTCAGCGTCCCGGCTTGCGCGCCGCCGGTGCCACCGGAAACCGGTGCATCGGCCACTGCCACGCCCTGTTTTGCCGCCGCGGCCGCTACATCACGGATGGTCTGCGGGTCGATAGTGCTGCAATCCACCGCTGGCACACCTTGGCCGATGCCTGCGAGCACGCCATCTTCATTCAGCCAGACGCTGCGCACATGGGCGGCGGCCGGCAGCATGGTAATCACCAGTTCAGCGTCTTTCGCCGCATCACGGGGCGAACTGCTGATGGTGCCGCCGAGTTCGGCCAACTCTTTGAGTACCGTCTGGTTAAGGTCGAACAGGTTCAGCCGGTGGCCGGCCTTGATCAGGTTGCGGGCCATGGGTGCGCCCATGTTGCCCAGGCCGATAAATGCAATCTTCATGGTCGTCTCCCGGGATCAGCGCAGGTTGATGGTGGTGTTAACGCCATCGTTGACCGTGTCGTCGTCGAACCAGCGGCTGGTGACGGTTTTGGTCTGGGTGTAGAACTGCACCACTTGCTTGCCGTAGGGGCCGAGGTCGCCAAGCTTGGAGCCGCGCGAGCCGGTGAAGCTGAAGAACGGTACTGGCACCGGGATCGGGATGTTGATACCGACCTGGCCCACATCGATTTCGCTCTGGAACTTGCGCGCCGCCGCACCGCTCTGGGTGAACAGGCCAGTGCCGTTGCCGAACGGGTTGGCGTTGACCAAGGCGATGGCCTCATCAAGGGTCGCGACTTCAAGCACCACCAACACTGGTCCGAAGATTTCCTCGGTGTAGATGCGCATGTCAGTGGTCACGCCCGAGAACAGGGTCGGGCCGACAAAGTTACCGTGCTCGAAGCCCGGCACCTTGATGTCCCGGCCGTCCAGTTCGAGCTTGGCGCCTTCTTTCACGCCGCTTTCGATCAACTCCAGGATGCGTGCCTTGGCGCGCTTGGAGATCACCGGGCCGACGTCCGTGCCGGCTTCGCTGCCCGCGTTGACCTTGAGCTTCTGCGCCAGGGCCTTGAGGTCCGGCAGCCACTGCTTGGACGCGCCCACCAGCACCACCACCGACGTGGCCATGCAACGCTGGCCTGCCGCGCCAAAACCGGCGCCGACCAGCGCATTGAGGGTGTGTTCACGGTTGGCGTCTGGCAGCACCACCGCATGATTCTTGGCGCCCATCATCGATTGCACGCGCTTGCCGTGCTTGCCGGCGAGGTCGTAGACATGGGTGCCCACGGCAGTCGAACCGACGAAGGACACGGCCTTGATGTCTTTATGGGTACACAGTGCATCCACCACGTCCTTGCCGCCATGCACCACGTTGAGCACGCCAGCCGGCACACCGGCTTCCAGCGCCAGCTCCACCAGCAGCATGGTCGACAGCGGGTCCTGCTCGGACGGCTTGAGCACGAAGGTGTTACCGCAAGCGATGGCCATCGGGAACATCCACAGCGGAATCATCGCCGGGAAGTTGAACGGGGTAATGCCGGCGCACACGCCGATGGGTTGGCGCAGGGTGTAGGTGTCGACGCCGCCGGCAACGTTCTCGGCAAACTCGCCCATTTGCAGGGTGCCGATGGAGCAGGCGTGTTCGACCACTTCCAGGCCACGGAAAATATCGCCTTCAGCATCGGCAATGGTCTTGCCCTGCTCGGCGCTGAGGACTACGGCGATGCGCTTGGAATGTTCGCGGATCAAGGCTTGCAGCTTGAGCATGATGCGCATGCGCGCGCCGATCGGCGTCAGTTTCCAGGTCTGGAAGGCGCGATGGGCGGCGTCGATGGCAGCGTTGACTTCATCAGCAGTGGCGAACGGGACTTTGGCCAGCACTTGCTGGGTGGCCGGGTTGACGATGTCTTGCCATTCGGTGGTCTTGGACTCGACCCACTCGCCGTTGATCAGCAACTTGACCTGTTGCACGGAAATATCGGCAGATGCGTTCATGTGGTCTCCAATCTTGTAGTTATGCAGAGACAAGGCGCGTGAATCGCCTTGGTAATGAGGCGTTCGGACTGTTTTTGGAGTATAGATGTGCAAACTTCTAATAAGAACGCACATAAAAGCCGGTTCAATATGCAAAAAAACATCACCTCCCTGGGCTCCCTGAACTGGGATGACCTGAAGTTTTTCCTCGAAGTGGCCCGTACCCGCAAGGCCAGCGTGGCTGCCAAACGCCTGGCGGTGGACTACACCACTGTGTCGCGGCGCATCAGCTCACTGGAAGTGTCGCTCGGTACCCTGCTGTTCGAAAAATCCCGGACCAGCGGCTTTGTCCTCACCCCCGAGGGCCAGCGTCTGCTCGGTTACGCGGAGTCGATCGAAAGCACGTTGCACATGGCCTGCGAACAAGTCTCCGGCTCCGGCGTGGCGCTGTCCGGCCATGTGCGCATGGGCTGCACCGAAGGTTTCGGCAGCTTCTTTGTCACTCCGCAACTGAGCCATTTCGTCGACACCTACCCGGCGATCTCGGTAGACATCCTGCCCCTGCCCCACTTCATCAGCCTGTCCAAGCGCGAAGCCGACATCGTCATCGCCCTGGAACGCCCGGAACACGGGCCGTATGTGTGTTGCAAACTGTGCGACTACAAACTCCAGCTGTACGCCACTCAGGATTACCTCGACCAACACCCGCCGATCCGCAAACCCGCGGATTTGGCCGAGCATCCGTTTATCAGCTATGTGGATGACCTGGCGTTCAGCTCGGAGCTGCTGTACCTGGCCAACGTAGTGCCCGGCGCCAGCGCCAGCCTGCGCAGTACTAGCGTGATCGCGCAGTACGTGGCGGCACAGCAAGGGCGGTCGATGGCGATATTGCCGTGCTTTCTGGCGGCGCAGGATCCGCGCTTGTTGCCGGTGCTGGGGGAGCAGATTGCGGTTACGCGGCAGTTCTGGATGTATTGCCGGGAGGATCTGCGCAAGTTGAAGCGCATTACGTTGTTGTGGGATTACATCAGGGAGGTGACAGAGCAGAATCAGGGGTTGTTGATGGGCGAGACGCGGGAGATGCGGTTTGCGCAGTAAGACGCCTTGAACCACACTGATGGCAAATGTGGAAGGGGGCTTGCCCCCGATGGCGGCGTGTCAGTCACCAGTTGTATTGGCTGACACACTGCTATCGGGAGCAAGCCCCCTCCCACATTTTGAATGTATTTCAGATTGAGGCGGGTGAACTGCCTTAGTCCGCGATCACCACAATCGACACCCGGCGATTCTCGGTTCGGCCCGCCGTCGTCGTATTCGACGCCACCGGCTCGCTGCTGCCCAGGCCGCGCAGTTGGATGTTCTCTTCTTTCATACCCACGCGGGTCAGCACCTTGCCCACGCTTTTGGCGCGGCGCAGGGACAGCGCCACGTTGTAGGGTTCTTTGCCCGAGGCGTCGGTGTGGCCGTCGACGCGCACGCGCTCGATGCCTGCGCCTACCAGGGCCTTGCCGATGCGTTCGACGATGGCGGTGCTGGGTTTGTTGAGGGTTTCGACGTCGCTGCCAAACAGCACTTTGCCGGACAGGCCGAAGGCCCAGCCTTCATCGGTCAGCTCGAAACCTTGTTGTTTGAGCACGGCAACTTGCGCCGGGGTCAGCCCCTTGGGCGGTGGCGTCTGACAGCCGCTGAGGGCCAGGAAGGCAACGAGTAACGAAATAAACAAAACGCGTGTGTTAGCGAACAAGGGAATCAACTCCTGTGTTGAACGTTGACGACGGGGTGCTCCGACTCCGCCGTTTGCTGGCCGCCCGAGGACTGTCGTTTGGCCTGGTACATCGCCGTATCGGCGGCGTTGAGCAAGGTGCCGGGAGTGGCGCCATGATCGGGATAAATGGCGATGCCGATACTGAGGGAGGTCAACACCTCGGTGCCTCCGGGCAGTGGGATCGGCACGTCCATGCTTGAAATAATTTTGTCGGCGATGCGCTGGGCGTCTTCGGCCTTGTGCAGCGGCGCGAGCAATACCGCAAATTCATCGCCGCCCAGGCGCGCCACCAAGTCATTCTCACGCAGTTGCGCACGCACGCGGTCGGCAACGGCCACCAGCACGGCGTCGCCGGCGGCGTGGCCGAAGCTGTCGTTGATATCTTTGAAGCGGTCGCTGTCGAGAAACAGCACCGCCACTCGCTCGTTAACCTTGGCAGCACTGCGCAAGGCGCGGATCAAGCGGCCTTCGAAGAACGCGCGGTTGGGCAGACCGGTGAGGCTGTCGTGGCTGGCCTGGTGAGCCAGGGTTTCGTTCTCGCTTTGCAGGTGACTCTGCCAGGCTTCCATCTCGCCCAGCAGGGCGTTGAAGTCGCTGCCCAGGCTGTCGAGTTCGGCGATCTGCGCCGAGGGTACGCGGCGGTCGAAGTCGCGCTCGCTGCGGGCGGCGTGGGCCACGGCGGCCAAACGTTGCAATGGCACGGTGATGCCATTGAGCAGCCGTCGCGACAGGTGCAAGGCCACCCAGGCGCTGAGGGCGGTGCAGATCAGAATCCCGACCAGGCCGCTGAGCAAGAAGCGCAACAGGCTGCCACCATGGCCAACCAGGTGCAGGCTGCCCACGGTTTGCCCCTGGCGCAGGATCGGCTGGCTGATGGGCTGTTCAAGCAGGGCATGCGCTATTTGCAGCTCGACCCGTGACAACATGCCAGTTTCCGGGCGCACCCAGCGCGCCAGAAGCTTGCCGTTGATATCGAAGACTTCCGCCTGGGCCACTTCCTCCGTGGAGGCAATCAGGCTCAGGGCCTCGGTGGCCGCCGCGCTGTCGTTGAAGACCACCGCCGCTTCCACGGTGTAGTTGATGGAACGGGCGATCAGGTGCAGGTTGTGCTCGGCGTACACCCGCAGGGCGAGTACACCGAGCAGGGTCAGGGAGACACTGGCCAGGGTTACCGCCACCAGGGCCAGGATCATATGCCCACGGGCAATGACCGAACGCAGGGTCGGCCGCACTTTATTACGACTCATGACCCAGGCGCTCGACGGCGGGATAACTGCAACACGCTGGGATGGATGCGCACGCCGCTGCGGGCGACGGAATCCAGGTTGACCTCGAACGATACCTGCTCATCGCCCACCCGCAGGCAGAACAGGCTGCCCACCGTGCATTGGTCGCCCCCTTCGCTGATGCTGAGCACTGGGTGGCCAATCAGCGAGGTGAACAAGCGGTTGCGCTCGTCGGCAGTGAGTTTGCCGATGTAGACGGCGTCACAGGCGCTGACAATATCGGGATTATCGACCAGCAGGCGGCGCACCAGCACCGGACGGCCGGTGGCTTGTGTGGTGCCTTTGACCAAGTCATCGGTGTACTGGGTCGGCCCGACAATGCACAGCCGCAACTGCGCAGGTTCCACCGGCCACCGGGCATAGCTGAGGATACCGAGAACCACTTGGGTGACCGACTGGGCGCGATGATCAGCCGGGCTGGGCGTCTGCGCCCATACGTGGGGCGCGAGCAGGCACAGAACCGCCACCAGTAACATGCGTCTCCAGCTCAAACTGCGCTCTGTGGGCGAGACAGCCACGTTCATGCAGCAATTCTCTCCGGTGTTTTCCAAGGTGATGCCGCAACGATAGCACAGCGGCGAAAATTCCCACGAAACACAGCTTGCGCGGGGCGCACTATTTTTTCAGAAAAATCAGACATCTGAATCAGAAATATCGCATGACCAATTAGTCAGTTTTTTCAGGCATAGCGTCCAGCTCCAGCATGAGTCCGCTCAAGCGTTTAACCTTGCGCCGCACCGCTTCCTCAAACACGCCTCCCCGCGGCTCGATCAGGCTGAACCAACGCTTGGCGCGGGTGATGCCGGTGTAGATCAGCTCTTTGGTCAGCACCGGGTTCAGGGCATCCGGCAGGATCAGTGCGGTGTGGGTGAACTCCGAACCCTGGGATTTGTGCACGGTCATTGCGTACACGGTTTCCACGTCATTGAGCCGGCTGGGCAACACGAAGCGCACGCCACCCTGGCCATCGTTTCGCGGGAAAGCCACGCGCAGCACTGGGGGGCCACCGTCGCTTTCGGGCAATTTCAGCGCGATGCCGATATCGCCGTTCATCAGGCCAAGGCCGTAGTCGTTGCGGGTCATCAGCACCGGACGGCCTTCGTACCACTGTTCGTCGCCTTCGATCAGACGCACTTTGCGCAGGGCCGCAGTGATGCGCAGGTTCAGCCCCTCGACGCCCCAAGGGCCTTTACGCACGGCGCAAAGCAGTTGGAACGCGTCGAAGGCTTGCAGCAATTGTTGCGCCCAATGGGTCCAGGCGTGATCGTCACGCGGTGTATCGAGAGGTGGGCGTGCCGATTGCAGCAGGTTCAGATAGTAGCGATAGCCTTGGGCACCCTCGCCCTGCCCGTCCAGTACCAGGCGCTCAAGGGCGTGATCCTGTTCGCCCTTGAGGCTGACGCAGAACAGGTCGTCGTGACGACGTGCGGCTAACAGCTGGCGGGCCTCTTCGGCGTTTTGCTGGTTGACCCAGCGCGCCAGTTGGCCGATGCCGCTGCCTTCCCCGAAGCGTCGCGAATAGCGCAGCATCACCACTTGCTGGGCCAGGGGATGGCTACCGTCGAGATCTTCTTGCAGGCCGCTGGCACTGAGGTCTTCGCCGCTGACCGCTTGCAGCCATTGGCGCGTGTGCGGGCTGTACCAGCCGGCTTCGGCATCGCGGCACAAATCGCCGAGCACGGCCCCCGCTTCCACCGACGCCAGTTGGTCCTTGTCGCCCAGCAGTACCAAGCGGGCATGGGGCGGCAAGGCGTCGAGCAGGTTGGCCATCATTTCCAGGTCGATCATCGAGGCTTCGTCTACTACCAGCACATCCAACGGCAATGGGTTACCCAGGTGATGACGGAAGTGCCGAGTTCCCGGGCGGCTGCCCAACAGGCGGTGGACAGTAGTGACCTGGGTCGGGATTTTTTCCCGCACATTGTCGGGCACTGTCAGCGACAGCACTTGCTGACTGATGGATTCGGTCAGGCGCGCCGCGGCTTTACCGGTCGGCGCGGCCAGGCGGATGCGCAACGGGCTGCCGGCCTCCACGGCGGGCGCCTGCAAAAGTGCGAGCAGGCGTACCACCGTGGTGGTTTTGCCGGTGCCGGGGCCGCCGGTGACAATACTGAATGCGCCACGGGTCGCCAGCGCGCAGGCAAGTTTTTGCCAGTCAATCACGCCATCGGGCGCCGGTTGATCGAACAGGCGATTGAGGCGCTGCGGCAAATCGGCGGCGGCCCTTTCCACGGTCGCCAGGCGCAAACGCAGGGCACTGTCGATACGTCGCTCGTAGGCCCAGTAGCGGCGCAGGTACAGACGTTTGCCAGACAACACCAACGGCCGGCTCTGGGCCGCATCGCTGCTATCGACCTCCAGCGCGACCAGTTGGCTGCTAGCCAGGGCATGACACCAATGGGCGCCGTCCAGACCGTGCAGCAACTGCGACGGCAGCAGCATGGCCCCGGTGTGCAGGTCGCCTTCGGGCGGCAGTGACAGGGCGAAATCCGGCGCATTGAGGGTTTCGAACAGGTCCAGGCAGACATGACCATGGCCCAACTGGTGGCTGGTCAAAGCTGCCGCCAACAGCACCAAGGGATCAGCCTGGGGATCAAGCTCGTACAGGAAGCCGACGAACGCTTTGTCCAAGGCACGCAACCAACCACGCTCGACCCAACGCTCCAGCAGTTGCAACAGGTCCGCGGCGCGGTTGAGGGGCAATAGCTCCTCCAGCGGTAACGGCGACAGGCTCATAGCAGCACTCCTTGTTCCCAGGCGGGCTCAACCTTGGGCGGAATGGGCTTGCCCTGGAACAACAGGTCCAGCCCCTCGATCAGCTCACGGGGCGGCCGGGTGAAATACGCACCCTGGCTCACCGACTGGGTACCGCGCAGAAACAGGTACAGGGCGCCGCCGACGTGCTGGTCGTAGTCGTAATTTGGCAAGCGCGCCTTGAGCTGGCGGTGCAGGGCCAGCAGGTAAAGTACGTATTGCAGGTCGTACCGATGCTCAAGGATCGAATGCTCCATGGCATCAAAGGTATAGGCCGAATCGTCAGGGCCGAGCCAGTTGGATTTGTAATCCGCCACGTAGTAGCGGCCATCGTGCTCGAACGTCAGGTCGATAAAACCCTTGAACATACCGTTGAGCAGCACCGGTTCGGCGGCCACACGCGAGACACCGCCGTGGGTGTGTTGGCACACCAGTTTGTCGAGGGCAAGCACATCGACTTTGTGACTGGCGAACCAGAACTCCATTTCGATCTGGTACTGCTGCAGGCCGCTGAGGGTGACGTGCTCGTTGTACAGGGGTAACGGCGCTTGCAGCAGATGACCCAGCCAGCCGCTGAGGGTGACGATCCAGCCTTCCCAGTTGCGTCGGTTACAGCGTGCGCCCACGGCTTTTTCGATGGCCTCAGGCGTCACGTTGAAACCCTCTTCACCGGCCCACTCCAATAACCCGTGAAGGAAGGTGCCTGGATTAGGGCCGCGTGGGAAACGGTGAATATCACCGCCGGATGCCACCACTTCCCGTGGTGCATCAGGGTCGAGGCGTTCGTCGTCGAACAGCTTCTGAGCCTGTGGGCTTTCTGGCGCTTCGAGGTTGGCGGCGCTCATGCTGTCGCCAATGCGCAAGGCGCTGTAGGACGCGATCCACCAGTTTTCCGCAGCCTTGCGTTTAGGCAGCAACGGCGCGAGCAAGGTTGCTTCATTGCGCGGCGGGTGGAACACGATGTCTTGCGCATCCGGCACAAGGGCATAACTGATCGCCGGGCAGCCTTCCTGCAAGTCCAGCAACCAGCGCGCCAGACCGGCGGACTCGCCCAGCGACGCGCCGGCACCGAGCAAATAGCCCAAGGCCGACAGGTGCAAGACCGAGCTGCTGTTATTGCCACGCTTGAGGTCGGCGATGCCCAGCCAGCACGCGTGTTTGGCGCGGGTCAACGCCACGTAGAACAAGCGCAGGTCTTCGGCCAGGCGCTCGTCGTCGGCTTGGGCAATCAGCTCGGCTGTCGGCCGCAGGCTCACTTGGGATCGGCCCTGTTCATCGTGGTAATGCAGCGGCAAGCGACTGCCATCCACGGGTTTGGCCGAACAGATAAAGGGCAGAAACACCAAGTCGTATTCCAGGCCCTTGGATTTGTGGATGGTCACCACTTTGACCAGTTGCTCATCGCTTTCCAGGCGCAGGATCTGTTCTTCACCGGCCTGACCCGACAGCGCCAGGTGTTCGGCCAGATGACGAATCAACGCCTGCTCACCATCCAGTTCCGAGGCGGCCTGTTGCAACAGTTCACTGAGGTGCAACAGGTTGGTCAGCACACGCTCGCCATCGCTGCGGGCGATAAGGGTTTGCGGCAGCTTGAAGTCATGAAGCAGGCGACGCAGCATCGGCAGCACGCCTTGGGTACGCCAGATGGAACGGTAGCCGCGGAACTGCATGACGCGGGATTCCCACGCCAGTTCGTCCTGGTTCAGACGCTCCAGTTCCGCCAGCGACAGGTTCAAGGTGACGCAGGCCAACGCGGCGCGCAGCGGGCGCTCGACATCCGGCTCGGCGCACGCCTTGAGCCAGGCCAACAGGTCGTGGGCTTCCTGGGCGGCGAACACTGAGTCTTTATCCGACAGGTACACACTGCGCACGCCACGGCTGGCCAGCTCAGCCCGCACGGCCTGGGCTTCCTTGCCGTCGCGCACGAGGATGGCGATGTCTGACGGCAGCACACCCTTGAAGCTGTGATCGTTTACAAAGCCTGCGGTGCCTTGCTGCCCACCATTGAGCAACGCGACGATCTGCGTGGCGCAGGCGGCAGCCAAGTGCTGACGATAAACCGCATTGGAAATCGGCTGGTCGGTGGGCAGGTGCCAAAGGTTCATGGCTGCAAGCGCTTGGCCGTCGACCTGCAGATGCTCTCTGCGGCCCTGGGACAGTACCGGGTGGAACGGTACCGGGTTCTCGCCATCGGGCTCGCGAAACAGGAACGCACCACGGCCGGTTTCCGCACGCTGGAATACGTGGTTCACCGCCTCGACCATCGCATGGCTGGAACGGAAGTTGGTGCCCAGGGTGTGATGACGACCGGTGGTGGACTGCCGGGCACGCAGGTAGGTGTAGATGTCGGCGCCGCGAAAGGCGTAGATCGCCTGCTTAGGGTCGCCGATCAGGAACAAGCCACTGTCAAGGTGGTTTTCCTCGATGCGGTAGATGCTGTCAAAGATGCTGTATTGCACCGGATCGGTGTCTTGGAATTCATCAATCAGCGCCACCGGGAACTGCTCGCGGATCACGCTGGCCAGGCGCTCGCCACCGTCGGCTTGGAGGGCGGCGTTGAGGCGGATCAGCATGTCGTCGAAGCCCATCTCTGCGCGGCGACGTTTCTCTTCTTCGAAGCGTTTACCTACCCAGCCGGCAGCGTGTTGCAACACCGCCGCGTCTGGCGTTGGCAAAGCGTCGAGGCTGGCCTTGAGGCCGGCCATGGCGTCGATCCCGGGGTGCTGCGGCGGTTCGCCCTTCCAGGCTTCGGCCATGCCGTCGGGCGTGAGGCGCGTGAAGCCGGTGCCGATGTCCAGTTGTTCCAGGGTTTCATCCGCCGCCCAGGCGCTGATCTTTTCGAACCAGGGTTCGAAATAGCGCGCTTGCATCTTGCGCCCATCGACAGCTTTGGCCGCGACGGCTTGCAGGCAGATATCCCGCAGCTCGACGGCCCATTGTTGCCAAGGCGCCTTCAGGTTTACCAGCGCGGCACGGCGTTCTTGCAGGCAGGCGTTGATCAGTTCGGCCGGCTCGCGGCTTTCGTCGGTTGGCCGCTCGCTGCCGAACAGCGCACGCACTCGCGGCATCAGTGCAGCGGGGCCGCCCCAATGGCTGCGCACCCAGTTGAGCGCGTCGTCGTGCATCGGGTAGCAGAACAGCCGCCAGTAGTCGCGCAGCACTTCGCCCAGCAGGTCGCTGTGGTCGGTTTCCAGGGTCTGGGTAAACAGGCTGCCGCTGTCGAACGCGTGTTCGCGCAGCATGCGCTGGCACCAACTGTGAATCGTCGAGACAGCGGCTTCATCCATCCATTGCGCGGCGATGTCCAGGCGGTTGGCGCAGGCGGGCCATTGTTCAGGGGCGTATTGATCGCGCAAGTCGGCGATCAACGCATCGGGCTGCTCGATTTCGTCGCGGAAGAAACGCGCGGCTTCGGCCAGGCGGATGCGGATGCGTTCACGCAGCTCTTTGGTAGCGGCGTCGGTGAACGTCACAACGAGGATTTGCGGCGGTAGCAGTTCGCGGCCGAAGCCGGACTCATCACCACCGTGGCCGAGCACCAGGCGCAGGTACAAGGCAGATATGGTGAAGGTCTTGCCAGTGCCGGCACTGGCCTCAATCAACTGGCTGCCTTTAAGCGGGAACGCCAGGGCCAAAGGTTTGCCAATCATGCGCCGGCCTCCGCGTTGGAGAGTGATCGCCATGGGGCGTTGATCAGGGGGCGATACAGGGTTTCGCACCAGCCTTCGAATTCTTCACTGGCAACCAACGCGGCGTAGTCGGGAAATTGCCGCGTGAGTGCGGGCGTTTCACGGCGCTCGCCGTCGGTGGTTATGCCATCGCCTTCGTAGGCTTTGCTGGCTGCGGCCTGGGCCTTGGCGGGATCGGTCTGACCGAGCCAGGCGAAGGCGGTTTTCACCGCGACAGGCAGCGGTGTGCTCATGCCGGTGTGCCAGGCCAGCAGCAGGTGGCCAAGGATTTCCTGCGCAGTGGGCTTATTCAGCGGGGCCAGCAGCAAGGTGTCGTCACTCGCGACCAGGCCGGTGCTCAATGGCAGGCCGCAGGCGCAGGCCACCACATGATTGACCCAAGGGCGGATCAGGCGATGCCACTTGCGGGTCTTGATCGAGCCAATGCTGTTGGGGATGGTAGTGACACTTAACAAGCCGCCGTCACTGCGTCGATGCAGGCCGCTGATCCAGCCTTCGAGCTGGATGCCCTGATACTCGAAACTGATCGGTTCAGCACCGGTGTGTGGGGTTGGCCAAAGCGCCAGAAGGTGTTGATAACGTTGCACCAAATCAGGCAATGGCTCGATCAGCTCGTTACGCAGGCACTCACCGAAGCCAACCATCGGCAGCAGGCCGCTGCCTTGCAGGCGCAGGGCCTGGGCATTTAGGGCCTGATCGAGGTGATCGGGTTGGGTCAGCGCGGCGCTCAACAGGCTGTCGCTGAGGCTGTAGCGTTGCAGCGCGTCCAGGACGAAAGGCTCTTCGTCGGCCAGCGGCACTTCGGCGGCTTCGAAGAACACTTTCAGACGCTGACTGAAGAAATGTTTAACCGGGTTGCGCAGGAAGTCCTGTAACTGGCCGAGGCTCAAGGGCTCTTCCTGCTGGTGTTGCGCCAACGCATTCTCTGGGCTTATGGCGACCAACGTTTCATGCAGCAGTTGCCATTCGCGGGCATAGCTGAACAACGGATCGCCTGCGTGGAAGTAGCGGGCGCTGAAGGGCTGGAGCGGATGCTCCTGGGTCATTGCGTCGATAAGCGCTTCATCGTTTTTGACGTGCTGCCAGCCGCTGGCGAGGTGATCGCGCAATTGACCGATCAACACAGAGGCCGGGCGATCGCTGTTGTCGCGGATGCTGCGGCCTACCCAACTGATATAGAGCTGGTCGCGGGCCGACAGTAGCGCTTCGAGCAACAAGTAGCGGTCGTCTTCACGGCGTGAACGGTCGCCGGGGCGGTAGTCGCTGCCCATCAGGTCGAAGTCCAGGGGCGGCTGGGCACGCGGGTAGTCGCCGTCGTTCATGCCCAGCAGGCAGACCAGCTTGAATGGGATCGCCCGCATGGGCATCAGGGTGCAAAAATTGACAGCTCCAGCGAGAAAGCGCTGGGACAGGCGCCCTTGATCCAACCCGGCCAGCCATGCCTCACGGACCACGGTAAGTGGTAACTCATCCTGCAATCCAACAGCCTCGCAGGTTTCCAGCCACGTCTCTCTTAATTGTTCGAGCTGGCCTAAGAGATAGTCATCGTGCTCACTGCTGGGCAGGAAAAACAGCTGCATCAGGCGTTGCAGTCGCTCGCCCCACACCTGGGGAGAGGCTGGTTGTGAGAGCGCCTGATGGGCGTCGTTCAAGGCATCGAGCAAGGCTACTAGTGGGCCGATCAGGGCCGCATCGAGGCCGCCGATTTCGTCGTAGGGCTCAATCCCGGCGCAGGCCGTGCCAGTGCCGACGGCATAGCCCAGCAACATACGGCGCAGGCCGAATCGCCAGCTGTTTTGCTCCAGCGCTTGAGGTAGACCTAACCCGGCTCGTTGCTCGGCGTTCAGCCCCCAGCGGATGCCCGCGCCTTCGATCCAGCGATGTAAGGTGGGCAGGTCGCGCTCTTTGATAGCGAAACGTTCGCGCAGGGCGGGAACGTCGAGCAGGTCGAGGATTTCGCTGACGGGGAAGCGGCTGTCGGGGAGTTTCAGCAGGTGTTCGACGGCGATCAGCAGAGGGTCGCGGCCGCGTTGGCCTTGGTCGGTGAGGGTGAAAGGGATAAAGCGTGGGTCGTTGCGCTCAAGCTGGCCGAACACCGCGCGGATGTGCGGCGCGTAGCTGTCGACGTCGGGGACCATGACGATGATGTCCCGGGGGCGCAATGCTGGGTCGGAACTGAAGCCTTGGAGCAGTTGGTCGTGAAGGATTTCCACTTCGCGCTGGGCGCTGTGGGCGATGTGGAAACGGATCGAAGCATCGAGCTCCAGGTCGACAGCGGGCCATAGCTCACGGGTTTCACTCAGTGGGCGCAGTTCGAGGATATCGTCCTGGAGCTGGTTGAGCAGCGTGGTGGGTTGGCTGTCGCTGAACAGGTCAATGCGGCCATCGCGGAATGCGGCGCGGTAGCTGTTGGGGTCATCGTAACTGTCCAACAGGCTGATGTAATCGCGGCCCTGCTTGCCCCAGGCGGCGAGCAGCGGATGGGCGTGCTGATGCAAGGTTTGTGGGTCGATGGTGACCGGCATACCCGCTTTGCGCGCCTGGCGTTTGTATTCGTTACGCAGCAAGTCCTTGTCGGCGACGATGTCGGACCAGTGGTGGCGGCAAGGGTTATGTACGCAGAGTAGCACTTGGCTGAAACGGGCCAGGCCCGCCAGGGCTTCCAACGCTTGTGCCGGGAGCGATGAAATGCCGAAGACAATCACCCGGGAAGGTAAGCCTGGAGGTGCTTGCTCAAGAGTGTTGATGCGTTCGATAAAGCGCTGGTGAACGCCGGCTCGACTTTGTGCCATGCCCTCTGCTCCCACATCCAGCAGCAGCGCACGCCATAACTCGGCTTGCCAGCAGTTGGCAGGGTTGAGGGGTTTGGATTCGCCTCGACCATTGCGCAGTTGGTGTCGGCCTGCTGCCCAATCCTCCAGCCAGTCAGCGCGGTAAACCTGGTATTGGTCGAACAAGTCAGCCAGGCGCTCGGCGAGTTGGTAGCGTTTGCGCAGGTCGGTGTCTTGGGTCAGGAAGCGTTGTAAAGGTTCGAAGTGCGGCTGGTCAATCAGCTCGGGTAACAGTCGCATGAGACGCCAGGTCAGCGGAGCTTTATCGAGCAGGGACTTCGGCGGGATTTCGTCACGACCCAAAACCATGCGGTAGAGCTGCCACATGAAGCTGCCAGGCAGTTGCACGTCGATTGCAGCAGCAATGCCGCAACCGCCCATATCGTCTTCTTCCGGATCTTCGGCCAAGGCCAGCTTGAGCCATTGAGCAATGCCGTTGCTTTGTACCAGGGCGATTTCGTTTTCCAAAGGCGCCAGTGGGTAGCGGCGCATCCAACTGACCACCAGGCTTCGCAGTTCATCCAGGCGGTTGCCGTGAACCACCATGAATCCAGCGCTGAGGGACATTGCGTCCGGCATAACGGCTTCCTTGGGAAAAGCAAAATCGAGTGGTGGACTTTAGCACTGTGGTGCACGGCCCGGACACATGACTGACAGGTGTGCGCAGACATGGTGGACACTTTTCGAGCGCCCAAAACAAAACCCCAACTGCTTTCGCAATTGGGGTTTCGGAATTTAATCTTGACGATGACCTACTCTCACATGGGGAAACCCCACACTACCATCGGCGATGCATCGTTTCACTACTGAGTT
>NZ_JAEKDA010000021.1:0-112304 GCF_016405635.1 Pseudomonas sp. MF6755
CTTGCGGGTTTGCTTGCGCTTGCCAGCGTACTCGGCGTCGGCGAAGGTCATCTGCTTCATCGGGAAACTCGGTGGGTGGGGTCGCGGTATTTTGCCAAATCAGAAAGTCTTTTTCAGAGTTTCCCTAACGACTGGCCGGCTTTCTGAAGTTGAAAAAGCCCCACAGCAAACCCACCACTGCAGACGCAGAAGAAGCGCACAGCACGCTCAGCTTCGCTGCTGCCAATAAACGGTCGTCGTCATAGGCAAGGCCCGCGATGAAAATCGACATCGTGAAGCCAATGCCGGCGAGCAGACCTACGAGCATCACTCCGCGCCAAGTCACCTGTTCTGGCAGTTTGCACAGCCCGGTGCGAACTAAGAGGAAGGTAGCGAGCACCACGCCGATGGGTTTACCAAACACCAACGCCGTAACGACGCCATAAACGACCGGAATCACAGCCGCATCGCTGAGCTGAGCGCCATGGAAATTGACCCCAGCGTTCGCCAGTGCGAACAGCGGCATGATCACGAAAGCTACCCACGGATGGAGAGCCTCCTGAACTCGTTGCACAGGGGGCATCACTTCACGCTCGGCGAGCCGAATTTGCTTGAGGGGTGCTGAGACCTTCTTCTCGCCCTGGTCTACCCGGTGCGTGAGATCTCGGAATGCCTGAGACATGATTTCGAGAGGCCGCTCGCGGGACGGTGCAGACCATACTGGGGTTACAAGCCCAAGGATCACACCGGCCAGTGTTGGATGTACACCGAGCTTGAGAAGGCCTCCCCAGACAATCGCGCCCGGCAGCAGGTACAGCCAAGCCGAGCCGATTCCCATCCTCTGCATCACAAAGACAAGCGCGAGACCTGTGCCTGCGATCGCCAGACCCACAAGATGCAGGCTCGCGGTGTAAAACAGCGCGATGATAAGGATTGCAGCGATGTCGTCGATGATCGCCAGGGCTAGCAGGAAAACTCGCAAGTTGGCTGGGATGGATTTGCCCAGCAGAGCCAGAACTCCCACCGCGAACGCGATATCGGTTGCGGTCGGGACTGCCCAACCGTGGGCAGACGCCGTACCCATGTTGTAAGCAAGGTAGATTCCGGCAGGAACCAGCACTCCACCCAGCGCCGCGCCTAACGGGAGCGTTGCCAGCTTTGCGTTGGACAAAGCGCCGTCTTGTATCTCTTGGCGAATTTCCATTCCAACCACGAGAAAGAAGATGGTCATCAAGCCGTCATTGACCAAGAAGTGCAGCGACTGGCCCACGCTGAAAGATCCGACGGTGATGGCAACTGGAGTGTGCCAAAAGGCTTCGTACGAAACGCTGGGCGAGCTGTTGGCCCAGAACAGTGCAGCGATAGCGGCTATTACAAGAACGACGCCACTGAGGGCTTCGATATGACTGAAGCGCTCGACCGCAGCCAGTGCTCGGCTGGTGAGTATCTGCGGTCGAGGGATGACAGTTGATGCGGGCGTGTTTGGTGCAGGCACGAGTATTCCTCACCGGCGGCCCGACCGGTATTGGAATTTAACCTGCGGATCAGCACATTGCCTTACGCACCCAGGGGGGATTGTACGCATGGACTTGTGACTCTCGCAAAGCTTCGAGGATTCTTGGATATAAGCGAGACGGTTGGGGGAACAGATCTATCCCGGAAACGACAGAACGTCGCATTCGGGAAGCCTCCCAGGTATTAAGCACGGATGCCTTTTTGCATCGACCTGCCCGCCTTCCCTTTGGCGTGCGCGATGCTTTGCCCTGGATAATTTTCTATGCTGCAAAAACTAAGACAAACGTGGCTTTCCAACATCCGTGGAGATGTGCTCGCGGGTATCGTCGTCGCCCTGGCGCTGATCCCTGAAGCCATCGCCTTTTCATCATCGCCGGCGTTGATCCCAAGGTCGGTCTCTACGCATCCTTTTGCATATGTGCGGTTATCGCCTTCGTCGGCGGTCGTCCTGGGATGATCTCGGCAGCCACCGGCGCTATGGCACTGCTCATGGTTACGCTGGTGAAAGATCATGGACTTCAATACCTGCTCGCAGCGACGTTGCTGTGCGGGGTGCTTCAGATCCTTGCCGGCTACCTCAAGCTGGGCTCACTCATGCGCTTTGTTTCGCGCTCAGTTGTGACCGGTTTCGTGAACGCGCTGGCAATCCTGATCTTCATGGCGCAGCTGCCTGAGCTCACCAACGTCACCTGGCACGTCTACGCCATGACTGCAGCTGGCCTTGGGATCATCTACCTGTTCCCGTATGTACCGAAGATTGGCAAGCTGCTTCCCTCCCCCCTTGTGTGCATTCT
Organism: Pseudomonas sp. MF6755; assembly: GCF_016405635.1. Taxonomy (NCBI): domain Bacteria; kingdom Pseudomonadati; phylum Pseudomonadota; class Gammaproteobacteria; order Pseudomonadales; family Pseudomonadaceae; genus Pseudomonas; species Pseudomonas sp. MF6755. The sequence continues at coordinate 2,289 of NZ_JAEKDA010000021.1, forward strand.
TGCCCTGACCGTCGTCGCCATTTATCTGGGACTGGACATCCGCACTGTGGGTGACATGGGGCAGCTACCTGACACTCTGCCCATCTTCCTATGGCCTGAAGTACCGTTGAATTTTGAAACCCTGCGCATCATCTTCCCGTACTCCGCCGCGCTGGCCGTTGTGGGTCTGCTCGAATCCATGATGACGGCCACCATCGTCGATGACCTGACCGATACCACCAGCAACAAGAACCGCGAGTGCAAAGGTCAGGGAATCGCGAACATCGCGGCTGGCTTGCTGGGTGGCATGGCAGGCTGCGCCATGATTGGCCAGTCCATCATCAACGTGAAGTCCGGTGGCCGTACCCGACTTTCAACATTGTGCGCCGGTATATTCCTGCTGCTGATGGTGGTGTTCCTCGGCGAATGGCTCTCCAAAATCCCCATGGCGGCATTGGTAGCAGTCATGATCATGGTGTCCATTGGCACCTTCAGCTGGGACTCACTGCGCAATCTCAAAGAGCATCCTCTGTCGACCAACCTCGTCATGATCGCCACCGTCGTGGTCGTTGTGGCCACGCACAATTTGGCTTACGGCGTGCTGGTAGGTGTGCTGCTGGCCTCACTGTTCTTCGCAAACAAGGTCGGCCACTACCTCGACATTAAAAGCAGCCTGAAAGAGGCGGAGCTGCACCGAACCTACCGAGTCGTAGGCCAAGTGTTCTTCAGTTCTGCTGACAAATTCACGGGCGTGTTTGACTTCAAGGAAGCGCTCAAGAAAGTCACGATCGATCTGACTCAAGCCCACTTCTGGGACATCACCGCAGTCGCTGCGCTGGACAAGGTCGTGATCAAGTTCCGCCGTGCAGGCGCTGACGTTGAAGTCTTAGGCCTCAACGAGGCCAGTGCGACCATCGTTGACCGCTTCGGGGTGCATGACAAACCCGGTGCCATCGACAAGCTCATGAGACACTAAGGAGATTGACAATGACCCACGTAATGGCCTGCATTGATAACTCACCCTCGACACTAACCGTTTGTGACTACGCAGCATGGGCGTCGCTGCGACTGAGCGCTCCACTGACCCTGCTCCACGTGCTGGACGAAGATAGATATCCTGTTTCTGCTGATCTGAGCGGCAACATAGGTCTCGGTAGCAGAGAACATTTGTTGAAAGACCTGGCTGCACTGGATGCTCAGCGCGCAAAGCTAGCTCTTGAGCATGGGCATCACATGCTTGAAACCGCTCGCGACCGCTCGGTCCTTTCGGGTGCCACGTTGCCTGACCTGAAACAGCGTCATGATGATCTTGTCGATACTTTGACTGATCTCAACGACGACATCCGCTTGTTAGTCATCAGAAGGGCCGGTGAGAGAAGCGAGCGGGATCCGCATGCGATCGGGAGTCGGGTTGAGTCGGTTATTCGCGCCTTCCACCAGCCAATCCTGATCGCGAACAGCAGCTTCAAGAAACCAGAAAAGGTCATGCTCGCATTCGACGGGAGTGCCACGTCGCAGAACACAATCGAGGCCCTCGCCTCAAGCCCGATCTGTAAGAGCCTGGCGCTGCATATCGTTATGGTCGGCAAGGAGTCGGCAGATAATCAAACCAGCCTGGCTATGGCGCGCAGTACACTCGCCGCGTCTGGATTGCAGGTCAATGCCGAGCTGATTGAAGGGGATGTCGAGACCGTTCTGCAGGCGTATCAAGTCGAGCAGGGCATCGATCTTCTTGTGATGGGCGCGTATGGGCACTCACGCATCAGGAGCCTTCTGGTAGGCAGCACCACCACGACGATATTGCGGACAACTTCACTTCCGGTGCTACTGCTTCGCTAAGCAACTGTCGTTGGCCATCGCTTCCATTATTGAGGCTTGCGATGGCCAGGTCAGGCAATGATTAACTGATCCACCTGTAGCGAGACCACATGCAACTCATCACTGAAATTGTTCACCCACAGCTCGCATCCACCCAGGGTCGAGTATTTCGTCGTCACGCTGCTCGCGGCATCGTTTTGCGCGGTGAGCAGATCCTGTTGCTTTTTACCGAACGCTACAACGACTTCAGTTTCCCCGGGGGCGGCCTTGACGGTGACGAGGACATCGTCGCGGGGCTGAAGCGTGAGCTAGAGGAAGAAACGGGCGCTTGTGAAATACAGGTGCTACAGCACTACGGCTACATTGAGGAGTACAGGCCTCACCTGAAGCCCGGCTATGACCTGATGCACATGACCTCGCACTTTTATCTGTGCGAGATAGGTCCTTACCAGGAGCAGGTGAGAATGGAGAGCCACGAAATTGCTAATGGTATGCGGCCTGTCTGGATCAATCTGGCCGACGCTATCAGCCACAACGAAGCCGTCATGCAACGACAGGAATCTTCAATGGGCCAGTCTATTCAGCGCGAGACCTTCATGCTTAGGAAAATAGCCTCGAAAATGCCGCAGTGAGCCTGGGTTTGTACACCGTAGGAGGTCAGGGACCGCGACCCGCTCGGCACCTCTGACGCCGGCGATTTCCACGACGCATCAAGCATCGATCGCTGCTTACTAATGCAAGAAATACGTTATCACGACTTTTTAACAGGGGTGGCCGTATGTCGATTTTTGAGCCGGTGCACGCCTTTTTCCGTAGACGCGCAGTAAAAACCCTGAATGAAGCGGCAGCATGCGTGTACCTGGTGAACCGCCGGCAAGAATCCCCCCGGGGCAACTTCGTGTTTCCCGGTACCGACTACCTGGACGATATCGAGGTCGGTGGCCATCGCGTTGGCCACGTCGATTACGGCATCAATCCGCTGGGCGATCGGCTGTACATCAACATGCTTGAAATTGAGCCGGCGCAGCAGGGGCAGGGCATGGGTATGGCCGTGTTGTGGCTCCTGTGGCGCACGCACCAGGTGCCGATTGTGCCGCTGTACCAGTACACCTCATCCGACGGGTTCTGGGACCGGGCCCGCCGGCGATTTGCTGCGGCCGGCGCCGTGATCGAGGACGAGCTGCGCGGCATCCAGGCGATGGAGCTGGAACAAGCGCGCTGGCAGCACCTGGTGCCCGAGGCCGAAGACAAACGTCTGATCCGTGAATACTGGGAGTGGGTCGCCGCTGAACACGCGGCTGGTCGACCTGCAGGGCCGGGCATTCCATGACCGACCTCACTCCCCCCCAGTCCACGGCCGTGCTGTTGCCGATCGGTGAACGTCGGCTGAGCGCCGTGGAATTCCAGCAGCTGGCCGGTGTGCCGGCAGCGGTGGAATGGTTCGCCAATATCGACAACCCGCGCACCCGCCGCGCCTATCAAAATGACCTGGAAGACTTCTGCGGCTTTGTCGGGCTCACCGGTGCCGAGGAATTCCGCGCGGTCACCCGCGCGCACGTGCTGGCCTGGCGCGCCCAGTTGGAAACCCGGGGCCTGGCCGGGGCCACTATCCGGCGCAAACTGGCCGCGCTGGCCAGCCTGTTCGATCACCTCCTGGAGAACAATGCAGTCGCCGGCGGCAACCCCGTGCACGGCGTGAAACGGCCACGGATTGAAACCAACGAAGGCAAGACGCCTGCACTCGGGGATGACCAGGCTAAATTGCTATTGTCCGCGCCGGATGGCTGGACGCTCAAGGGCATGCGTGACCGCGCTATTTTGGCCGTGCTGCTGTACCACGGCCTACGCCGCGAGGAAGCGGCTAAGCTGATGACCGGCGACCTGCAGGACCGTCGCGGTATCAAGCACCTGCAGGTAAGAGGGAAAGGCGGTAAGACTCGCTATTTACCATTGCACCCGGTCGCGGCCGAGCGCATTCATGCGTATCTGGAACGGGACATCACCCGCGAACCGGGCAATGGCCCCCTGTTTCGCTCGATCCGCGGTCGCACCACCGGTACCGGGATCTGCGCCGATGGCATCTATAAGGTGGTTGCGCAGTGGGCAAAGGCTGCAGGCATCCAAGTCGACGGGCTGGGTGTGCATGGTCTGCGTGCCACGGCCGCAACCAATGCACTGGAGCATGACGCCGATATCGCCAAGGTCCAGGTGTGGCTGGGGCACGCCAATATCAGCACCACCCGCTTGTATGACCGACGTGGTCAGCGGCCGGAGGATTCACCGACGTACAAAGTGAAGTACTAAAGCTTAGGCTCTGGCTTTTGCTGCACAGCCAGGAACGTCGCGTGCATCAACTGAGTGACTTGCAGCTGCAGATCCTCACAGGCTTCGAAGAAGGCCAAGGGCGCATCATCGGTACCATCCTCCAGCACGTTGGCCATGTCCTGGATGAGGTCACCCATCACCTGCAGCTGCTGTTTGAGGGGTGTTGAGCATGTGCTTATCTCCGCTAATGTTGGTTACGTCGACGCTCGTGCAGTACTTAGCCCATGGCGACTTGAAAGACCCACAAAGCACCGCTCAACAGGAGTAGTCCTATACATAGCGGAATCACTCCATTCTCAAGAAGCCCATTCATATATAGTTCTCCTACTGGTTGTGATATTCCATGGTGAGATGTTCCTACCTATTCCAGCGCGCTACAACCGGCACGGTCGATCAGTTCATCTAGAATGGCCTGCAACGCAGCTATATGCACTCTTCCAGTGCTTCTGAGAAAGCGTGCGGCCAGATTGTTGTCAGCTTGCGAATCATTGAGCTTGCTTAAGCTTTCCTAGTGCGCGTCAGGGTCAACCGCTATCCACGCTTTCGCACCGTTGTAGTCGTCGCCGCCTTCGGCCTTGAAGACCAAGCCGGTCATGTCTACAGCGTATGAACCTGGGCGTTCGCTTGCCGGATCACGCAGTTCGTTTTTCCAGCCGTAGACCTCACCTTCCCAAACCAGCACAACACCATCAGGGTGCTCTTTGTTGCCTGCTCGCCACTTGGTGGCAGTTGCGCGTAGCGCCTCGATCAGCTGCGTCATGGGGGATTTTTTCTTAGGCCCGAGTAAGTAGAAAACTGCCGTGGGGCGGCAGCGGATTCTGGTCTGGATCAGAACTAAACTCTCCTTCCCACTCCATACAAATTTTGTGAATGAAAAGAAGCAAATCAATCGTAATGCCACTGCTCAACACAATGTTGAAGGTCTCCCTGGTCTGCTCTGAACCTGCAATCACTCCATTCGGACCGAGACCCACCAGGTTCTCCGTAACGGCTGTAACCTCAGTCTTTTTCACAACAAGGTGCTTGGAAGCATTGGCTATGTCTGCGCACTCGCCAAACAAACCGCTCGCTTTTGCGCGCCAAGATTCGAAAAAGACGTGGTCTCCCGTTATCCCCTTTGATTTCAGTAACCAATCTCGAAGTGACGAGTTAGTCACACAAAAATTGAAGAGGTGGTCACCCATGGACTGCAAATCTGGCGCGTTCCACACCCGTCCAGCTTCGCGAAACAGCTTAAGCGCGATATCGCGTGGTGTTTTGAAAACAGGTATTTGCGTTTTCACTTTCATCAAGTCATTTCCTATTCATTTCGACTTGCAGGTGGGCGCTCTATTTAGAGATCGCTCTTCACAACTCATTTCCTTCTAAAACTCGCACTGGTTTCCCAACCTCGCGCCCAATCGCAGCTAGGTGTCCCTTTTGACGGTCAACAATATGAAGCTCTACTATCCGGATCAACTTACGAAGTTCATACAGGCGATCAAAAGGAAAAGAAATTTTGTATTGCAGGTGAAGCATAAGCTCTCCTGGCGCGTCCTCCTCATGAACTGTCACCGATTCAAACTCGTTTTCGTCATTGTGCGCTACGTAGGTGTGGCGCAAATCCATAATTTTTTTGTGTTGTTCCAGGTACGCTGGCTCCGATTTAAAAATTGAGGACGCTTCGAGCTTGCTTCGCCCCTTCCCTACCTCCACAAAGCATTTCGCATACGAATTGAGTGCACTTTTGAAGTATCCCAAGAAGTCTAGGATCGCGATGTATGAATTCCAGAGATGAGGGTGACCAAGCTCTTCTGCTTTGCTTATGTAGTAGCTGGCTTCGTGAATCTGACGCATCAAATGAATTTGCCGATTGTAGTTGCTCAGCGCACTCATAGAGACTTTTCCTCGAACTATTCACCTTAAGGCTAGAGTGCCTGGTGCTTGACTGCGGGCTGAGCAGCTTTCAATTTTTCGATGCCACTGAACATGCCTGAGATCATCCAAGTTATCAGTACCGCAAAAATGAGGACTAGCAATGCTCCTTTGAATTGAATAGTCATTTGATGTTCCTACCTATTCCAGCGCGCTACGGCCGGTTCGATAGGCAAACTCGTTACGGACGGCCTGCAACGCGGCCACATGTTTTTCCAGTGCCTCCAGGGAAGCGTGCGGCGAGCTTGTTGCCAGCTTGCGAATCAGCGAGCTTGCTTTAGCTGAACTGTCCAATGCCCGCTGCAGCAGGTCATCGATTTCGCGATTCATAAGCTTTTCCTTCAATCGGGCAGGTAATGCCTACTTCATGGACGGCTACGGGCCCAAAGCCCGGCGCTGAAGTCCTCACTGGTCATCTAGTCTGCTCTTCGCACGGGCGCCTATTTATTCGTAAGCGCCTTTCCCGATTTGGTTCTTTAGCCAAAATAGACGCTTGATTTGTGGATGCTTCACTTCGAAGTCTGTCAGGTTTTGGTCGACTGCTTTTTTTGCCTCTAGCGCTTCCATATGGGGGCGCATATGTTCAGTTGCAGCAGCTTCACCGTATTTCTTAACGCGCGCGTCCCAGCCTATGCCGGGCTCCACCGTCGCGCCTGCGGCCATAAGGGCCTCATAACCAGCATAGCTTGCTTTGCGTAGCGCTTCATACTCAGAATACAGCACTTTTCGTTCTTCTTTCGAATACAGTTCATCGAGAAGACCTATTAGTGCCATTACTGACAAAGGAGCCTTGACCGAGTCAATGGCCTTTAGCAGTTCTGTGTGGCGACGTTCTTCGGGGGTCGTTTTATCGTACATATCGGAGCCCATCCTTTAATAGTTACCCGGCTTTCGCCAGATGATGCAATCTGCGGACTTCTGAAAGGTGACAGAAGGATTGGCCTGCTCTTGCTGGCATCGAACATCACGCTCCGCAAGTTGTTGAGCCTCGTCACGCTGGACGATATAAACAATGACCGCGAGCGCGATTACAGCAGTAGTTACGAACAAAGGTTTCGCATTATTTGGCATGTACTTCATTGCAGCGCTGGACATATCGTCGTCCTTAATTGATATGAAAGCCGAGGTGCATCCTGGCCTTGCGGCGTGCCGGCCAACCCGGCATACCTTTACTGAGTGTACTGCGGGATTTTTTTAGTTATTCAAAGAGCGCCTGGACGCGGGCCAGCACATCGTCAATCACCACCTCTGAAGCCGACTCAATGCGCTTGGCTCCACGGGCCTCAAGATCAACAGTGCGGATCTGGTTACACAGAACAACCCCCTGCGTTTCGCTGCCTGACCCGCTCAACGGCACCGCGAAACCGGCGTACCGGGCAAAATCGCCGCCCTGCGTGATCGGCGCAATGACCGCGAGGCCAGATGCGTTATAAACCGCAGGTGTGAGGATCAGCGCCGGACGAAAATCACCCTGCTGCTCGCGGCCAGCGGTTGGATTCAGGTTCAGGCGCACAATATCCGCCCGGTTGAATTTGGCCCGCTTCAAGCTTCACGCCCTACTGGCTGCATGGCGTTCCACTCGGCCAGTTCTGCGGGCTCCGGCGCATTCAAATCACACTTGGCCATCAGATCGGTTAGTCGATAATGCAGCTTGGCTTTAGCAGGCTTGAGCGTCATTACGTCTTCCGATGCATCAAGCATCAGCACGTCGCCGTTGGCCAGACTCATTTGCTTAAGTACCGCTGCTGGCAGGCGAATCGCTGCACTATTTCCCCACAGCTGAATTTTTACTTCCATAAATCACCTCATGATGTAGAAACATTGTATATACATCGCATAGGAAACACCAGAGCTTTGTCTATACATTGTATCTACATTTCCAGCTTCTAAGCTCTTCGTATAGCGGCTTGTTTGGCCGTCAAATAGGATTGAGCGGTCGGCTACTCTTGGTGATATTTGGACGACTGATCAAGCTGGCTCGATTCCTTATTGCGAGGTTTCGTTTCGGGCTCTGGCTCTGCTGGGTATGCTTTCACAGAATAGGGGGTCAATTGCAGGTGCAGCTCAAACCGCTCCTGTATCTGTTTTAGCATTTCGTCTCGGGTCATACAGTCACTCTCGCTTTCACCTGGCGGATTATGCATCTTCTGCAGCGCCATATCACATCGCTACGACCATGCGATCAGCCGGATACTGACGCATGAACTCCATACTATCGCTAGTCGAGGCTTTCAACCAATCGCCATAAAGTCCCTTGGGAAGGATAACCACCATGCGCTTTTCATCTTCGGGTTTATGGTAGTTGCGCATGAAAGGATGGTCATCGGCATTGATCGTGAGCATCGTAAAACTGTGCAGGATCCTGTCGGTACCAGGTTCGTGCCACTCCTCCCACAGGCCGGCGATTCCCATCAACTCTCCATCTGACCTAACTATACGCGTGGGTATGGATTTTCCCGTTCGCCAGTCAGGCTCATAAATGGCTGCTGCTGGAATAATGCAGTGGCGGGCCTGACGCCAAGCGGTGCGAAAAGACGGCTTCGCACTCGCGGTCTCTGATCGGCAATTGTAGGTTTTCCGTGCAATTTTGGTGTCTTTGCTCCATGAAGGGACCAGGCCGAACGAACCAGCTAGTACTTCATTCGGCGCCGGCGACTCTGCCTCGAGGTCGACGTGTTCCGCGCTACGGATGAAGGGCCCAATGTAACCTGGCCACAGATTCAGCTTACCCTGTTCATAAGGTTCAACGCCGAAGGTGTCTGCTACCCGCTGCGGCGCCGGTGCTTCGTAATGACTGCACATTTTGAAACTCCCTCAATCCTGACGCCTCAATTGGCATTTACCGTCCAGAGCTGATCAAGCCTGGTGGTGTAGTTCGGGCTCATCAACTCACGACGCATTGCCCAGGCCGGTGCAGCAGGCACCGCTGCAGCGCGTAGCGTTCCACGGCCCCATCGGCTGTTGATTTCATCGAGTACGCTCATCACCTTGTCCGCTGCAGCTGGTTGCGTGTGCGCGAACAGGTCGTCAGTGAATTCACCTGGTTGGCGAAGATCCATCAACAAAATCTCAGCCTTGCTGTATCGGAACCCTGGGCGGAACAGGCGTTCCACCGCCTGTGTTGCCGCCTTAGTGATTAAACGCACGTCATTGGTGGGATAGGGAAGCTCCACCAATACACCGTTAGCGTAACGAGCCTCTTCGGGGTTAAACATGCCGGTGCGAATGCTGACGCGGATCTTTTTGCACAGTGAATGCTGGGCTCTAAGTTTTTCCGAAGCCCGTTGCGCATAGGTAGCAACCGCTTCCTTGATTGGCTCAATTGTTTCCAGCCGTATGCCAAACATTCTGCTGCAGCAGATCTCCTGCTTTGCCGGTGCAGCTTCTTCCAGGGCTAAGCACGAGGTGCCAGCGAGTTCGCGCACGGTTTTTTCTAGAACGACGCTGAATTTGCGCCCGAGCAGGACCGGGTCGGCCTTAGCCAGGTCCATTGCAGAGTGGATGCCCAAGGCATGCATGTGCGCCGTCATGCGGCGGCCAATACCCCATACTTCCTCCACTGCGGTGTTACGCAGAGCCCAATCGCGTTTGAAGGGATCGCACAGATCCACCACGCCACCAGTTTGCGCCTGCAGGCGTTTGGCCGTGTGGTTGGCGAGTTTTGCCAGGGTTTTCGTGTGGGCAATGCCCACGCCAACTGGAATACCCGTGTACTTCAGGACCTTGGCTCGTATTTGCCGCCCAAAAGTTGTGAGGTTGCCGGGCATGCCGGTCAGGTCACAAAAAATCTCGTCGATGTAAAGGAAAGATTGTGAACTATGGACATAGCCACAGAGCAGTCATGGTCTGCTGTTGACTCTGATCTCTGATGTCCATACTTCACCTCCATTTTCCCGCGAAAAATCTAGGGGGTGCCCATACGTCATTGCATTGTCCAACCCTCTATTAGCTGCATCGCGTTTGACCTTTTTTCAGCTGACGTCCCTAAGCACTTGCGCATATGCGTAATCGCATGGACTTGACCGGTTGCTTGCATTTACTTGACCAGCACACTGGTTAGCCTTGACCGGCAGAAATCGGCCATGGCAGCCCCACAAATGTATTGTCAACAGCCTTGCAGAAGCGCGAAGGAGCCCCCATTTATCGTGCGAGCCATTCCAGGCCGGTCAGGTTTATACATAAGGACATCATGGATCACTTTTCCCCGAAGACTGTAGACCCAACAATAGCGCTGGAATGTGTGTTTCGCTGCGTACTGGAACACATCTATGGAACCGGCTGGGGTGGGGCCTGCCATTCAAGCTCCGCGATGCTAAGCATCCTGCTCAAAGAGCATGGGATTGATTCGGAAATCATGATTGGTGAAGTCTTCTGTGATGGCTACCGGTTTGATCATTCCTGGGTAGTGGTCCAGGGGCAAATTTTCGATGCAGCTGTTGCGCTTCCTCAGGCTGGGGGAATTAAGCTTGGTGGCCCAGTCTTCGCTGGCTTCGACATCGAGACCCATGAGCCTACCAGGCTGCAATATGGCATAGGGTTACCGGGTGGATTGGGGCCAGTGGAGGAGCTAATTGCCTCTCAGACCATCGGCGAATACTTCGCCTATTCAGACGAAGTGGCTCGGGATGATGCTGATTTCAATGATCAACCTGTGCCGCCAGCGCTATGGAATCGTGTTGCGGTGGTCGGACTAGCATGCGGCGTTTTAAAGTCAGCAGCAGAGCTTTTAGAAACTCATTCACACATTGAGCGCACTGTCGTTTCGCTCCAGTTGCTTTGATCCTAGAAAATGGAGTGTAGGGTTATTTTTCCTAGCCTTAATGTCTGCTCCAAACCGATTGCTGTAATCCGTGACGGGCAGCTTTGGGTCGTTTTCTGACTCTCACGACGGGCAGAAAACGGCCAATTGCTGTCGATCACACCCGCAGAGTTACCACACGGCAGCTACCACTTGCCACGGCGGGAGCCTACCGCTCGGCTCTTGCTTCAAGTAGGTCAGGCAATCATTTGTCTATGGCCATCCAGCTAGAACTTCCTGTGTAAAGACTGCGCTTCGCGGCAAGATCCCGCTCGCCACGACATTTTCCAAGGTGGTCGTCGGATCGGCGACAAAGAACGTTAGTACCAGCCCCCGCTGGGCGCGAGTGCAGCAGACGTAAAGCAGTCGCAGCGTTCGGCTCCAAGTGTTTTCATCACCGCCTAGTGCTCGTGCACGATCTGCAGCACGGGCCTCAGCGCTCGCGAAGACACGTTCGTAGTTGTACGTTCGGTAGTCGCTTTCTTCCTCGTCCATCACCACCATGACGCGTTCGAACTGCGCTCCCTTCACACCGTGCTGTGTAGCATAGGGAGACCCTTCTGAGACATAGCGCTCATAGGGCCAAAGCTCTTGTGCAGAGCACTTGAAGAACTTGGCCATTGCCGCATCTGAGGATAGTCCTTCGGCCGGAACTGCATCAGCAGCCTCGGGCTCCTGGGCAGCGTCTGCAACATCCCTGACAAATCCGAGAACACGCGCATAGCGATCGTCGAACTCGAAAAGACCCGTGTCACAGAGATGGAGTGCTATGTCACCAATGGTGGTCCCTGCCTCGTCCAGCATGGCGACAAGTCTAGACATAGCAGCGTGCAGCTCTCGCAATACAGCCGCGGCACGTCGGCCGGTAAGAGCCCCTGGCGCCAGGCGCGGGCTGAACTTCCGGAGCAGGTTCATTGCCGCGAACTCGTTGCCGGCCTTCACGGCGGCAACGATCGGTAGCGCAAAACTTAGGAACGGTCGAACGGGCCAGCCGGTGCCATCCTGCATCCCCTGCTTCATGCCCTCCGATGTCTTATCGTTCAGCGCCGAGTAGATGCCACCGAAGCCGAGCCGGTTTGCGGCCATGCGGTGCACGATGACAAGAATCTTGAGCGCGATGTCTGGGGTCGTCCAACCCTCGTCGTTGTTCGTCGCCGCACTCCACGCCCGGACTCTCGCCAGGGCCTCAATTCGGTTCAGCGTGTTCGGCAGGATGAACATCCGGGCCGAGCCCTCCACCGGCTTGAGTTCTCCATCAACCCTTTCGTGCAGCCCGCGGACTTGCTCCATGCCGTCGCCCTGCGCACGCACGGCGTTGGCAACGTCAAGGATCTGCTTGGCACAGCGAAAATTCTCTGGTTTCGTGATGGCCCGCCAATGGTCCTCAAGCGGGATGTCCCCCGCCCCTCTCATGAAAATCGCCTGCATCGGGTCGCCAAAAAAACCGAGACAGAACTTGCGCCGCATCTGGGCTTCCACTTCCTTGAAGGACTTCACTACGCTCAGGAACGTGTCCTGACTCTCGTCAATGAACACAAACGGGAAGTTCAGCGCTACGACCCGTCGGAACAGCGGGCGATTTTGCAGCAGGAAATCGGCGAGCTGAAGGATGTCCTCGTGGCCGAGGACGCCCTTCGCGTAGTCACTGCCCACGCCGTAGTTGAAAGTCTTGACGCCAGCAATAGCCTCCAGGCTTCGGGCATAACGCTCTTGGTCAGCCTTGTTCCTGTCGCGTGTAGTCTGCCGGACACGCGAGCTGTAGTTCTTGAATTCTTCTTCCAGTTCGGTGATCCGCCTGCGGATGTCGTTCTGTAGCCAAACCTTAATGTCCGCCTGAAACGTCTTGGTAATAGACCAGTAGAAGCTGTGGATGGTCGAGACATGAACCAGCGGGTCGTCGTTGACATCCGCCAAGATTTCTTTGGCGGCGAGGTCCGTATATGTGATGCAGGCGACCTTCTGCTTCTTCGCCCGCATGCTGGCGCCGTGCTCTGAGATCACCCAGTCCAGCGCCTTGATAAGGGAGGTGGTCTTGCCGGAACCTGCGCCGGCGCGGACCACGAACGGCTGCGGGGGGGTCTCGGTAATACACGCGTGGATCTCGCGGTCGGCGCCGGTGTCTGGGCTATCAATTCGTCTGCTCATGTCGTCTGCCCCGCGCCTGCAATAACGGCGACAACACCGGCTGCAGTCGGCTCAATTGTCGCGACCTCGTTGGCAATAGCCGCGTCCGCCTCAATCTCGTGGGCCACTTTGGTTTCGAGCCAGGCTAAGCCCTCGGCGATGTACGTGGGGACTTTCCAGCAGTTGAGCGGCCCGCTTGCGAGGACCTCCAGCGCAAAGCGAGTCTTGTCGAAGTTCTTGCCGATCACCCTTTCGTGCAACTTCTCAGCCAGTTCTTCAGGGCTGTTTGGTGCGCGCTTCAGCTTGAGTCCGACCGCCCGGTTAGCCTCAGCCTGACACCAGTCGGAGTTCTCAAGACCGAAGGCCTCCTCAAGCGTGCGGCCGCAGAGCTGCGAGGTCGTGGCGCCCACCGTCACCAAAACCTTGGTTTGATAGGCCACCCGAACCTCAGCGCTGGTCCCCTCGGCAAGCGACAGCGTTTTTTGCTCCGCCGTGACTTCCCAGAGTTCGGCAACCAACCGCTTCTTAGGGATCCAACTGATAAGGGTTTGGTTGGACGTGAACGCACCCTCCACGTGAGCATGGCAGGTGCTGCCACGCTTCTTGGACTTCTTCTTTCCGCCCGGTGCTGCTTCGTCGTCGTCTTCGAGCTCGAAGGGCTTCAGGTCGTCTTCCTCGTTATCTCCGTCGACGGCACCGGCTCCTGTGTCTTGCTCGGCGGCATTCTCGGCATCCGTCTTGACCGCTACGCTGTCCAGATCCGTGATGACCAGCGTAGTAAGTCCAACGAAGGCAATCAATTCCTGGAACCGATGCGCGAACGCGCCACCGACTTCAAGGATGGTTAGGGCGGAGGAACGCAGGCGCTTGGCCGCCGTCTCGATCATGGCTGGCAAGAGCAGGCGCTCGACATTGCCCTCCACCAGGATGACAGCATCGGAAAAGAAGAGATCGCAGTGTGTCAGTTTCAGATACCGCTGCAAGAATTCGCGCGCTGGAGCGTCGGCCGCGCCCGTCTTGAAGAGCGAAAGATTCCTTACCTCGGTGTTATGGTCCAACTGGTCGCTAACACGGCGAAAGTACCTGATGGGAGAGAACCCGCGCTCATAGAGAATGTGCGGGGAGTGCGTGGTGACAACGAGCTGCGTGTGGAAAAACGTTGCGTGATCGTTGGCATCCTCAAGGAGGCGCAAAACATTCCTGATGAAGACCTGCTGGATCTGAGCGTGCAGATGCGCCTCAGGCTCCTCGATGAAGACCAGATGCAGTGGCGCCCGCTTGTCTTCCTCGACTTTCCACTGCTCGTGCAGGTCGAGGAGTTCAACCACCATATAGACTAGGTTCTTGAACCCCAGGCCATTGTAGCTGTCGGGCAGTTGCGCGGTGATCGCACCAGGAACCACGTAGTGAACCTTGGAATCCTGCCCCAGGACGGTGGTCGGATCCAAGGCCGCCCGAATCACGATCTCGGGGTTGTTGACGCCTGGATAGCCGAGTTTGGCGAGGCGCTTGAGAGTGTCGCTGAAGACTTCCTTCAGGTGGAAGTTCAGTTCTTTCTCCGAGGTATCGAGCGCTTTGAGCGCTGCATGGTCGTCGCCACGTTTCTCCAGATTGCGGTGATAGAAACGGCTCAGACGTCGCGACAAGCTCTCGGCGCGGTCGGAGCTGCCAGCATCCGGGTCATCGAGGTGCCGCTGCGCGCGCAGGAAGTCCACCCTCACCAGAGACTTGAGAATCGCCGCGCCACCCGGTTCCTTGCCTAGGGGCAGCGGCGCATAATCAACTTCCTTTGGCTGATAGCCGACAAATGCGCGCTCATCGAGCACGTAGTAGCGGAACGTATATTCTTTGCTCAGTTCCTTGGTGAGGTACTTCGTCAGACTTTCCGGCCAGGGCTTGTACTCGCCGGGAACCGCTACCACCGCCGCCGCATTTTCCGCACCTGCCTCCGCGCCTACACTGCGTCTGGCCACCAGTGCGTTCGCAGCGTTGTTGGCCTTTTCATGCAGTTCGTGGAACTTCCGGACGAGTGCATGGGCGTCCTGAGGCTCGAACGCCACCCGGATCCCGACGCACTTACCGTCCCACTCCGTGCTCGGAAGAAGCGACATTGCAGTGGCGAGGTCGTCTTCACCGACCCGGAACCAGAGATCCAAAAGAATGGACGGCAACTGCTTGGGCGCGTCCTCATCGCCTGGAGGCGTCCTGCCGATGGCGTCGATCTCGGCCCACAACGCCGCGCTGAAGTCGAAGAGTTCGAACTTCTTCGCTTCGCCACGGAGCATCGAGTACAGGCCTTGTACGGCAGACGTCTTGCCGCTGTTGTTGGCGCCAACGAAGATGGAAATCTCATCGTCAAGCTCAATGACGACGTCGCGCAGTCGGCGATAGTTCTGCAGCCGATATGCCTGTAGCTTCATGATCACCTCTTCCTAAGTGTGGCCGGGACAACTTGGTGCTGAGCACACAGGCCGGCTGCTTTCCTTTGAGCGTTCGTGAATCTAACACCATCTATGTTCGGATGCCGAGAGGAAACTTATATAGCGCACGCCATGCTAAACCTCCAGTCAGCACATCAACGTCGAAATAACGACGACCTTACCCATACATACATCACTTCACGTATCGTAGCAGCGGCGATTTTGAGGCCATGCCAATCAAGAAGAAGTAGGAGACAATGATGAAAAGCAACGAGTTACCAACAGAAATATCTTGCGAGGTCGACCTTACGCTGACCTATGGTATTGCCCCTGGTCTCGGCCGTCAGGCGAAGTACTCGGCCCAGCCGATTTTGATCTGTCGAGAACTAGCCAAAAAAACGAGCGTCCAGGTGGCTAACTTAGGTGTGGATTTGCTGAAATCGCCTGCTATCAGTCATGCGCAAATTATTCTACCAGACGGAACATTGCTGTCTGGAGCTGTAACCAAAATCAGCCCCTGCGGCACCTACTTTGAGATGATTGAGGATAAGGGTGTGAATCGCCCCTAGTTTCGTAGACGCCATCACGCTTCAAGGAAGGGTTGCTAACTTTGCGTAACTGTCCGCTTTTGGCCGATTGTGTTGAAAAAGTCGGTTTGTCCAAAGCGCTCGGATACAGATAGGTAAAACACCTGTTTTGCGTGCTGCTACGTGAAATCCGAGTCGTGAACCTTCTGCCAAAAACACAGATTTCAATCTCGGGTGCGAACTTTTCTACAGTGGAAACCGAAGCCGACTTTTTCAACACAATCGGCCAACTTCTGCCGGTGAAAGACTCCTAGCGTGCTGGTCAAGACCAACGCATACGCCTGGTCAGGTCGAATGCAATTGACTGGTCAGTGGCATTGCAAACGGGTGGTCAAGTGGAATGCAATTACGCACGCATACACAGCAACTCCTAGGTCAGAATCCATCCTTGGGTATGGGGGGCTTAGGTGGACCTGGTGCGACTAATTCCGGCTAGAGGGTTTTAACCTCACTTTGCACACGCCACCGTGTAACTACGATTTGAGTCACGCCCACACCGAGACATTTTTGAAACGCGCTATCGCTGGCAAGAGATGGGGATCGAGTCGTCCTGCGAGCTCTTCGGACCGAGGAGCCCAGAGGTTTGCGTGGAGTCGCATTGGAAGATGTGGAATTGGAGTGGGGTCCCAGCCTACACGCTCATGCACGACATGGCCGTCCACTGACCATGTGATACGGTCCGGTCGCCAGTCAACCGTGTAGACATGGAAGTCCGAAGTAGCATCGAAGCCGAGGTCGATACGGCAAGGCGAACCCCTATAGCCGAAGTTCATTGCTGCGTCATCGTCACCTGGGTTGAAGTAGACGTTTACCAGCATGCTTCGAGGATCATCTCCTGCCAGTTCTACATCAATCTCTTGCCTCGGTGCATCTCGGTGAAGGAAAAAACCAGTGATGAGGCCAGATCCGCTGGCGGCTTTTATCTCAGCCTCAAAGCGACCGTATCCGAACAGTCGTTTTGACGCGAAGGCTCCCGAACGGTACTGCCTGGTTCCATTGGCAACCTTGCTGACGATGAGATGGGCACCGTCCTTATCATGAACGAGAGCATCCTGCGAAAACGAGACCAAATTCCCCGGAAAAGTCTCGATGAGCGCGGAAAAAGACGAGGTCGCTGTAGTCATTTCGGAGAAAACGAGCAGCTCCCCTACAGGTGTTATGGGGCGATTCGAGGGTACTTTCGGCTGCCACCCATATTTTGCCGAGAGGACCCAAGGTGACTCATCTAGCAAAGAAATCTGCTGGGGATGCGACGGGGCAATCCGGTGCGCGCCGTCCTCTCTACCGACTCGAAACATCCTCAGGCTCCGTGGTGTTCCAACCGGGAAAGACTGCACGGGCTCGGTGAGTCTGAGAAGACTGCAGATCGGTTCCCACAATCCACTCTCTGACTCGTCATACGACAGAATCGCGGTGCGCGAAGGCGGTAGAGCCCCCTGCCGTGTCTCGCACCGAAACACTGCCTTCGCTTCCATAAGAAATCTTACGTCAGTCCTTGCGGTCATGGCTTCCATGGCCTCCGGCGTTAGTGGAGCGTCAACGAGAGCGTCGAACATCTCGAAAAGCTCCAACAAGTCTTGCGGTCGAATTGCGTCTTCATCACCATCGAACACCCGCACTCGCAACCCCAACATCGACAAAGCCATTGCGAGCGGTTCATGCTCACCGCGGGTGGTCCAGGCCAACACCGACAACGCCCCCGCCCGTTCGGGTGCCATAGGGCCCGAGCCTGCATCAACAATCCCCGCTCGCGCTAGGTAAGGAAGCACGGAATAGGAATTGTCCGAGCCGCTGTCCTGTCGCTGTAATATCACAGGCGAGGAGAGGGCGAGTGCACCGAGCTCACCAAAGCGATAGTTTAACCACATGTCCACAGGGCCAATAACGGGCATTGCCCGTAGCAGCGCTGCCGCACCCTCACGCGACAAGATGTAGCCGGAGAGAAACCAAAGTCCCCGCACCGGTCGGAAAAGAGCATCGCAGAGGTCAACACGTTCTGCTGTTCCCCCGGCATCTTCATAGGACAGATACAACAAACGCGGACCTCCTTCTGCCCAACAGTGTTGAATGGCGGCACGCCAGCCACAGGAGATTGCTGCCGCTGCACCTGTTGTGAACCAAACGTCGTCCTCGAGCACCAGCACATAATTGTCTGCCCCGCATGCGATGGTCTTCCAAACCTCCACGTGCGACCTCGCTACAGCAATTTCCTGCCGCGTCATTTTTATCGGCTCGTTGATGGGAAAGCACTCCTCAAGCCTTGCATCCGGCTGGACGTATAGTTGGTCACCAATGCGGTATGTCGAGTCGACATCGGCAGTTGCGGCGACGGCGCGGCCGTCGCGAGCATCCACTGCCGCGAATCGTCGAGCTATAGAGGCAAGGGAAACATCGTCGGCCGTGCGGAACCGCCTGAGTTCTCGGACTACACGCCGCCATCTCCGCGGTTGCCGGTCAAGGTTGATGATTAAAATCGAGTTGATCAGTCCTTCGCCCGTACCAAAAGCCGAGATTTTCCCACCCGGAAAAATGCTAGCAATGGCACGTAGCAACCGAAATGCTATCCCACGCAATATGCCCGAGGCGTCCCTAAGATTCATCGAAACTTCCTACTCCAGATAGCCTCAATGGGAGTCCATGTTGCGCCAGTTGCGGGCGTCGTTACGGTAGGAAAGGTCCCAACGTGTTTGCGCAATTGACTCCCAGTCATTTAACAATTCGAAGTCGAGAGGTGCCCCCCTAATAATCAGATCACGTGCGTGCGCGGCTAAAGAAGCGGTGATATTTCCGGGACCAGTCGTCTCTTGGATCTCTGGGAAACGAGCTTTGCCTAAAAGCTTCTCGGTCGAGCGAGACAGCGCTCGCTTCAGTACGGGGTGATGGGCTGGCGCAGCTATTGGATCGTTGTTGACATAAAAGATGCGTTCGTCTGTCGGCAGATCACTTCGCCAGATCTCTGACGCTGGCACCATGCTGCTAGATGGGATGTCGTAGCAAAGCGGCTGGACCTTAAGCGCGCTGTCATGGAAAAGGTCTCTCCAGTTGTCTCCAAGCAGTACGTCATCTGCATCGACATAAAGTCCACCTTCTGCAACCAAGACGCACATCCGCAAATAGTCGCAGCGCATTGCCGGATGGCGACATCGGGCGAATGCCTCTTGCTCCGACTTTCCATACCACTCAGTAATGTACTCGGCAGCGGATACGTCGTTAAACATCCGGAATGCAAAACCCTCCGCGCTTAGCCTCTTCCAACTGTTAATACAGGCTTGAACGTCTTCCGGCACATCATGCGGATCGTGCCAGTACTGTACGAGTGTCTTCGGAATACTCGAAGCCAGGTTCGATCCGGTAACATTCGAAGTTGCCGAGCGGTTCAGCTGATGCAGCGTGAGGTTTCGGATAAAGGCGGATCGCAGACGATCGTCCTCCTCGAATCCCAGTGGGTATGAATCCATAATGTTCGCTTACTCAGTAAGGGGCATACATCGGATTGGGGCGTCCGACTGATGCCCCTTCCGGCGTGACGCGTGGCGCAACTACCGCTAGTCTTCGCCCAGTTAGCGGGTCGTCAAAACTGAAGAGTCCGCGACCGCCTTGTATGCTTGATATCGCTGGGAAACCTTTAGCAGATATGCCCGCCCTTCAACCACGAACCCGTCCAATCCGTGCTCAACGCAGTAGGCATCGAGATCAGCAATGTTGTTGATGAAGCCTTTCCCGTTGAAATTTAGGGACGTGTTACACAACACTCCGTACCCAGTGCGATTTTTAAACGCAACAAGCAAGTCATAAAGTCTTTTGTTGGTTTTAGAGGTGACGGTCTGGATACGGGCCGTCCCGTTCACATGCGTGACGGCTGCTAGAGCTTTCGTCGTTGCACGATGAGTGAAAAGCATGTGCGGACTTTCGTGTGTGCATCCGAACCATCTCTCAGCATCATCCTGGAGGCATACAGGTGCAATCGGACGGAACTGTTCGCGCTGCTTGATCTCGTTCAGTCGGATTCGAGTGCTATCTCGGAACGGGGTAGCCAAGATGGACCTGTTGCCAAGTGCGCGTGGGCCGATCTCGTATCGGCCGCTTACCCATCCGAGGATGAGGTCGCTCGCCAGCATATCGGCGATTGCAGCGGAATCGACATTTCGGATGTCATATCTATCAGCATTGAATGCGCCGAGCGTACCAAACGCCAACCCAGCATAGACATCCCATTCGATCTTAGGATTACCAGTAAAGCGGAACTGCGCATCGACGGCCGTGCCTATGGCGGAGCCAGAATCGTTGGCGACCGGAGGCACGAATATCTCCGAAAAAAGACCAGTCTCCTTCCATTTCGTGTTCCAGTCGCAATTCAACCCGCATCCACCGGAAATAACTAGTGGAAGCTTCTTTTTCAAATGTTTTTTCGCGAACCGATAGAAGATATCGAATATCGCATCGCTATAAATTCCTGCAAAGTTTCTAAACTCATGGTCTTCCAGGCCGACATTGAAGTGAGGCGCGCTTTCAATGCCCTCGTAAGAGTCGAGTGCTTGGTACGGGCCACTTAATAGAAAATTAAGCAACTTCTTCTCTTCAACGGAAGGCGTGCTCCGATTCGAATATGATGCCAGCGCCATGAGTTTCCCCGCATCTGAGTTCCGGGGATACGCTCCATTTTTTGGAAAGGTCGGATCGGCTAGGCCATAGAGCAGACCGTATCGATTACCCGGCTGACCTAGAACGTCGGCAACCAGTGTGATGTTCAGTTCTGAATCAATCTCGTAAAAAGCACCGATGCCGCCCTCCCACACTAAGGCATAGCAAGGAGTTCCTTTTGGGAAAGCAGACATGCCAAAGGCGCAAAGTAAGTGTGCGCGTTCGTGTGAGGATGAAAAGTACTTCACATCTCGTTTTAGGAAACGTCTTTGGCTTACGATGACATCGTTATCGGATACACCACGATATCCGACATTCGTTTTGGAGCCATATAGATACTCATTATGATCACGAGGCCACCACCCCCCGGCACAAATGACATCAGGGATGTCTTCTAGCTCACCGATCGCATCCAAAACATCCGGAATAGCAAGTGATGAATACCGATAGTTCGAATTTTTTTCCGCTTCGATAGACATTATCAAATGTCCATCTTGAAGCAGTACAATGGCGCCATCATGGCCCGGGTTATACGAGAGAATTTTCACGCGGTGGCAATCCCGTCATCCATAAACACCTACTTGCATGATGGCGCTCCCTCTCTGTTGAGGTGAGCGCTCCATGCACCCTTTATGCAGCAGCGTAGGACCGTACCACAATTTTAGTTATGCCAACTCTCCTAACATCGCGATGTGGTCACTAGTCAAGCTTGAGGTACACCCCCCTAAGCGCTGTTATCTCAAAGCTTTCTCGACCCGCGCGGATCCAACGAAATTATATTTGACGCAGGCAACTGCCGCTCAAGCTCAGCGATACGGTCATACAGCTCAACGATTTTTGCATCTGCTTCGCTCAATAAGCTTGCGAGTTGATCGCGCTGCCGGACAACTTGCTCAATCCGATCACGCAGGGCGCGGCTTTTCTGCCGAGCGAGAAGATTTACCTTGTTCAACGAAGGAGGTCGCTCCTCCGCATGTTGTTCCACGTAGGTCTTTATCTCTGCGATGAGACTCGGGAAACGTGATTTCTTAAGCGCCGACGGGTCGCTCCCGGCCTCTTTGGCCACGTTGTTCTGAGTGACCGGTGTCCCCTTAGGTAGAAGCTGTGGCCTATTGAGTTTCAGGCGCTCAAAAGCATCACGATATTGATCCGCCGCGCTGCGGCGAGCAGGGAGTTTAACGTCCATCTGCGCTCCTTACGACACGACGGAAGCTTTCTACGCTTCGCTGTTGAGCCATTAACGATTCCATTAGCGGACTCCCATCCTGAGCAGTAGCAAGCCGTTCTTTGAGTACATGTTCAAGATCATCCAACGTACCCAATCTTTTTGAGTCATACAGCACATCAGGGCAAGGTTTTGCATCCACTGAATCACCGCCGCCGCAATGGGCAATGTTGTCAATTCCGCCGTACGGACAAGGCTCTCGACTCGCACAAACGCCAAGAATGATCGGGCGACAGGCGACTGCGCCTTTCTTTGCCAAACCAATCATCTTCTTCGCATCCTCTGGCGAAATCAGCCGAACAATCTCAGCCTTTCGTTTGTCTCCATGGGGACTGATAAAACGCTCACTCGTAAGCTGCTGTAACTCTCTCCCAAGCGTCTCGTACATTGTGCGAACGTACAGAGTGTGAGCCTTTTCCTCTAGACGCATCCGCGAGTGATTTTGTCCGTAGTAAAGGCTCATCGCTCGTGTGACGTGCTTGAGCTGGTACTGAAGCGAAGCATCACTTACGAGCCCGGAAGCTTGCATGTTCACTGCCCCAGTTCTACGCAGCTGATGCCAAGCCAACGGCCATACAGCGCCCGCTTGATACTCCTCCGGCAATGAAGGGGTAGCTAGCCGGGCTAATTTCAAATCCTCAGTAGTGATACGCAAACGTTCTAAGTCGAAGAGCTTCCCGTACCGCCCCAAAAAGTCGGAATATGACTGGATGCTCGGCCTCAGTGAGTGATTACCTTTATTGCGCAACGAACTCCAGGGCTCGTAAGAAAAATCGTTCAAGTAACGCTCGGCGAGAACTCTCTCGGCTTCGTGAGGTGCGTGTAGTGAGCGAAACAGAGAAATAACCTCCATCGCCTTCACGGCGACCGCCACAGATGGGGATGTGACCCAAATGGCGTCCCTATCAGAGAGCGTTTTTGTCGTCTGCCCACGTAACAAAAAAATGTCACCGAAGCTCTTGTCGTGCTCGATGTCAAGGCACCCGGCTCGAAGATTCCATGCTTCCTCGACCCGCATGAGACTGAAGTTAAGGATGTAAGCCAAACCCACGCCGTTGACCAGTTTCAGATAGCTAGTCAGCGCTCTTACTTGCAAGTCACCACTGCGCCCTACCCAACGTTCAAGTAGCTCAAAGATGCCGAAGCGTTTCGCGGTATCCGCAAACGCGCCGAGAAAACGAAGCCCCGTTTTAGTGCCTGACAACTGCATGTTATAGCCGCAAAAAGGCGGGGCATTTACGCACGCCGTTCTCTCCGAAACCCTCTGGTTATGTTCGTAAGCCGCGAAGCAGAACCGGTAACAAGCTTCAACCTGTTCTCGATGGGATAGGAAGTTATCAAGGCACTCTCGCAGCCTAGTCACTTGATAGCGCCAAATGCGTGGAGGAATGTAAGGTGTTTGAGCTGTATGGTGAGTTGGAAAAAGCGCAGCCAGGCGGGTTAGAGAGCCTGGATCCAGCAGCGTAAACCCTACGGAATCTCTGGACGCGTAAAGCTCATGCATTAACGAAAGAAACTCGGTTTTTCTTGAGCTAGAAAGAAAGGCAGGTATCCGTTGGCATACGCTTGGAAAATGGCTTAGTTCGCTGGCAAGGATTCCTGCCTCTTCGCAAAGAACAAACAGCCGTCGCATCTGATCGAAACGCGTTTTAAGAGATCTGTAGCCACGAGCGCCGTACGGCCCGTATAGCCACCAGCCTGTGATGACTCGAAGCAAATTTGCGTTCGTTGAGCTGATTGGCGCCGCTGATTTTTTAGCTGGTCCATCACCAAAATTCAGGGTCACTGCCTTCTTGGCCCATGGATCAAGCCTCCAAATTGGATCGCCCCAGCGGCTTACGACGTTACCCAGCGCATCAATTACGACTGGCCAATCAGGCGGCGGAGGCCAGCTCTCTGGACGGTAATTCGATGCCTCAGGAACGGCGAGAGGCGACTCGATAGAAAGCCCTAATGTCGAGAGCATATTCATAGGGAAAGCCCCGCTGTAACTTCCGCAAGTCGAATAAATCCGTCCCAAGCTGGGTGATAGTCCTCCTCAGCTATGCGAGCCAGTGCCTCTTCAACCCATAGCCGACGCACCTCGCTACTTTCATGAAAGAACCGTAGCTTCGCACTCAGACGCTCGACCGCAAGCATCGCTGGATGATCAGCCTCTTCAGATCTGTCCGTGCACGCCGGACGATACCTAACTAGCTCCAAGCTCTTGAGCATTCGCAAACTACTCAGAGACCAGACGTGATCCTCGCTTTCAATATCCCGATGATTGACGCAGAAAAGGCAACCCGCTGCATTAATACAATCGGGATCAGGAGCATTAGTTGGAGCATCCACGACCGATTCTGGAACCGGCGCCACACAAGTACCTGGAGCAGGCGAGCAAACGACGGGATCTGTTTGCCGGTGAAATCGACTGATTTCAATCATAGCAATTTGCGGATTGGGCTCGGCGTAAACACGAATCAAAGTTTCAGCGGTGTGCTGTGCGATTTCTGCCACAAGTTCGGGGCGTTGCGACTCACGTAACAGCCAGTTGATACGCGCACCCCGGAGCTTACGAGGCCGAACGAATTGAATACCGGAATATGTGCAGAGGCGCGTGATAGCTGTGAACTGGGGAGCTTCTAGAACGAGACGTCCCCCAAGACGGACGAGAGGGAAAAGAAGTCCCTCTAGATCGTCTGGAAACCACGTGTTTCGCCACTCGATGTAGCGTTCGAACCACTGCTTGTAGCTTGAGAACACTTCAAACAGCACTTCACCCTGGCGGCGCTTTTTGTAAGACCTGACTTGGTAACCGTCAAGATGACTCGTGTAATGGTATTGGTCGATTCGAAGCTGATGCGCCTGTGACAAATTCATGCCAGTTTGTGCTATGAACATAAGCAGTTCGGCTTCAATTCGTAGGTTCACTGCCGGGTATCGAGTCTCGATTGAAACGTCAGAGTTCCGAAGTTCGCGGTTTCGTAGGATATCCGCAATCTGGAATTTGGTTCGAGGTCGAATCCCTCGTGACGCATCCTTCTCTGTATCGCGCAGGCGGCACCAGATAGGTAGCGTGGAACCCGACCGCAATTCCACTTGAATGGGAAGTGGCCCCGTCACGACTTCATAGGTAAGGGCCATACAGAGGTCGGCAATGAATTGACCGAATAAAAAGCTATCTTCTAAGCTTTGCTTACCAGTACTCCCATTACCTGCCCTTCCGTTGCCTCTTGGTTTGCGAATTCGGGTGCTGTAGAGAAGCGTCGAGCTTCGACCCAGAACTCGGTCGAGCATTGTCGCGGTTAAACTTGCCGTGTCGTATAACGATCCGGCGGTTAGATATTCTTCCACGCGGTGACGCTGTAGAAGATGCTCAGCCCACCCCAGGTATGCTTCCGCGACCGAATCGACACTCAACGGACGCCCGCGTTGATCCACCCACTGAAAAAACTTCCTCAACGCACCGATCTTGTTATTCGCCGAAAAGCGGCTTCCTCCGCCGACAAGATCATCGGTCAAACAATAATGGAGCCCTTTCACAAGTTCTACCCGCTCCAGCAAGGGATCACCCAAAGCACCTGATGTGATTTCACTGCGTACAGTCTTCACTTTTGCCTTAGCACCACCGTTGTATAAAAGTGGTGCCATATCCCAGGGCGTCTGATTTGTCGCGTACTCAAGCATTGGAAACGTCAGGTCTGAAAACGTCAGATTATTCATCGCTTGCTCCCTGCATTGAAGAAATCCCTGTAAACGCAGTCATGAAGCTGTTCGCAATGGCCTGCTTAGCAGGTGCGGCTTGCACAAATTTGATGTATTTGAAGGTGGTAGCCTCCGAATTTCGACCGTGAAGCAATGCATTGCTGACAGTAGCAATCACTATCGCCACATCAGTGCAATTTGCTAAAGCGAGCCTAGCTAACTCAGTTCCAAAGGTGCATCGGGATTGGTGGAAGCGAAACTTCCTGAGCGTTTTGATGCCCGACGCGATGCCTAATTTTCTAAGCGATGACATCTCAACGTTTATGGCCGAAGATTGATCACTGTTGCGACGTCCAAAAGGGTTTCCGAAACGTGTCAAGAACACCAAGTCTTGATGCTCGCCAGCAGCAAGTGCCTCGCGAGTCAACCTGCGAAGACCCTTGGCGTACTCCAAGACTTCTGAACACAAAGCTTCGGGAATCCATACCTGGCCAGTTACTCCAAATTTGGTATGCACGGGCGGGGACGCACCTGGCCCTACGGATAGCAGAAGCAGACCTTTAGCAGACGGATCATGTAGGGCACGCTCCAGCGTATCGATACGAAGGTCACAGATCGTTCCCAGTCGCATACCCGTGAAGAAACCTAAAGCCAACATCAGGTAAAGCTCGGGTGAGGCGCTCTGTTTTGCGAAATCAAGAATGGTGTCTCGATCAACCGCAGAGACTGGAAATAGCCCACCTTCCAAAGTGACCCCAATGCGTTTTCGGTTTGGAATACCAAGATCGGTGGTGGTGCCAGCTAGCGTCCGCTCGAAGCCGACCTGGTCAAAGTATTTGATGAAATAGCGCTTGTCTTTCCACAGCGGCAATAACGGGCTTAGAAGGCCACGCCTCCTAACCCACCTGTAGAAACTGATGCAATTACGCATGTATTCGGAGGCCGTAGCGGGACTGATATGACCAGCATCGCGAGCCTTGATAAGCGCCCCACGGTACTGAACAAGACATCGATCAGCCTTTCGAGACGGAAACTCAAACCACTGAAGCCCGCGACTCTCCAAAAACTTCGCGTAGTTCAACAGCCCATTCAGGTTGCTAGAAACGGTCTTAAGGAGTGCCTCACCATTGGTGACTCTCTCCATAGCCCAGAGATTGGCTTCTCTCCAAGGCAAGCCGTCTTCCCAGAATATTTGTGGTAGACCTTCGATCACTACACGGGAGCTATTCAGCGAGTAGGTAATCAGGCGGTCTTTGACAGAAAGGTCATGCGGACTGAAGTGAATGTGTTCGACGGTAGGCAAGTGGAATCTCTGTAAGAGCAAGCGTCAATGTCCATGGGGACAAGATCTACGTTTGGGCGTCCACAGTATGCAACTTATTCTTATCAATGCTGTAGATCTCGACGGCGGGCACCAGGCTCTCGATCACCGTCATGACTCGCTCACTCATATCCCCATACAGGGCGTAATTTGAGGAAAACGGGACTATGCCATGCTGCTTCAGCTTGTGTTTGATTTGGAAATACGGCTCGCCCATCTTGATAAATGGCTTGGCGTCGTAACTGCGAGCGATGACGCAACCGTCGTTGTATCTGAATGACCCTAACAGTTAGAAGAACATAAACCATTGATTTAAATAGAATCTTTCCTGCTAACATTTTTCCGATTTTTGCCATCGAAGATGGGGATGATGTTGGGCGTTTTGCCGTGTTGAAATCACTCGGGCGACTCTATTTAGGGAGTCCTTCTACGATAAAGACGCGATACTCAGCCCCCTTCAATCGATGCTTTAGGGCTTCTTGATATAGGGGGCTGTCTTACGCCGCTCTGGCGTCGGCAAGCGTTGGAAACTCAAGAATAACGGCGCCATCCACAGGTGCGCCTTCAAGTGTTTCCACCGCGCCATAAAACGCCAGCGGCGTGACCGGATGGCCTACCGATGCGGCTGGCGCGCTTTCCTCGTACTTCCTGAATTCTTCAAGGTCGGTAATCCGATCTCGAACGTAAACAACGTAAGCGGTCAGCTGTGAAAGAGTCTTCCGGCCTGACTTAGCCCATACGCCTATCGTCGTGACGGAACTGTGATTGCCCGCAGTGCGGAAGCCAAGCCCCACGTGAAAATGGGAGAGCCGTACTTCCGATGCAGCAGAGGTCATGGGCGATTCCCCAGAACGTCGACAGAATCAGACTAGCTCAAAAGTATTCCACCTAACTTACATGCGAAGGCCGATCTAAAGGCGTTCTATCAGAAGCTTGATCTATGCAATGCCTTCAACCCAGAAGTGGGAAAGACACTCAACGTGGGCATTGGCAGGCAAAAGCCTGAAACGGCCCAGCAAAGAAGCTGCGGTGCCGTTATCGAGAGCTCGCCGCCGCGGATGGTTCAACTTCAATTGATCCACATAAAGCAAGGGCTCCCCACAACGGAGCCCCCTCGGTGATCAGAACAACGCCAGCGTGTAGCTGATAGCTACGCGGTTCTGATCCTGGGCGTATTCGCTTGGCAAGCCGCTACGCAACGTACCGTTACGCCAACTGAATCCTACGCCCTTGAAGGTGCCACTCTGCACCACATAGGCCAGCGCGATGTCGCGTTCCCATTCCTTCTCATCGCTATCGGTGGCCATGCGAATGTTGGTGCCTTTGAGGTATGCGACAGATGCAATTAGCCCAGGAACACCCATTGCGGCGAAGTCGTAGGTGTATTGCCCGAATGCTGTGCGTTCGCCGGCCCGAGTAAAGCTGGTGATCAGTCGGTCGGTGAACAGGTAAATACTGCTGCCCCCCGCACCTTCGTTCGTGTTGGCTTGGTTGAGCTGCACGAAGTTGCCGCTGTCGGAAACGCTCTGGTATCCGAGGAGGAAGGAGTTGCCTCCCAGGGCATAGGTAAACATCGCGCTCCAGGTGTCGTTGTCGATTTTGCCAACGGTATCACCTAGGCCACCCACGCGATATCCGGCAGCGCGGCCTGAGGCGGAGTTGTTGCGGCCATCGGCGTCGGTCTTGAAGTAACGCAGGTCGGTGGTCAGTGACTGGCCCTCGCTCAAGGGCAGCACATGCACCAAGCCGCCGAAATGCTGCACGTAATAGTCTTCCAGCTGGGCCGCGTAATACTGCAGCGTGAGCTGTTTGGTCAGTTTGTAGTCGGCACCGGCAAAAAGGAATTCATTGCTTTGCTGAGAGCCGCCGGCGACCGCGAGCCCGGAGCGGTTGGTCGAGCCACGACCGGTGGTGTGTTCCAGGCGACCGCCGACCAGGGTCAGGTTCTCCACTTCCTTGGAGGTGATCATGCCGCCTTCGAAGGTTTGCGGCAAGACGCGACCATCGTTGGCCACCAGAATCGGCAACTTGGGCTGGAGGGTCCCGTAGCGCGCCTCGGTCTGGGAAAAACGCATTTTTCCGGTCAGCCCCAGCCGGCTCCATTCGTCCACGGCGCTGCCATCGCGGTCATCAGGAACCATCGAGCTGCCGCGGTGGTTGCCTTTGCCGCCGTCCAGTCGCACCCCCAGCAAACCGAGCGCATCGACACCAAAGCCGACGGTGCCATCGGTAAAGCCGGATTTGTAATCGAGGAAGAATCCCTGCGCCCATTCTGCTGTCCTGCTTTGCCCGGCGGGACCGGCGCGATCACGGTAGTCGTTGTTAAAGTAGTAGTTGCGAAAACCCAGGTTGGCCTTGCTGTCCTTGACGAAGTCCGCATGCGCCAGGGGTGCCAGGGCGACACCTGTGGTGGCGAGCAAAGACAGTCGAACGAAAGGAATTTTTTTCATTGTTGTTTTCCTGATGGACGTGGCAATAAGGCACAAGCCCCCTAATTACGGACACTTAATAGATTTCTTCATAACTGTTGCTCAAACTCTGGAATGATTTCGAACAGATCTCCTACCAGCCCATAATCAGCTACCTGGAAGATCGGCGCGTCTTCATCCTTGTTGATCGCCACAATCACTTTGGAGTCTTTCATACCGGCCAGATGCTGGATCGCACCGGAAATACCGACGGCGATGTACAGCTGTGGCGCAACGATTTTTCCGGTCTGACCGACCTGCATGTCGTTAGGGACGAAACCGGCGTCGACCGCGGCGCGAGAAGCCCCGACGGCGGCGCCCAGCTTGTCAGCCAGAGCGTACAGGTGTTTGAAGTTGTCGCCGTTTTGCATGCCGCGACCGCCGGAAACGACGATCTTGGCAGCGGTCAGTTCCGGACGATCGGACTTGGCCAGCGCTTCACCGATGAAGCGCGAGGTGCCGGCATCGTGAGCCGCTGCAACCGCTTCAATAACCGCCGAACCACCAACAGCTGCCGCCGGGTCAAAACCGGTGGCACGCACGGTGATGACCTTGACAGCAGCGTTCGATTGAACGGTAGCGATGGCGTTACCGGCGTAGATCGGGCGCTTAAAGGTGTCAGCGCTTTCGACCGAAATGATCTCGGAGATCTGGTCAACGTCCAGTTGAGCGGCCACGCGCGGCAGGATGTTTTTGCCGTTGGACGTGGCCGAGGCCAGGACATGGCTATAAATCGTGTGTTGTTCGAGCACCAGACTGGCTACCAGCGGCGAAACGTTTTCCGGCAGTTGGTGAGCGTAGGCGGCGTTATCGGCCACCAGCACTTTAGCCACACCAGCGATTTTCGCCGCAGCTTCAGCCACGGCGCCAACGCACAGACCGGCCACCAGCACGTGGATCTCACCACAGATTTTGACGCCAGCCGCCACAGTGTTCAGCGTGGCCGGGGCCAGTACTTTGTTGCCCTGCGGGTCGGTTGAATAGTCAGCAATCACCAAGATAGTCATTCAAATCACCTTCGCTTCGTTCTTGAGTTTTTCCAACAATTCAGCCACCGACTTGACCTTGATACCCGCGCTGCGTGCAGCCGGCGCTTCGACTTTCACGGTCTTGTTGGTGGTGGCGGTGGAAACACCCAAAGCGTCCGGAGTCAGCACTTCGAGAGGCTTCTTCTTGGCTTTCATGATGTTTGGCAGGGACGCGTAGCGCGGCTCGTTCAAACGCAGGTCGGTGGTGACAATGGCCGGCAGTTTCAGGGAAACCGTCTGCGCGCCGCCGTCGATTTCGCGAGTCACCGCAACGGTGTCGCCGCTGATTTCAACTTTCGAAGCGAACGTGCCCTGACCGTAGCCGCTCAATGCAGCGAGCATCTGGCCAGTCTGGTTGTTGTCGCTGTCGATGGCTTGTTTGCCGAGGATCACCAGCTGAGGCTGTTCCTTGTCGACCACCACTTTCAACAGTTTGGCCACGGCCAGTGACGTCAGATCTTCTGCGGATTCGACGAGGATTGCACGATCGGCACCCAGCGCCAGGGCGGTACGCAGCTGCTCTTGAGCAGTGGTCGGACCGATGGAGACGACGACGATTTCAGTCGCAACACCTTGCTCTTTCAGGCGTACGGCTTCTTCCACGGCGATTTCGCAGAAAGGGTTCATCGACATCTTGACGTTAGCGAGGTCGACGCCGGAGTTGTCCGCTTTGACGCGAATCTTGACGTTATAGTCGACCACTCGTTTGATGGGCACCAAAATTTTCATGGCTTACCTTTTATTGTTTGTGAAGATGCCACCGCTGCTGGCGGGATTGCGTCGAAATTTCTGTGTGCGAGCTCTATTAACTTATTCGTTACAACAGCCTCCATAATCAGGCTTAGTCGTGGCGTCTAAGTCAGGGCGCGCCGGCTAACTGTCGTTGAGAGTTACAGGGAGGCACTTCGAGTACTCGAAGTGCTTGTCTAAGGAGAGGCTCATCGATCATGCGTCCATTTAGGCTTACTACGCCGCCTGCAGCAGATTGCATCGCCGCAACCACTTCTTCAGCCCAAAGGCGTTGCTCTTTGCTGGGGCTGAAGGCGCTACGAATAACGTTTACATGGGAAGGGTGGATGCACGCCTTGGCTGTAAAGCCCACGTCAACCGCTTGCTTCAATTCGCGGGCCAACCCGTCCACATCTGCTATATCAATATGCACGGCATCAATGGCTGGCTTACCGCACTGGCCAGCAGCGAGGAGTATCGTGGTTCGCGCGTGCTCGACCACAGGGTAGTAGTTTCCGAAGGAGTCCCGGCTACTGCGCCCTCCCAGGTCGGCGATTAGATCTTCGCCTCCCCAGAACAGCGCAATACAGTTCTGAGCCATCGCTAACTGATAAGCGTTGATCACTCCTTTCGCGGTTTCACAGAGCGCGATGACGTGGAAGTCATCCAAAGCCGCCAGTTGCTGTGTTTCCTCTGCCTTCGGAAGAAGGATCAGCGGAGAAAAACCGCTCCGTTCACGCAGGTCCCGCAAGGCTTGCACATCCTCTTTGTACCAAGGGGATGTAGATGCGTTGATACGGACAATTATGTCCTTACCTGATTCCGGCACGGCATTAATTACGCAGCGACGGGCCGCCTCCTTGCGTTGTGGAGCGACGCTGTCTTCCAAGTCAAAAATAACGCGGTCGGCACGATGCAATGCTTTTTCAAAGCGGTCAGGACGATCGCCAGGGCAAAATAAGATGGCCTCTCCGAGGCGGATTTCTTTCATACAACCTCCGGCTTGCGCAACATGAGCGCGTGACGCCGGGCGACGGCCACTAAAACACCTTTCTGGTTATACCCACGATGCTCCAGCAGAACTATTCCGGCGTCCGGGCGGGACTTTGATAGACGCTTCTCCATGACTTCTGTCTTCGCATAGAGGGTATCGCCAGAAAACACCGGTGCAGGAAAACTTATGTCAGTAAAACCTAGGTTTGCTACAAGCGTTTTTTGTGTCAAATGACCTACGCTCAATCCAACCAGAGTTGAAACTGTCAACATGCTATTAACTAAGCGCGTCCCGAACTCGTTGCTAGCACTGTCATGTGCATCGAAATGAATGCTCGCTGGGTTCATGGTCAGCGAAGAAAATAACGTACTGTCTCCGTCATCCAGCGTTCTCCCGGGCGCGTGACTGTAAAGCACCCCTATTTCGAGTTCCTCGTAATACAAGCCTCGTTGTTGGAC
This sequence comes from Pseudomonas sp. MF6755, assembly GCF_016405635.1. Taxonomy (NCBI): domain Bacteria; kingdom Pseudomonadati; phylum Pseudomonadota; class Gammaproteobacteria; order Pseudomonadales; family Pseudomonadaceae; genus Pseudomonas; species Pseudomonas sp. MF6755. The sequence continues at coordinate 34,805 of NZ_JAEKDA010000021.1, forward strand.
AACCGAAGTAATTGCATTCATTTACAGACTCCCGCTCTTCTAATTATTAATGAGTTCGCAACGGCTAAGAAGCAATTCCGCGTCAACAGCCGGCCGCGATACCAACTCCATTCGAACTTGCCTATCTGCGTTATATTTCAATCAAAATGGGAACACCCCAAACGCTGCCGCTGCGATGGTCATAATCACGCTTGCCGCAAACAGAAACGGAATGGTGAATTTCTGATGATCGGCCAGATCTATTTTGGTCAGGCCCACAATCAAGAAGGTTGCTGGAGTCAGAGGACTGACCGGAAACCCTGTTGTCATTTGCCCGAGGAGCGCTGCCTGGCCCATCTGAATTGGCGGTACTCCGAGCATCTCTGCACTGTGGGCCAACACAGGCAATACACCGAAGTAGAAGGAGTCCGGATCAAACAAAAGGCTCAATGGCATGGAAAGCAGGCCAAGTACAAATGGCATATGCTCAGCGTGTTCACGGGGCACATGTTGTACCAACATTTCGGCCATGGCCCTGAGCATGCCTGATTCGCCCATAATTCCGGTAAATACACCGGCAGCCAGCAATACACTCGCCATCATAAGCGCAGCTTTGGCGTGAGCGTCTACTCGGGCGCGTTGCTCGTGCACATTGGGATAATTGACCAATAATGCGGCGACAGTGCCGAGCATAAACATCAGCACCGGTGGAACCCACCCAGCCACGAGAATGGTCAAAACCGTCAATGTGATCACACAATTGACGCCGAAACGCTTGGGACGACGTATTTCTTGTTCTGCAAGAGATACTTCAGGCACGTGTGCCGAAACGTCGACACCCATAGCCGTGATACCCAGACGCCGCTCCTCCCGAAGCCCGAGCCAATAGCACACAGCAAAAACGAATATCAGACCAATTAATTGCACTGGGATGAGCGGATAAAACATTTCCGTTGTCGGTATTCCCAGTGCCGCCGAGGCACGCAGCATCGGTCCGACCCAAGGCAGAAAATTCACCCCTGCGGCCAGCGATACCGCACAGGCTAGAACTCTCTTATCCATTCCTAAGCGTTCATAAAGCGGAAGCATTGCTGGAATAGTCACCAGGAAAGTTACCGCTCCTGATCCGTCCAGGTGAATGAGCAGCGCTAACATGGCGGTGCCCATAACGATATAGCGTGGTCGTCCACCGACAATCTTCAATACGCGCTTGATGATCGGATCGAGCAACCCTGCATCGGTCATCACGCCGAAAAAGATAATGGCGAAAATAAACATTCCAGCCACAGGAGCAATATTTTTTATACCAGTGAGAACAAAGCCTGAAGTCTGCAAGCCGAAGCCAGCTAATAGCGATGCAACCACTGGCACTAAAATCAATGCCACTAGCGGCGAAAGGCGCTTCGTCAGGATAAGCAAGAACAAGCTGACAATGGCCAGCAAACCAATACTCGCAAGCATTTTTCTTTCCTCACCGAACGACCCAAGATGCTGCCCGTGTATCTAAAGACAGTCCCCGACTAGCCGGCTTATGTAAGAGAGGCCCATAACTTTGGGCCTGGCCTAGTCAGTCCGCGGTCGTGCCGAAAATTTCTGCGGCATGTTCATTCAGCAATGGGGGACGGAGCCGATAGCTGGCCGGTGTACGACTCAGGCGAATCGGAGAGGCTATGCCGCTGTAGTCCTCTCCGATCTTCACCAGCATGTTGCGAGCAGCGACTTGAGGTAGGGCAAGCGCCTGCGGAATATCAAGTACCGCCCCGCAGGGTACGCCTTGGTGGATCAGTTGCTCGCACAGCGCCTCGCCGGAAAGCTTCAGCAGTTTTGTAGCCAATGCTTGCCGCAGTGCTTCGCGGTGCTCATTACGCAATTGGTTGCTGGAGAAACGTGAATCATCGATCAACTCGGGCAAAGCGAGGTGACGGCACAGAGCGGAAAATTGTGCATCGTTGCCAACGGCGAGGAATATGTCGCCGGTGGCGGTGGTGAATTTGTCGTAAGGCGTAATGTTGGGATGGGCATTGCCGCTGCGCTGGGGTGTTTGCCCTGCGTAGAGATAGTTCGCCGAATGCGGATGCAGGATGGACAGCGCACAATCGAACAATGCGGCTTCGACAAATTGCCCCTCACCACTGCGCTCGCGCTCGAAAAGCGCCATGAGGATACCGAGAGTGGCATTCATACCCGTGACCATGTCGACTATAGGCACACCAACCCTGAGCGAATCACCGTCTTGCTCACCATTCACGCTCATGAGCCCGCTCATGGCTTGGATAGCAGCATCGTAGCCAGGCATGCCAGCGTAAGGGCCTTGATCGCCGTAGCCAGAAATGCGGCAATGAATCAGCCTGGGGAAGCGTGATTTCAACGCTTCATAGTTCAAGTCCCAGCGCTCCAAGGTACCTGGTTTGTAGTTTTCCACTAACACATCGGCCCCTTCGAGTAGGTCGAATAAACGCTGGCGGTCGACGGCATCGCTGAGGTTTAAACTTACTCCACGTTTGTTCCTATTGACTCCCATAAAGTACGCGGAGGTACGTTCGCGGACAGGCGCACCCCAGCCACGAGTTTCGTCGCCTGAAGGAGGCTCGATCTTGATCACTTGCGCACCGTGATCAGCGAGGATCTGGGTGCAATAGGGGCCACCCAGGACTTTCGATAGGTCTACTATTTTGAGCCCCGACAGCGCGCTCAAGTTTGCTTGTACGTTCATCGGCGTTACCTTTTTATTGTTCTTGTAGAATCCGCCTCGGCGTCTACGCCGGAGACTTGTTTAGTAGGACTTGGGAAGGCCCAAAACCTTTTCGGCGATATGGCACATGATTAGTTGCGGGCTCACCGGTGCCAGGCGCGGAATCCAGCTCTCACGCAGATAACGCTCGACGTGATACTCCTTCGCAAAGCCCATACCGCCAAGCGTCGCCACTGCGGTTTGACACGCCTGACTACAAGCTTCAGCCGCCAGATATTTCGCGGTGTTTGCTTCGGCGCCACAGGGTTGTCCGGCGTCATAAAGGCTGGCGGCTTTGTAAACCATTAACTGCGCGGCCTCCAAGGCCATCCAGGCTTGAGCTAAAGGATGCTGTATGCCCTGGTTTTGCCCAATCGGTCGGCCAAATACCACTCGATCCCGCGCATACTCAACCGCGCGCCACAGCGCCGCTTGACCTAGCCCCACGGCTTCTGCCGCAATAAGGATACGTTCGGGATTGAGGCCGTGCAGCAGGTACTCGAAACCCTTTCCTTCCTCGCCGATAAGATCTTCTTCGGGCACTTCAAGGCCATCGATGAAGAGCATGTTGGAATCCACCGACTTGCGGCCCATTTTTTCTATCTCGCGAACTTCGACTTTTTCGCGGTCCAGGCGGGTGTAGAACAGGGAAAGACCATGAGTCGACTTGCTGACCTGATCGCGAGGTGTGGTCCTGGCAATGATCAGCATTCGGTCGGCTACTTGCGCGGTGGAAATCCAGATTTTTCGGCCATCAATCACATACCCACCGGGGACCTTGCGTGCAAAAGTCTTAAGGTTTGTTGTGTCCAGACCTGTGTTGGGTTCTGTAACTGCGAAGCAAGCCTTCTCCTTGCCTTGAATCAACGAGGGTAAAAAGCGCTGCTTTTGCTCTTCGCTGCCGAATACCTGCACCGGGTTCAACCCGAAAATGTTCATGTGTACGGCTGATGCACCGGAAAGACCTGCTCCCGAGCCGCTGATGGTTTGCATCATCACCGCTGCTTCGAAAATGCCAAGACCGGCACCGCCATATTTCGCGTCCATGGCTATACCCAACCATCCCTGATCCGCTAAAGCGCGGTACAGCTCGTGGGGAAACCGGCCGTCGGAGTCGCGCTCAAGCCAGTAATCATCACCAAATTCCTTGCAAATTCGTTGAATGGAATCGCGGATGGCCAGTTGGTCTTCATTGAGCTGAAAATTCATCGCTTTCTCCGTTGTTTTTATTTGAGGGCCGCGGGGTACGCGCGCTTAATTCACCCTGGGAAAATTTAATTTACGCTTGTGAATTAAATCGCGCAATCATTTTCGTGATCGCGCTTTGTTCGAGGATTCAAGGACCACGGAGCAGTGGAATGCCGAGAACTGAGCAGCGTGCGAGCTCAGTGGGCTATTTCGGTGGGAGTGACGTCAAACCCGATGGACATCGGAAAAAGGAAGGCAATTAGAGGCCGCTAAGCGGTATGCGCTTTTCATGGCCCCTAAGGTGAGCGCCATACGCTGACCGCGGGTTTGATTACGTGGCCGGATGCAGAGTCCTGCATCCCGGCGATTGAGTCTGATCGAGAAAGCGTCGATTCAACCAAGATCTATGTCGGCAGCGATTGACGCGATGCACGCCACAAGCGGTGCTGAAAGGGTTTGCCAATGTTGACGCATGCGTGGCAGCGGACCTGCGATTGAGACCGCATACCATTCCCCGGCGAAATTGAAGGCACACGAGAGCGCCGCCAGATCATTGGAGCTTTCACCAATATTCTCACTCCAGCCACGCTCGCGAACTTCTGACAGTGCGGCCAGATAATCGTCTTCGGAGGTGAGAGTGTGATCAGTGAAGCGCGGCATTTCTAAACCTTCCAGTCGCTTCCGTACCTCCGCCTCGGGTAATTGCGCCAATATCGCCTTACCGATGGAGTTGGCATGTAAAGGCCGAAGCTCGCCAGCGTGAGGGGAGTAGCGGATTGGCTGGGATGAATCGAGCACGTGCAGATAGAGCACCTGAGAACCTTCCAATTTGCCCAATACTACAGTTTCATCGACCTCGTGCTGAAGAGCCTGCAAATGCTCATCTATGATATTAACCAGTGAGTCACCGCTATCGATCTGCATTGCTATGGACAGTAAGCGCTTTGTCGGGTAGTAGCCCCCCCGCTTGCGGACTTCATAAAGATACCCACGTGTCGACAACGTACGAATTAGCCCAAGGCAACTAGACATTGGGACATCCAGCAGCCGGGCTAACTCGGTCAGCGACATCGCGCGACGCTCGCGGGCAAAGACCTCTAAAAGGTCAAGTGTGCGGGCAACCAGTTTTACTTCCATAAGTTACTACCAACCTAGAACCAAAGGCAGAGGGTAGCTTCAAGGCCGTACACCTCACAAGTCTATGCTTGATTCAACGGTGGGCCGGGCTACTTCTCAACCTACCTCCTTTACGGAAAACACAACTAGGTGCTGGTGCAGTTTGACGTAGGCATAACCAAGGCTGCGATCCAAACTGGAATTGATTTACTCACCTGGATTTGCCTTCAGCAAAGCGGAAATTCTGCTGTTGGAGATTTGCCATCCAAGCGAGTACACACCTGACCTGTTCGCCAATGAGCAGCCCGCCGCGTCCCAGAAAGTCATGCAAGTGATGGATCAAATCAATGCGAAATGGGGTCGGGGCACGATGCGACCCGGACGTGTCCCTGTGAGCCCAGACTGGGGAATGAAGCGCGAGATGCTTAGTCCCAGCTACGTCCCCCGGCTTGATCAGCTTTGGACGGTCAAATGCCAACAGGGGCTATTTGCCGGGTTTCGGAGTCATAGCGACAACTTTTCCGCTGGAGACTGCTTTCAACTCAGCCATTTCGAACAGCAGGCGCTGGTTTACAGAAGCAATCCGGGCCACCTCCTCTAAAAGTCGGTCGTTTTCCGCACGGAGCAATTTGTTTTTCTCCTTCTCACTCATTAGCGCCTGGTGCTTCGAATCTCGCTGGGCGCGTACCGACTTGCCCATGAGGTTGCGAATTTTCTCAGCCACCGCTGGGTAGGTATTGTGGATGAGACCGGGCGTAACACCTGCTGCTCGGGCAACTGACGCGATGGAGAGCTTCTCATTGCCTGCGACGAGACTATCAATCACCTTATCCAGCGCGTCGAGGGTCTTAAATCTTGAACGACCTGGGGTGTGATCCTGGGTGGACTTATTCGCCATTTGCAGCCTCGTCCGCATCATCATTTATGGGAGAGAGACCCAAGCTCGTGATGACGGCGAGCGCGACTTGCAAGTCGCGCTCTGCTCGCTGCCTCACGGCAGGTCCAGCGTCTTCGATTTTGATAAGCTCTTTCTGCTGGATGTAAATGTCCTGCCAGGTGCCGGCGAATAATTCATCGATCACCGAATTTTTGCACCCTGGGCACCGTGTGGCCTCGTATAGGCCTGCGCCTCCGCAGCCCCGCTCCGTTGCAATGCACCAGCCGTGTCCAGTCGCACGGATGTTGGCATGTGGGGCCGTCTGGGCAAGTAGAGCGGCCCTATCCTTGATTGGAATTGCCCGCAATTCCACAATCTTTTCGCCAGCTCCACCTGCCAATGGCTGGTCATCAAGCCATGATTCGATCAGGTCGATTTTAAACTCTGTCATCTGCTGCAAGATCTCATCAAAAAGGGTCAGGTCTTGCAACGGATTGGACGCATAGAGTTGGGTCATGCTCATGCTGCTGTGTTTGAACTGCCATTTGAGATAGATTAGCGAAGTACGCCCCATACGGGATTCCACAAAGCATCTTGCATATGTTCGTCTGCATTGATGCGTCCTCAATGGCCAATCGCTTCCAGCGGCTTTAGCTATACGGTCAAACGCAGCATTGGATGCTTGCCCGCTAAGCGCCTCAACATGTTTATCCTGAAGTTTACCGCCCTGAGCGTGCCGCCCCAAAAATAGTTTCTTAGAGTCCTTGCGAGCCTTTTCCAGCCTCAGAAGGTGTTCGGCGGGATTAATGGGATCGATAGTTCTTGCAAGATTTCTAATCTCTAGTTCCAGTTCCTTTCTAATAGTGACTGAATATTTGGCCAAAAGATCCAGCGCATCCAGAGTCAACTCAGGGACAAGATATTCTACGCGACCCTTACCCGTCTTATGCTCTATTGTGGGTACCCAGCAAAATTTTACTCCATTTTTTACTCCATTTTTTACCTCTTTGCGCCAAGCGCCAACCTCAATCCCAATGGCCTCGTCATTGCGCATACCGCTAGTGATTGAAACTATATAAAGCACAGCATCTCTGCATCGAATTGACATTCGTTCATCACTAGGATGATATCCTATACCACTGACCGCTAACTCAGCTTTCATCTCCCGAACGATACTTTCGCAATAATTGAAAATTTTTGATTGTTCATTAGGAGGAATAATATCCGTCCGCCCGACGTTTTTATTGGCGGCATCCAACCCTTTTACTTTGCCAATTCCGCAAATCCGCCACAATTTCGAGTCACCCCAAGGATAACTCTGAAAGGGAAAAATCGCATCAGCAGCAAACACCCAAAGAAAATCAATAACCCGCAACCGTCCATAGAGAGGAACAGGCTTTAGCTTCAACTCATCCTTGCAATGATAAACATAATTACTGATATGGATCGGACGGACATCCGCAAACCTTGAAACTCCCAGATTGTTCAACCAACGGATAAACGGCATCACGCTTGCAACAGCGAAAGTAGTGATACCCCGTGCGATAGGAGGCTTAGATCTAGGTAGACCTCGCTTAAACCATGCATAAGCAACCGCTTTGCAGTCATCAATGAGCGCCCGAGGCATGCTCATATCCCAATTGATAAATTTATAAGAAGGGGCAACGTTGGCCTGATCAAAAAACGGACGAAGATCCCACTGCGCATCGCCAAACCTACTGAGAACCAGTGTCTCGCCACGTTCATTAACGATGGCACTGATCACAATAGCATTTCGTTGTGCGGGACTCAGACCGTTGGCTGTTACCGGTTGTGCAATGAGGACATCATATGCTTTCAATACCGCGTTCGTGCTTCGTATGTTCAACTACCGCCTCCCATTTTTTTCTTCATGAACTCGATTTTTTTAGCCCAGAACAAGTGCGGAGTTGATTCAGCCTTGGACTTTGCTCGCTCAACTAAAGCGGCATCAAATTTTCGTGAAGTGAACTCATTGATAAGGTTAATATAGTCAAGCTGACGCTTACGCCATGCCTCCCACTCATCAGTGAGAAAATATTCGACTTCGGCATGAAGGAACTGCTGGTAACTGAACAGCCGGTATAAGTCCTCCAATGTGCCTACAATCGCATAGCTAGGGCAACCGAGGCAGTGAATAAACTCAGAACAGTGATTTACGCCGTCCTTAGGCGCCCAACCACCGTAAAGGCTATCTTTGCAGCCGCCTGGCGGGGTAGGTGTGACGTGGATGCCCCGTAGCTTGTCTGGAAAAGCCTCCCCAACAAAAGTTGCCCCTTCGGTCTTAATCTCATCATTGATTTTTAAGTAGTGATTATCCGCAACGCCCGGCGTATGGCCCATAACGGAGGACACTTCTAGAATGTCTCCACCGCTCAGCTTCCACAAACGGCTTTCCATAGTCTTCCGCAGTCGACTAAGCGTGACATGTAGTCGATCACCTAGATCGTCCTGGAGTGCGTGACGCTCACAAATACTTTTGATAGACACGTATAAAGCGCCGGCCGTCAGGGTAACAATGTTGTTCGCGCCACCCCGTTGCCCTGAACGATACAACCATACATATGAATAAATCTCCTCGGATGCTAGTGCTACAAGCGGCTTGCTGATTTCAAGGGCCTTATTCAAGACTGCAACTCCATCGAGCGGAATAGCGCTGTACTTATCTAGCAGATTAGTTTGACGTATTGTTTTACTTTGCGCACCTTTACCCCGACGCTTGTTAGTAGTTATCAATCTGAGATTTGGCACAAACGGGTGAGGCTTTAGGGCGTCTCTCGTCATTTCTAAAAGTGGCGTGGTATTAATACCTGACCTCGCCGCCGTGATTAGTAGCATCACTGCCATTGCCTCTGCTCCATTGCCAAGGAACGTGCCCTTATGGATAGCAACAAGGTCGGACTTTAATGCCCCGAGTAGCCTTTGCATTTCCCCCATGGTAAGCGGATCTGCGTCTTTCGTACTCTGCGCATTGTTGGGGAATGGATTGGGCGGAAAGAGATCGTCAGTATCGATTTCTACAAATCCATAATCAGCCAGAACAAAGACCAATGACTTAAAGCTGGTGTAATAGTTCTTGGCTGTCGAGCCGTTGGGGTACTTTAGCTTTAGCCAAGAGACATAACGTTCCAAATGGCGTTTGGTCAGGCCGTTCGGCGTAGCGGGCGGCGACTCGACCGAACTTCCACCTACGAAACGCAGAAAGAACCTCAACCCGTTCACAGAGTAACCAATCAAAGTGGCTACAGAGAAGTTCCCTCCTTGCAGCAACGCTTTGATAACGTAAATGCTTTGAATTGCCCAAGCGTCGAAGCCCAAACCTATGTATTGAGAATGGTCGAGCTGCCTATGATTTCTCGGGTTTCTAGGTAAATCAATTTTGATGCTGTCTTCGACAGCCTCGAATCCTTTCGTGACGGACTGCAGGACCGCCTTATAGTTCTTTTGCCGGGCCAACGTAACTACCCCAGGTGCGTTTAGTGGATTCAGCCATGAACATCATGTCAATTTCGTCCTCATGCGCAAGAACGGATTGAGCCTCCAGCTGGTTGATGAGATGCAAGTAAATCATCGTTGTTTGAACATCGGAATGCCCCAGCCTGTCTCTGACATACAATAGCGGCTCACCTTCAAATTCTTTGCTTTTTCGAAGAGCAAGCAAGGTATACGTCCCATAAGTGTGGCGTAGCATATGAGCCCGAACATAGAAGCCGCACTTTCGCTCATAGGACTTCATAACGTCCACTACGGAATCCTTTGAGTAATGCCTGCCTTCATTAGTGAGCAGCAGTGCAGTAACACTCTCATCACCATTGGACTTACGGACCTCTCGCTGGTGAAGGGAATAAGACCACATGCTCTCCATCAGCGACCATGGCACATCGATAGTCCTGGGTCTGTCGTACTTGATATGCATGTCTGAAGGATCAAGGGCAACGCTGATCATTTGACCTGGGCGCAGTCCACTCTTCAACCTAGGGTTGAACACATACTTGAGAGGAAAAGACCTAGCCTCACAGGAGCGGAGGCCTGTACGTACCATGAGGTGAAACAATATCTGGTGGCTTGGATCAGCATCTAGCGCAAGGCATACCTTGACTTGATCTTTGGTCAAGAATTTGGTCAGGCGCTTGCGGTCACGCACCATCACCGAAGCCTTCGTGCTCTCGGCTCCGGGTTTAGCGACATGACTGAGAAGACCGGAATGTGGAGCCACCCTGACCCTTTTCTCACCGAAGGGCAGCACGGTTATCAGGTTGCGCTGCTTGGCCCATCGGTAGAACCTCACGATCAGGGCCAGTCGGCTGTTTACCGTTTTGGGATCAAGTGCTAATTCTCCGCTAGACCAATCCCTGTACCTCGACAGAATGCTCAGACCATGGGCCGGGCTTTCTTCATCCCACGCTAAACCATTGGCTTCCAGAAAGGCGAAGTAATCGTACAGACGCCGCCCATAGGCTTCCCAGGTCAAATCGCTTAGGGCCTCACCTAATTCGATCAGCGTGTGCCAAAGGAAGGATTGTGCCGGCTCGACTGGCCATCCCTCTGACCCAATCAGCAAAGGAAAGCCTTCAAAGGATCGACCTACCAATGTTAGGTCTTTTGTTGCGAATACCAGCCTCATGCCGCTGCCCTAAACCATCACCTATGGGTTGCCTTATGAAGCCTAGAAGCGGCTGTTCCAGATGGGTTCAGAAGGTGGCGCGGACTCTACAGGAGTTACTAACGATATCCACCCCTCAGATCGTTGTTACTCAATACCACGATGGGCGTGCTGGCCAGGTCCGGTCGGAAGACACGCTCGCAACTGGCGTAGAAGCTGTTGCAATCCGCGAGCGCGAAAATTGGCAAGGCAGGGTTGAGGTCGACCTTAACGCTCATGGTCGCGCACGCTGTAGTTGACCACACCCCAAATCACAAGCTCGTCGCCTTCCATTACGTACCTGGGGGGATATTTAGGATTTTCAGCCATCAAAATCACTTGGCCATCTCGACAGTGCAGACGCTTGCACACGCACTCGGCATTGAGCGCCGCAATAACGATATCTCCATGACGGGCTGTTTTGCTTCGGTCAACGATCACCAGGTCACCGCTGAAAATACCGATACCTTGCATACTGTCGCCCTGGATCTTAGCCAGGTAAACGTGTGGTGCACGGATTTCAAAAAGCTCATCCAGCGAAATCAACTTTTCCAGATGATCAGCCGCCGGCGAGGGAAATCCAGCCGAGACAGGATTGGAGTACATCGGCAGGGAATGGCCACCGCCGGCGATGGGACCAAGAAGGGTCGCGCTCATAAACTTGGCCTGAATAGTTACTGTATGGATAGACAGTTAACTGCGTACTCACTGCGTCGTCAATTTGAGCCGACCAAGTGCCATCTCTAATCCAACCCACACGAATTTTTCGCTCTCAAATACCCAAAGCTTCCAAATTCCTATTTCTTACTGCGCTCAAGACAGCCATCCGGTCTTCTGTACCTGAATCCATATCAGGTACGGTGCCATGCTCCAGATCCTTACCCACCTTAGCGAAACGCGGCGCTGGCTGTTTTCACTGCTACTGTTCTTGTCCACTGCGTCCCACGCGGAGACGTGGGTTATTACAAACCGAGCACATCCAGTATCCGCACCTTCTGGCGCTCGCGTCATCTTCCTGGATGATCAGCAGCGCCTTGAAGAACAACTTTCCAACCAACTACCCGCCGATCCACGCCAGGCAGAAGCGGCCATTCAACGCTACCTGGTCAGCCCTGCAGGGAAGCATCTGCAAAACGAGCTGGCCCAAGCCCAGCAGGGCGTCACAGACGCCTGGAGCCTGCGAGTCGAAAAACTCCCAGCCGTGGTCGTAGATCGGAGCTACGTCGTGTACGGCGAGCCTGACGTAGCTAAAGCCGTCGCGTTGATTGAACGAGCACGGAGCCTGTCACGATGAGACGCTCACGTTTTGCGATCCGGCCTTTGTCGCTGGCTATCACTTTCAGCCTGTCATTCAGTGCATCGGCTGCGATCAACTCGGCAGCGATTGTTGCCTCGACCCTGTCACCAACCTGCCTGGAATACAAAGTGGTCGGCATCTGCTATTGGCTGCTCTGCACGCCATTCGGATGCAAAGTCAAAACCTCGACCAAGGTTCGTCACTACGTACCGGACGCTGTGGTGTCTGCATATGCAAATACCGGGATGAACCCTTGGATAGAGATGTCACCTCTTGGCACCCCGAATCCGATGGCCCAAGCGGGTAACGACGGCACTACCAATCACGTTGCCGAGAACAACATCATCAAATTCAAGGAAGCCGATGTCATCGGCCATCCAGGTGGTGCGGCGTTGAGTCAGTTTGCCAGCGCCTCGGGCTATGTATGCAAAGGCGCAACCTTACCGCTTGTGCCTTATTTTCTGAGCACCCTTGACCCCATTGCTTGGCGATACGGCGTCCCGGAATCCGTATACCCCGAAGCACTCATTCCGGGCATGCGTGAAGTCGGTAGCCTGCTCTCAGCAAGCAGCTGGGGGAACGTCTACCCGCGTAGCGGCTTCCTTAACCAGACTGACGACTACAAAACGGGCGCAGTTATTGCGCAGCGTGCCGGCGACGTGGTTACCCGCCCAGGCCAGGTCCATGTCTACTTGCCGATGCTCGCCCTTCCCTACCCCGGCTACTGGCCTGCAGGGCCGCTACGCGAAGGTGACGCCTCCACTGGTAAGTGGCAAGAGCTCACCCCAGTCCTCAACCCGACTTGCGCAACCTTTCCCACCATCGGTCCGAACATCGATGCGCAGGATGGCGGCTACGCCTGGGCACTCTGGCGCCCGTATTCGTGTTGCCAGCGTCGTGGCCAGACTTTCCTCGGCAGTACGGACTTCCAATGAAACAGCGATCGGAGCAAAGCATGAAACTCACTACCTTGGCGATAGGGCTCGCCTGCAGCCTCAGCAGTGCAATAGCGCTCTCTGCTGATCCAATCAACGTCTCATCCTCCGGAAGCGTCATTGGGGACAACGTGCTGTATAGCATTGGCGGCGGCAACGCAGTCACCATGGGGAGCGCAGGCAACATGGATAGTATTTCTGTGGGAGGCGGTTGGAATACCAATCTAATCTGCGGGAACATGAGCCTGAGCACAACCCTTGAAAACCAATTGAATGGTGCAACTTCCGGCTTCAAAAACATCATGAGCTCGGTGGTACAGAGCGCCACCAGCGCCGTGGCTTCGCTGCCGGCACTGATTCTTCAACGTGCGAACCCGGCGCTATACAACCTCATCACCAACGGCATTTTGCAGGCCCGCCTGGACTTCGACCGCTCCAAAGGCACCTGCCGCGCCATTGGCGAAAAGATGGCGGATATCGCCGGCAACCAAATGGGCTGGGGCAAGCTTGCTGAAGGTCAGGCTATGAGTCAGGCGCTAACATCCAACACGGACGCAGTATCGGCGGTGGAACAAGTCGAAAAGAAAGGTGGTAACGATGGCGTCACTTGGGTTGGTGGTGATAGAGCAGGTGGTTCCGGTCAGAAGCCAATTCGTATCGTAGGCGACGTCACCAAGGCGGGCTACAACCTCCTGAACAAGCGCGCGGCCGGCGACACCGCATCCATCAGCAAAGCGAACTGCAACAACGGCATGGTATGCAATGTCTGGTCATCGCCCCAGGAAGCCACCACCTTTGCCAATCGTGTCCTAGGGGAACAACAACAGCAGACCTGTGACAGTTGCCCTAAAACGGTGACAGCCGCAGGCGTCGGCCTCACGCCGCTGATCCAGGAAACGTACGACACCAAGCTGAAGGCCCTGCAGGAACTACTGAGCGGAAGCAAAACGCTGTCGCTAGAAAACCTTGAAGCAGCGAGCAGCAACTCGTTACCCATCACCCGAGGCGTTGTAGCAGCACTCAAGGATGAGCGCGACCAGGACGTACTCGCTCGCCGGCTTGCCTCCGAAGTCGCGTTGTCCGATGTGTTGGAGAAAGCTCTGACCCTGCAGCGCACCTTGATGGCAGGCAGTCGGGAACCGAACGTCGCGGCTAATGACCTCGCCGTCCAGGCAGTCGGCCAGCAGAGCTCCTCGCTGCAACAGGAGATCGGCAACCTCAAAATGGAACTGGACATGCGTCAGCAGCTCGCGAAGAACTCGCCTCTGACCATCATTGAACGCAGCAAAGCACGGGCAGAAGACTCTCGTGGTGTGTCCTCGGGAGCACCAGAAACGGATCGATTAGACCAGTTGCAGTCACCCGCCCAGAACAAACAGTGAGAAAGGCCATGACCGATATGCCGGAGCCTGTCACCGCCCCCAACCGCTCGCTGGTTAGACGAACCGGGAGGAGCATTCTGCTTGTTCTGGGTGTTTTGCTCGCGACTACCGCTCTCGTAGTACTACTCAGCGCTGCCTTGATGAACATGTTCGACAGCGCCGAGCAATGGCAAGCCTGGCGCACCGACCACTATTGGCCGCTCTTTACCTGGCGCCTAATGCTTTATATCGCACTGACCGTTGCCTGGTTCAAATTCAAGGCACGGTTATCGAACTCAGAACGCTCGAAACGGCGCAAAGGACTGTTAAAGATCGAGATAATGGTGATCTTATTATTTCTGATGGTTGAACTGAGCAAGGTGTTGTATCAGGCAGGGGGTGTTCTGTGACGCTCTACACCAATGACTATTTAGAGTACTACCTGACGTTGGTCGGCTGGATCATCAACAATGGTATCTGGGCGATGATTTCAGATACCGGTCTATTCGCCCTCCCCTTCTGCATCATCGTTATTCGAGAGTGGCTGAAAGTCCGTGGTGAGGGAGCCGATGAGGGCAACAAAGGCGTTCTCTCACTGGCACGTATCGAGACCAATATCTACGTTGGCTACATCGTGGTCGCATTCTTCGCTGTACCAGCCGTCAATGTGAGTTTTGATACCTTGGCATTTGACCAGAGTAGAGCTCAGCAATGTCAATACAACTTACCTAAACCCACAGACACAGGCTGGAACACTACATTCAGCTCACTGGCAGGAAAGAGTGCCCAGATGCCCATGTGGTGGGCATTAATGCACGCTTTATCAAAGGGATTAACCAGTGGCGCTGTAGCAGCAATTCCCTGCGGAACTGATCTACGGCAAGTACGCATGGAAGTTAGCAACACCAAGATCAACAACCCGCTATTGGCTCAGGAAATTGGCGACTTCACGCATGATTGCTACGGTCCCTCCCGTGCCAGATTATTCATGCGCCAACCCGAATTGGGAGCGCAAGGGAATGACCCTCGTTTTGCAAAAGAACTCAGCTGGATTGGTTCGCACTATTTATTGAACACCTCGGGGTATTACGACACGGACTACTCCAAAACTCCAAGGGCCTCATGGCCCTATAGCGCATCTCGCGATGTGGGTTTACCACAAGTGAGTGGAGGTGGAGGCTATCCAACTTGCAAACAATGGTGGTCGGATAGCGGAGTGGGACTGCGGGATCGTATCAAGGCTCAAGTGTCGCCGGACCTCATGACCAAAATGCTCGGCTGGGCAAAGTGGCTATCCCCGGAAGATGTGACTGATTCGCTTGTTCGGCAACTGGTCTCGCCGTCGAACCAGGTGAAAGGGGATGTTTATACGGATTACGGGGGGCAAATCAACGGAACCGTGTGGAATGGAGCAGCCCGGGCAGCGGGGACTCTTGGAGTTGCATTAGGATCTATGGCCTATTTCCCAGCGATGGACATGGTTCGTCAAGCGCTACCGATGGTCATGGCTTTTTTGAAAATGGCGATGGTGATCTGCATTCCGTTGGTATTAATCGTCGGAGCTTACCAACTTCAAGTTGCTATGACCTTGACCGTGACGTTTTTTGCCCTGATCTTCGTAGACTTCTGGTTTCAACTAGCAAGATGGGTAGACAGCACAATACTCGATGCATTGTATGGAGCAGGATCACCATATCTTTCATTTGATCCTGTAATGGGATTGAACACTGCCACTCAGGATGCAATTTTAAACTTCGTGATGGGAGCAATGTTCATTATTCTGCCAGTGTTTTGGATGGGCGCCCTAGGTTGGGCGGGAGTTAAGGCAGGCTCAGTACTGGGCGGGCTACAAACAGGTACAGATGGGGTTCAAAAAGCTGGCTCCCAAGGGGGTGGACTAGCGAAACAGGCCCTGGGTGACATTTCAAGCAAAAAAACTTAGAAGATTGGTCAAGTTAGTGAGGATGTGTTAGCGGCATCCTCAACTATTCATCATCAGAGTCAATCCGTGCACCGTTCGAATATTGACCATAACCAGATAGGCCGTATCGAAAGCCATCTTCCGACTCAACGGCCCCAGGCTGACCTTCTAGGACAGAAAAATCCCCTTTCACGATTGCTAGAAATATCAGTACTGTGGCCAGGACACCCATGAATACACTGGCAATCCAATGAAACATCCCCGCTGAAAAATACAACAGCACCAACGCCACCGCCAAACGCTTGACCCAACGCAACGTGCGGCTCTGACTGCACCAAACGAGGCGCGCAGCCTGACCCAGGCCATAGCCTAAGCGACTTGCTACTCCCTGAGAGGTCTGCGTGGTCATGGTGCGTCTCCTTCTAACCCCATCTAGGGGCGATATGACATTACTTATAATACCGTTTTTTCTCTGCCGCAAGATCATGAGACAAACGGCCGTTACCCTTGGCACCTAGCGCCGTCCCATTTTCGCTGCAGAAATGGCCCAAAAGGTAAAGGGTTCTGTAGAAGCGAATGGAATGGTTCACAAGGGTAAAAGCCTTACCCGAAAGGGCCGCTTTCAGCGGGAAAAGGTCCCATCAAATCAACGCATCTCCTGCGTCGAATACATTTCAACTAACTCGTCTTCTGTAAAATTACTAAGCAAAGAAAAGTATTCAGCTCTGGACTCAACCGTCAACGGTTGGATAGAACCTAAATTAATAAGAGTTGAAACTGCCTGGTCAGGAGTCATTTCGCTAGTGAGTGGAGCTCTCTGCCCAGAGTAATAAATCTTGTCTGACGCAATAGCTACGTCCAGCAAGTTTCGTACTTCACCATAACGAGGGGGACGCGCAGCGGTTAAAAAAACCCCATCAAAAACGACCAAGACGCTGTCAACGTGAGGAATAATATATTTAGCTAAGGCGACAACCAAAGGAAGGTTGTTGTCCCACCTTGCTTCTTCATCGTCAAGATCATTCCCTACGCTAGCAAAAAGAATGATCTCGTCACACTTATTGTCACGTATCAAATCACAAAGTGCCCAAACATTATCAGAGGTTGATTTCGTAGCGTAGCGAAGTGAAACCATCAATTTTTTCCTCACATGGTCGATCTGCGGCACCGCGCCCTTAGACCGAAACGACGATAATTCTGCATTCCTTTCTCCGTCACCACCATAGAAAGATGGCTCTTCGCCAAAAGAAATACCCGAGACCACCAGTGATCTTTTCCCCTTGCTCGCCCCCCTTTGATAGGAGAAAAGCCTGCCCCATGAATCTTTTACGGAGCAGGCGATGTTCTCTATTTTCCGCCGCAAAAAAGCGCTACCCGCCCAAAGCCCCTCCCCTAACGGCTTTATACAACCGGTCTCTAGCCAAGCACTGCTGGCATCGCCACGCCGTCAAAAACTACTGGAGAACATTTGGCAGCGCGCATCGTTATCTCGCTCACAGTTTGTCGAGCTGTATCGGCGTCCACTTGAGCGCTACGCGGAGTTGGTCCAGCAGCTCCCTGCTTCGCAAAACCACCATCATGCACACCGTGGAGGCATGCTGGATCACGGGCTTGAAATCGTCGCCTATGCCTTGAAAATTCGACAGAGCTATCTGCTACCTATAGGCGCACCGCCGGAGTCTCAATCAGCACAGGCTGAGGCCTGGACTGCCGCCGCGGCTTATGGCGCTCTGATACACGACCTGGGCAAGATCGCCGTCGACGTGCACGTCGAGCTGGTAGGAGGTAAAACCTGGCACCCCTGGCACGGTCCAATCGATCGTCCCTATCGATTCCGCTACGTGAAAGGACGCAACTACCAACTTCACGGAGCCGCTGCCGCACTGATCTACGCGCAGATCCTCTCCTCAGAAATCTTAGATTGGCTCAGTAATTTCCCTGAAGTGTGGTCGCAGTTAATCTTCATTTTGGCTGGTCAGTACGAAAATGCCGGCATTTTGGGCGAGATCGTGGTCAAGGCCGATCAGGCGTCCGTCGCACAGGAACTCGGTGGAAATCCAGCCCGCGCGCTATCCGCGCCCAAACAGTCTTTGCAGCGTCAATTGGCAGATGGGTTGCGTCACCTGGTCCGAGATACATTCAAACTGAATCAACCCGATGGACCGTCAGATGGTTGGCTGACACAGGATGCTCTTTGGCTGGTTAGCAAGCCTATTGCTGATCAATTGCGAGCCTATTTGCTGACCCAAGGCGTTGAAGGCGTACCCAGTTCGAATGCGCCTTTCTTCAACATGCTGCAAGATCAGGGGGTAATCCAAACCAATGCCCAAGACAAGGCAATCTGGAAAGCTACGATAGACAATGGTTGTGGCTGGCGAAACACCTTCACCCTGCTGAAGCTCTCACCGGCACTGATCTGGAATGATCCAAATGATCGGCCCACAGCTTACGCTGGGACCCTTGAGGTGGAAGCTGGCAACCCGGCAGAAGACTCTCCAGCTGAAAATAACGTCGCCACACCGGCAAAAAAGTTGCCTACGGACATTCAATCCAGCCCTGTGCCGGCGCCTTTAGCACCGGCACAGCCATCACCGTTCGAACTCCCGCAGCATTCCTCGAGCAGTAGCGAGGAATTTGACGAGCTACTGGCGCTCCTTGGTAACATCAATGAGCCATCAGAAGACACCAAAAACAAAGAGGTCTCAGCAGCACATACCGCGCCTCCGAAACTGGATGACATCCAGCCTTCCCAAACCTCCAATCAAGGAGGTGCGCCTCTAGCAATAATCGAAGAAGTCACCCCGATGCCTAGCAATAACACCGAGATCGGTCAGGGATTTGTTGAATGGCTTAAGAAAGGCATCGCATCCCGGACCATTATTATCAACGATACCAAAGCGCTGGTTCACACCGTAGCAGGGACCGCTATGCTGGTAACGCCTGGAATATTCAAGCGCTACGTCCTTGAGTTCCCCCACATCGAACAGCAGGCCAAAGTACAGCAAGTCAGCGCCTGGCAGCTGGTTCAACGCAGTTTCGAGAAACAAAAACTTCATCGAAAAACGCATAAGAGTCTGAATATTTGGACCTGCGACGTTGTTGGACCTCGAAAATCCAAGCAGCTCAAGGGGTACCTACTTCTAGACCCGCGAACAATCTTCTCTGAGGTCCCCTTCGACAATATCAGCCTGTCCTTGAAGTCAGAAGCAACGGAGCCGCCACAATGACGACGCCCTCGAATCTGACGGAGGAATACATCTTTGCCCATGATCTACGACCTGCCAGTGCAAAGATCTATCGTGCCTCGACCAAAGCACTACTTAAGCATTTCCGAACGGCCTCAGTTGAGGAGATAGATCATCGTGCGGTTCTGGCATGGCGAAAAAAAGTCCTTGAGAATGGATTATCCAAACGCAGCTGGAACACCTATTCAAATCACCTTCGAACTGTTTGGGGTTACGCCATAGAACACGGCCTGATGACCCATACCTCGATCAACCCATTCAAGAAAACCAGCGTTATCCCACCGAAGCGAGCCAGCAAGACAATCAATGGAGACGCTATCCAACGAGCACGCAACTGGCTCACATCCCTTGTAGGCCAAGAACGTTGTACGCATGAACGTAGCCAGATCACACCTGCCTGGTTCTGGCTCAGCGTCTTCGAGATGTTTTATTACACAGGCATACGTCTGAATGCCCTGCTGTGCCTGCGCTACAAAGATATCGACTGGGACAGCCAGATGATCTTGGTCCGCGGTGAAACAGAGAAGACCCATCGGGAGTTTTTCCTCCCCATTATGGAAGGACTCGCTCCACACTTATCCAGGATCCTGGGGGAGGCCGAGAAAATCGGTTTTTCACCAGACGATCAGCTGTTCAACGTCAACAGATTCTCTCGTCACTTCCATGGCAAGGAAATGAACATCGACCAGGTGGAGTCAATGTACGGCAAGCTCACCGATAAGATTGGCGTGCGCATGACCCCTCACCGCTTCAGGCACACATTAGCAACAGACTTGATGAAGCAGCCTGAGCGAAACATTCATCTCACGAAAAGCCTGCTGAATCACTCGAATCTAGCGACAACGATGAATTACATAGAGGCGGACTACGACCATATGCGCGCTGTTCTGCATGAGCGAAGCCTGGCTCAGGGCGCTCTAAGCCGAGTGAGACGGGTTGATCCAAGTGGCACACCCTCTACTCCCTTACCCGCCAAGATAGGTGTGCATTCACAGGAAACCGCTCAACCAAAGCCCAAGAAGTTGCCAGCTCCACAACAACCTACCAGCACAGAGGTCAGTATTGATCGGCCGACCAAGTCGACTGGCCGAGGCGCGTTACAGAGGGCTCTCGAGCTCGCATCTGCGCAACTGCATCGCGAGTCAATGACATGCTCTATGGACCCACCAGTAGATCAAGTAGAGCAGAGTCTACTATTGACGCTAATGGCGAGCGGGCTTGGTGTCGGCACATTCAGGAAACGCACCTCAACTGAGCATTCAATGCGAAGCTCATCGTTTTCTCGAGCATCGCCCTAGTACGCTCATAAGCAAAGCGCACTGCATGTAGGGAATTCTGGTTGGCCAGAGGCTTTCGCTTGCCCGGAGTAAAGCGCCATGTCGAAATCCGGCTTTTTTCAGACGAACGGTACGACTTTGCTCAAGGACACAAAAAAAGGCGCCATAAAGGCGCCTTTTTTCATTGAATATGGTCGGGGTAGGGGGATTCGAACTCCCGACATCCTGCTCCCAAAGCAGGCGCGCTACCGGACTGCGCTATACCCCGGAATGCACATCGCAAAACCGATGCACATTGACATCATGACGAACCGAAACTACTGTTCGCCTCAGACGGCTGCATGTCTACGGCGATATCTAAGTGCTGTAACACTTTCCAAAACCGTAAAACCGCCTCTATCAGAGCTAGAACCTCTGATTCTAAGATTTGATTCCAGCGCTAACTGGTCTCAAAAATGGTGGGTCGTGTGGGATTCGAACCTACGACCAATTGGTTAAAAGCCAACTGCTCTACCAACTGAGCTAACGACCCAAAAATGGTCGGGGTAAGGGGATTCGAACTCCTGACATCCTGCTCCCAAAGCAGGCGCGCTACCGGACTGCGCTATACCCCGGTTTGAAATTGGCTCCGTGACCAGGACTCGAACCTGGGACCCAATGATTAACAGTCATTTGCTCTACCGACTGAGCTATCACGGAACTACATATTTCAAAGTACAACTTCTACTGCGTATTACCTTCTCTTCGACTTGCCCGTATCGCTACGTTCATGTGTCTGAGGCGCGCTATTCTACAATCTTAAAAACCCCTGTCAACCCTTTAAATTGCTTTTAAGACAATGATTTGCGCTTGTTTCTGATTTCTTCTTGGGGAGAAGAAACCCGTGGGCTGACGTTGCTGCGGGGCGCACTTTACAAGCCTTTGCCTTACAGTTCAACGCCCTAGCGAAAAAAAAGGCCCCGCAACGCGGGGCCTCTTCTTTTTACGCCGGATGCTGGACTTAATGGAAGACGATTTCGTCGTCTTTCACTGTTGCCGTGACGCGGGTGCCCGGTATGAAGCTGCCCGACAGGATCAATTGCGCCAACGGGTTTTCGATCCAGCGCTGGATCGCACGCTTGAGTGGTCGTGCGCCATACACCGGGTCGTAACCGACCGCGATCAGCTTGTCCAACGCCTCGCTGCTCAGCTCCAGGTCCAGCTCGCGTTCAGCCAGGCGGCTACGCAGGCGACCCAGTTGGATCTCAGTGATACCTGCGATCTGATCCCGTGCCAGAGGCTCGAAGATCACCACCTCATCGACCCGGTTGATAAATTCCGGGCGAAAGTGCGTAGTCAACGCATCCATCACCGCTGCGCGCTGGCCTTCACGATCACCCACCAGTTCTTGGATCTGCGCCGAGCCCAGGTTGGAAGTCATCACGATCACCGTATTGCGGAAGTCCACAGTACGCCCGTGACTGTCGGTCAGGCGACCATCCTCCAGCACCTGCAGCAAGATGTTGAAGACATCCGGGTGGGCCTTCTCGACCTCATCCAGCAGGATTACCGAGTAAGGCTTACGCCGCACGGCTTCGGTCAGGTAACCGCCCTCTTCGTAGCCCACATAGCCTGGTGGTGCACCAATCAGGCGAGCCACCGAGTGTTTCTCCATGAATTCGGACATATCGATCCGCACCATGGCCTCTTCGGTATCAAAGAGGAACTCGGCCAGGGCCTTGCACAGCTCAGTCTTACCCACACCGGTCGGGCCGAGGAACATGAACGAGCCGCTCGGGCGGTTCGGGTCGGACAAACCGGCCCGGGAACGCCGTACCGCGTTGGACACCGCGACAACTGCCTCTTCCTGACCGATGACGCGCTGGTGCAACAGGCTTTCCATTTTCAGCAGCTTGTCGCGCTCGCCCTCAAGCATTTTCGACACGGGAATGCCGGTCCACTTCGAGACAACTTCGGCAATTTCTTCCTCAGTCACCTTGCTACGCAGCAACTGGTTTTCAGGCTTGCCATGCTGGTCGACCATCTGCAGGCTACGCTCCAGGTCCGGAATCACCCCGTACTGCAACTCGGCCATGCGGTTAAGGTCGCCTTTACGACGCGCGGCTTCCAGCTCCTGGCGGGACTGCTCGATCTTTTGCTGGATCTGCGCCGACCCCTGTACTTCGGCTTTTTCCGAGGTCCAGATTTCTTCGAGGTCCGAATACTCACGCTCCAGGCGCACGATTTCTTCCTGGAGTTTTTCCAGGCGTTTCTTCGCCGCCTCGTCCTCTTCTTTCTTCAACGCCTGGGATTCGACTTTCAGTTGAATCAGGCGCCGATCCAGACGGTCGAGCACTTCCGGCTTGGAGTCGATTTCCATGCGGATACGGCTGGCCGCTTCGTCGATCAGGTCGATGGCCTTGTCCGGCAACTGGCGATCAGTGATATAGCGATGGCTCAACTTGGCCGCCGCAATGATCGCGCCGTCAGTGATCGCCACCTTATGGTGGACCTCATAGCGTTCTTTCAGGCCACGCAGGATCGCGATGGTGTCTTCTTCACTCGGCTCTTCCACCAGCACTTTCTGGAAACGCCGCTCAAGGGCCGCATCCTTTTCGATGTACTGACGGTATTCGTTGAGCGTGGTCGCACCGACGCAGTGCAATTCGCCCCGCGCCAAGGCTGGCTTGAGCATGTTGCCGGCATCCATGGAGCCTTCGCCTTTACCGGCGCCGACCATGGTGTGCAGTTCGTCGATAAACAGAATGATCTGCCCTTCCTGCTTCGACAATTCGTTAAGCAAGGATTTCAGGCGCTCTTCGAACTCGCCACGGAACTTGGCACCGGCGATCAGCGAGCCCATGTCCAGGGACAACAGGCGCTTGCCTTTCAGCCCGTCCGGCACTTCACCATTAATGATGCGCTGGGCCAGGCCCTCGGCTATCGCAGTTTTACCCACGCCTGGCTCACCGATCAGCACCGGGTTGTTCTTGGTGCGACGTTGCAGGACCTGAATAGTGCGACGGATTTCATCGTCACGACCGATTACCGGGTCCAGCTTGCCTTCTTCGGCGCGTTTGGTCAGGTCGACCGTGTATTTGTCCAGGGCCTGGCGCGACTCCTCGTGGTTGGGGTCGTTCACCGCCTCGCCGCCACGCAGGTTGTTGATGGCATTCTCCAGGGCTTTCTTGCTCACGCCCTGGCCCAGCAACAATTTGCCGAGCTTGCTGTTGTCGTCCATGGCGGCGAGCAGCACCAGTTCGCTGGAGATGAACTGGTCACCTTTCTGCTGGGCCAGGCGGTCGGCCTGGTTGAGCAGGCGCGCCAGGTCCTGGGACATATTCACGTCGCCAGTAGGGTTTTGGATTTTCGGCAGTTGGTCGAGCTCTTTGCTCAACTCCTTGCGCAGGCTGTTGACGTCAAAGCCCACCTGCATCAACAAGGGCTTGATAGAACCACCTTGCTGCTCCAGGAGCGCCTGCATCAAGTGCGCAGGCTCAATCGCCGGGTGGTCGAGGCCGACCGCCAGGGATTGGGAGTCCGATAAGGCCAACTGCAATTTGCTGGTTAAACGATCAATACGCATTAGTCACCTTCCTTTTGAGCAGGCCGGAGCTAGAAACACACATCCTGAATGAAGAAACCTGCCAGATACCCCTATAGATGGGGTGGATTCTGGAAGATTCAAGCGACGGAGGGTTGATGTGGGTGAGTGTTGACCCAGGTCAGCTGAGTCTAGCGCTCAAGCCAGATAAGGGAGGCAAAACGTCCGGTGCGAGGGCTGCGCCGGTAAGAAAAGAAGCGCGGGTCGGTCACCGTGCAGAAACCGCCGCCATAAACTGCAGTAACGCCATGCGCCGCAAGGCGCAGGCGAGCGAGCTTATAGATGTCAGCCATAAACTTGCCCGGGTTGCGACTCGGTACAAAGGCTTCAGCGGTGATCGGCAGTTGCTGTACGAAAGCTTCACGCACTTCCGGGCCGACTTCAAAGGCTTGTGGGCCGATGGCAGGGCCCAGCCAGACCAACACTTCGCCAGGCTCGGACCCCAGGCTTTCGAAAGCGGCCTCGAGTACACCGGCGGCCAGACCGCGCCAGCCGGCATGGGCTGCCGCCACACGCGTGCCGACGCGGTTGCAGAACAGCGCGGGCAGGCAATCGGCAGTCATTGATGTGCAGGCGATGCCTGGCGTGCTGGTCCAACTGCCATCGGCTTCAGCGATGCGCGATGGGTCAGCCTCGACCACAGTCACCCCATGGACTTGGCGTAGCCAGGCAGGCTGAATATTGAAAGAGTCGGTAAGACGCCGCCGATTTTCAAGCACCGCCTCAAGGCTGTCCTCAATATGATCGCCCAGATTGAGGCTGTCGAACGGCGCCAGGCTGACGCCGCCCGCTCGGGTGGTGACGCAGGCTTTGACCTGAGCCGGCGCGGGCCAGTCAGGAATCAGCCAGTCACTCATCCGATAAACGCCTCGCGATCCTGCTTGAGCAACGACAACAACCAGACCAGATCGTCTGGCAGAGGCGATTCCCAGCTCATCCGCTTACCGCTCGTCGGATGATCCAGCTCCAGGAAGCGAGCATGCAGTGCCTGACGTGGGAAGGATTTCAGCGACTCAACCATGGTTTGGCTCGCCGCCGGCGGAATACGGAAGCGGCCGCCATAGGCCGGATCTCCGACCAACGGGAAGTTGATGTGCGCCATGTGCACACGAATCTGGTGGGTTCGCCCGGTTTCCAGCTTGACCCGCACATGGGTGTGGGAACGGAAACGCTCCAGAACACGGTAGTGGCTGACGGCCTGCTTGCCACCTTCCATCACCGCCATACGCTGGCGCTGCTGGCCGTGGCGGCCGATGGGGGCGTTGATCTTGCCACCCGCCACCACCACGCCGATCACGATGCATTCGTAGATGCGGCTGACGCTGCGGCTCTGCAACTGAGTAACAAGCTGTGTCTGTGCCTGGATGGTCTTGGCCACTACCATCAAGCCGGTAGTGTCCTTGTCCAGGCGGTGCACGATGCCGCAGCGCGGAACATTGATGATGTCCGGCACGTGGTGCAACAGGGCATTGAGCAAGGTGCCATCAGCGTGCCCGGCGGCCGGGTGAACCACCAGGCCCGCGGGTTTGTTGATGACCAGGATGTCGTCGTCTTCATAGACGATATCCAGCTCGATGTCCTGGGCGACCCATTCTCCCTGGGCTTCCTGCTCGGCAGTCAGCTCAAGAATCGCACCGCCATGGACTATGTCTCGCGGGCGGATAACCGCTCCATCCACAGTCAGGCGGCCGTCTTTGATCCAGGCGGAAAGGCGCGAGCGCGAGTGCTCAGCGAATAATTGTGCGGCGACTTGATCGAGGCGTTGGCCGCCCAATTCGGACGGCACCTCTGCGCTAAGTTCAATTTTATCGGACATGCTCAGACTAGGCGTGGCACAGCCTTTGGTTTCGGCTGCGCGCTTGTGGTTAAATACGGCGTCTTTTGCCCCGAGGCTTTCAACGGGGCGCTCATCATAACAGGACGGCCCCGCCCAAGACAGCGGCCGTCATAGGGACGCAAGCCGCCATGCAAGTGAAACACCTGCTGCTGATCGCCATCCTCGCCATGACTGCTGCTTGCTCGTCAACAAAGGACGTCGTCGACGAAAACCTGAGCGAAGTCGAGCTGTACCAGCAAGCTCAGACAGACCTGGACAATAATAGCTACACCAGCGCCACAGCGAAGCTGAAGGCATTGGAGTCGCGTTACCCGTTCGGGCGCTATGCCGACCAGGCCCAGCTCGAGCTGATCTACGCCAACTACAAGAACGCCGAACCGGAAGCGGCCAAGTCCGCTGCGGAGCGTTTTATCCGCCTGCACCCTCAGCACCCGAACGTGGACTACGCCTACTACATGAAGGGCCTGACCTCGTTCGACCAGGACGTTGGCCTGCTGGCGCGCTTCCTGCCGCTGGACATGACCAAGCGTGACCCGGGTGCTGCCCGCGACTCCTACAACGAGTTCGCCCAACTGACAAGCCGCTACCCGAACAGCCGCTACGCGCCGGACGCCAAGCAGCGCATGATCTACCTGCGTAACCTGCTGGCGTCCTACGAGATCCACGTGGCCCACTACTACCTGACCCGTCAGGCGTACGTGGCCGCCGCCAACCGTGGCCGCTATGTAGTGGAGAACTTCCAGGAAACCCCCTCCGTGGGTGATGGCCTGGCAGTGATGACCGAGGCTTACCAGCGCCTGCACCTGGATACCCTGGCGACCACCAGCCTGGAAACCCTGAAGCTCAACTACCCTGACCACCCGAGCCTGAAAGACGGCCAGTTCGTGCCTCAGGTTGCCGAAGCGGACAACCGTTCGTGGCTGAGCAAGTACACCCTGGGCCTGATCGAGTCCCGTCCACCGCTGCCGCCGGGCGAAACCCGCGCCAACCAGGACGTGATCAAACAGTACCAGGATGCCAAGGATGCCATTCCTTCGGACCTCAAGCCCCACGACGAGAACGGCGACGTCATCGAAGAGCAGGAGCCTCAGGCCCTTGGCAACAACGAAGACCGTTCGTGGTTCAGCTACATGACCTTCGGTGTGTTTGACTGATTGTTCGACGCAACGCAAAAGGGAGCTCTCAGGAGCTCCCTTTTTTATGAACGCGTATTTATTGCGCTGTGCGCCCGTGGCCACCTTGGCTAAACTGGCGCATTCCTTGTCGAGAAACTGCCCATCATGCTTCGTCTACTGTTCTGGATTGCCGTCATTGCTGCCGCGGTATGGTTCTGGCGCAAATTCAAAAACCCTGCCGCCCGCCAGCCACGGCCTGCTGAGCCGGATGCGACGCCGATGGTGCGTTGTGCCCACTGCGGCGTGCATCTGCCGCAGGATCGCGCGCTGAGTTCAAGTAAGGCGTGGTATTGCACCCAGGCCCACCTGGAACAAGGGCCAAAGTCTATCCAGCGTTGAGGCGACCGGCAGGTGCGTAAGGCGCGGGATCAATGATCGGAGCCTGCGCCAACAGCAGGTTCGCAAACAACTGGCAGGATGCCGGTGCGAGTACCAGGCCATTGCGGTAATGGCCACAATTGAGCCACAGCCCCTTGAAGCCGGGAACTTCGCCGATATACGGGATGCCTTCCGGCGAGCCAGGCCGTAGACCTGCCCAATGCCCGACCACCTCGGCGTCCGCCAGGGCGGGGATCAACTCCACCGCAGACGCCTTGAGGCTGTCCAATACGGTTTCGGTCGGGGTCTTGTCGAACCCTTCGTGCTCCAGCGTGCTTCCAATCAGAATGTGCCCATCACGCCGCGGGATTGCATAACGCCCCTTGGCCAAGACCATGCTCGACAAGAAATCCGAAGCGCATTTGTACAAAATCATTTGGCCCTTGACCGGCTCCACGGGCAGCGACAACCCCAATGTGCCCAGCAACTGCCCGCTCCAGGCACCGGCCGCAAGCACAACCTGATCACCAAAAACCTGGCCCGTAGCGGTATTCACACCCACCACGCTGCCGCCCTCAAGCACGAACCCTTCTACTTCACACTGCTCGTGAATCGTCACGCCAGGCAGCGCCATCAACGCCGCCTTCAAGGATTTGACCAGGCGAGGGTTGCGGACATTGGCCACGTCAGCCATGTAGATCGCCCGGGAATACCCGCCCCCGAGTACCGGCACTGCATCATGGGCCGCCGACACATCCACCTTGCTCAATGGCCGCCCCTCACGCGCAGCCCAGGCCAATGCTTCGGCTTCGTCATCCAGGTCCAGCCAATACAGGCCCGTGGTATGCACCTCGGGATCGAGGCCGGTAGCAGCAAACAAGCGCTGCGCCAGTTGCGGGTAAAAATCCTGCGACCAATGGGCCAAAGCGGTGACTGCCGGGCTGTAGCGCCAAGGGTACAACGGCGAAACAATTCCGCCACCCGCCCAGGAAGACTCCTGCCCAAGCCCCGCCCGCTCCAGCAGTATGACCGCCTGCCCTGCGCTGGCGAGGTTGTACGCCGTCAACAGCCCGATTACTCCGCCACCGACAATCACCACTTGCTGTTGCTTAGCCATCATTTGATCCAGCCGATAAACAGGGAAAGACGCGCCCGGCGCCCGCTCTTCAAGCACTCTCATCATTGCCCCCAGCAGAGCTTGCGCGACATATCAGGCATCGCACCCGGGTTACTTCGCATACCGGTACTGGCCAAGTTGAAGGCTGCGCACGCGTCACCCGCCATGACCGTGTCCTGCACAGGCGTGGCGAGCAGATTGAAATCCTGGGGGTTTAAAACCACGCTGATTCTATAGTGATCATTGCCCGTACTGACGCCGCCTGCATCAATAAAAGTGCCGTGCCTCGTATAAAAACGCTCCAACTGCTGGGCTTGCTCGCTCAACAACGCGACAATTTGCGCCCGATACACTTTTTTTACCTGGCCGATGTACCCGGGATACGCGATCCCCGCCAGCAACGCGATGAGCGCCACGGCGATCAGTAACTCCATCAGGGTAAAGCCCTGGCTATCCGTGCCCATCCACTTGCTCCTTATTGAAGTTGCCGCCATAAGACCCGTCGAAACCTGACGCCGCCTCCCTCCTCCACCCGTGCATAGACCGTCTCCAGTACCGTGCGCGACTGGCTTGCGAGCCCAACGGCGGTTACCCGAAAAAGCGCGGCCGAGGTATGGGGCGGTAAATGGGCCAACCCTGCACCAGCCCCCAATGCTTGAACGCCATAAAACCCATCCTTAAACGCAACCCAAGTGACCGCCGAAACAGGGTTCGTCCCGGCGCCAACCACCGCGAAGGATTCGTCGGGTGGCGCACAGGTGATGACCGAGTGACACACCGGAAGTGCGGCGCCGCCCCTCTCTACAACCGACTCTCCCAATCTCAGTCCGCTTTCGGCACCTTGAAACGATTGATTGCGATGCCACAGGCTGCTCGCGACTTTTTGCTGGGAGACCGCCCCCTGTATTGATGACAACCCCACCAGCGATAGCAACAGCAGGAATATCAGACTGATCACCAGCACCATCCCGGCCTGCCGCCCTTGAATACCACCCTGCATGGTCATTGCCTCTAACCCAGGCGATTGCGCAGTGCCGCCACGACACTGTAGGTCTGGTCCTTTACTCGGCCTGACGGGTCTTGCAGCGTCATGACGATACGTACGCTGCGTATCAAGGATTGGTTGATCGGATGGCTGTCGTAACGCACCACAACCGTTGATGCAGGTGTGGCCGCCACGCCAAAACTGATGTCGAATGCCCGCACGTTATCCATCAATACCGCCTTGGCCGGTGCAGCTGGGGTACTGATCTTCAACTGGCCCGCTTCGTGGGTGTAGGTGAGCTGGCGTATGCCAAAACGGATCTGGCCAGGCACAGCCGCAGGTGCTGCCCCGACATAAGCCTGAGCGGTGTGCTTGCAGTCGGACAACACCGTCCAGTCGGGCTTGCCAGCACCGTCGCCGATGTTCGCGGTGACCAGCGTCACTGACTTTGCATTTCCCGATGCTTCCCAGCTTATCGCTCGGTCAAAGGCGGCCGGGGCGTTGTCGATGACCGCCGTGGCCAAACATCCCAGCATGCCTGCCTGGCGAATATCCTGGGTCATCTTGCTCAGGGCAAACCGCGCATCATCCTGCAGCACGATGGCGGCCTGCTGACTGGCGTGCGTCAATCGCGAGCTGATCAGCACCTGGCTCACCCCAAGTACCAGCACTAGTCCGATGGCGAGCGCCAGCAGCAGCTCAACCAGGCTGAAACCTTGTGCCAGACGATTCATTACAGCGACCCCGCATTAGTGGTGACGCGGCTGCTCAGGGTGAAGGTCTCCCGCGCCCCCGGATTGCTTGCTGCCCGGGCATCCTCCCAACTGATACTGATCGTGACCTCATGCCCGCTAATCGCCACTGAACCTTTGGCATTATCGCCAGCAAAACCAATGATATTGGTCTCGAAATCGTGCAGGTCCAGGTCACGCACGCCGGCAATTGAAGTGTTGGGCGGCGCCAGGCTGGCCCTGTCCCACGTGTAATCAGCGCTGGCGTTGGCGCGAACGCGATCGAGCATGTCATAGGCGATAAAACTGGCTTGGCTGGTCATCCTTGCGCTGTCGGTGTACTTGAGCGCGTTGAGCTGCAGCTGCGCAGCTCCCATCAGGCCGATAGCCAGGATCAGCAGCGCTACCAACACCTCGATCAGCGTCATGCCGGATTGGTACCGCTGCGCAGTGCGCAAGAGAAGTCGGTTCGGGCAGGCAGGCATTACCGTCGTCATCCATGTCGAAGGTCGGAGAATAAGCAGGTAGACCCCTGCTGTGTGATCCAAGACTAGCGTCGGTTTTCGACCAGTGCCGCTCCAGGAACAAAGGGAAATACTTTGGACATAAACGCCATCATCCAGCGCCAAGGAGCAAGCGCTATACCTATGCCTGCAAGTTGAAGATCCACTCGCGTCCACGGAGGGAACGCACATGACACAACGAGGGTTCACCCTGATCGAAATGCTGCTTGGGCTGATCGTGACCAGCTTCCTTGCGCAACTGGCCGTCCCCGGCTTCAAAGGGTTGCTAGAGTCGCAACAACGACAAAGCGTGGCCCAATCACTCGCCGCTGGGCTGCGCTACGCACGCACCGAGGCCATCGCACGCAATCGGGCGGTAGTCATTCATGCAAACGGCGAGGATTGGAGCCTGGGTTGGCGCGTGATACTGGACGTCAGTGGGCGTGGTCATCTGGACGAAGATAACCCGGTGTTGCTGGAACGACAGCACAGCGGGAGCGTACCGGTCGCAGGCAATGGGCCAGTCACCAACCAGGTGCGTTTCAGCGGTTTGGGGGAGCCGGTCTTCACCGGCGGGGGGTTTCGTGCAGGCACCGTGCATGTGTGCGATACGAGCCATGCACAGAGCCTCTATCAGATCGTGCTGGCCCCTAGCGGGCGCATCAGCCTGCGCAGTGACAAGACCGAACAGGCATTATGCCAAGGCTATTCCAGCACCCTGAGTGTCAGAGCAGCGAGCGAACCCGCAGTTCCTTGGGCATGGAGAACGTGATGTTTTCTTCACGGCCCGCCAGTTCATCGGCACCCGTGGCGCCCCAGGCCTGCAATTGCTGGATCACGCCGCGCACCAGGACTTCCGGAGCGGAGGCGCCCGCCGTGATGCCGATACGCTCGACACCGTCGAACCAGCTGCGCTGCATGTCTTCGGCGCCGTCGATCAGGTATGCGGGTGTAGCCATGCGCTCGGCCAGCTCGCGCAAGCGGTTGGAGTTGGAGCTGTTAGGGCTGCCTACCACCAGCACCACATCACACTCATCCGCCAATTGCTTGACCGCATCCTGGCGGTTTTGCGTGGCGTAGCAGATGTCATCCTTACGTGGGCCGCCAATGGAAGGGAACCGCGTGCGCAATGCATCGATTACGCGGCTGGTATCGTCCATGGACAAGGTGGTCTGGGTCACGAACGCCAGGCGATCCGGGTTATGCACCTGCAGGTTGGCGACGTCTTTTTCGTCTTCCACCAAGTAGATGGCACCGCCGTTGCTAGCGTCGTACTGGCCCATGGTGCCTTCAACTTCCGGGTGGCCGGCGTGACCGATCAGGATGCATTCACGACCATCACGGCTGTAGCGCGCCACTTCGATGTGCACCTTGGTCACCAGTGGGCACGTGGCATCGAACACTTTCAGGCCACGGCCTGCCGCTTCGGTACGTACGGCCTGGGACACGCCGTGGGCACTGAAGATGACGATAACGTCATCGGGCACCTGGTCGAGCTCTTCGACAAAGATCGCGCCGCGTGCGCGCAGATCTTCGACCACGAACTTGTTATGGACGACTTCATGGCGCACATAAATCGGCGGCCCGAAGACTTCCAGGGCGCGGTTGACGATTTCGATTGCCCGGTCCACGCCGGCGCAGAAGCCACGGGGGTTGGCGAGTTTGATTTGCATGCTGTGCCTCGTGTCTTGCAGCCACATTGAGTCGAATTTAACGTTGACTCAACCGACAATGGAGATCAAAGGTGGGAGGGGGCTTGCTCCCGATAACGGTATATCAATCTGCACATACTTAACTGATAAGCCGCTATCGGGAGCAAGCCCCCTCCCACATTTTAGACCGCGTACGGTCAGTTACAGCGCTTTGACGTTGATGATCTCGACGTCAAAGTTCAGTGTCTTGCCGGCCAACGGGTGGTTGAAGTCGATGGTCACTTGCGCGTCATCGAAAGCTTTAACCACACCAGGCAGCTCGGTATTCGCCGCATCATTGAAGATCACCAGCAAGCCTTCCGACAGGTCCATGCCTTCGAACTGCGAACGCGGGATGATCTGTACGTTTTGCGGGTTGGGCTGGCCGAAGGCGTTTTCCGGCGGGATCTGCAGGTTGCGCTTGTCGCCGGCCTTGAACCCGAACAGGGCTGCTTCAAAACCCGGCAGCAGGTTACCGTCGCCGACCTTGAAGGTCGCCGGGGCTTTGTCGAAGGTACTGTCGACCGTGTCGCCATTCTCCAGGCGCAATGCGAAATGCAAAGTGACTTCCGTGTTCTGGCCGATGCGTTGCTCAGCCAATACCTGATCAGTCATTGACGGTCTCTCCGGTTTTCTTACTTTTGAACATATCCAGCGCCAGCATGATTGCACCGACGCAGATAGCGCTGTCGGCAAAGTTGAACGCCGGGAAGTAATGGCGGTTCTGCCAATGCACCAGAATGAAGTCGATCACATGGCCCAAGGCGATGCGGTCATACAGGTTGCCCAGCGCGCCGCCCAGCACCAGGGCCAGCGCGATAGCCAGCCAGGTGTCGTCGCGGCCCAGGCGCTTGAGCCAGACCACCAGCACCGTACTGACCACCACGGCAATCAAGGCAAACAGCCAGCGCTGCCAGCCACCGCCATCAGCGAGGAAGCTGAAGGCGGCGCCGGTGTTGTAGGCCAGGGTCCAGCTGAAGTAATCCGGGATCACTACGATTTGCTGGAACATTTCCAGGCTGCCCTCGAAGTGAGCCTTGCTGACCTGGTCAATGACCAGGACCAACAGGCTCAGTACGAGCCAGCCCAGACGCCCGAAACGACTGGCGTTAGGCATGCTTGCATTAGGCATAGTGACGCACCTCGCCAGCACCGCTGATGTTGTCGACGCAACGACCACAGATTTCCGGATGCTCAGGGTTCACCCCGACATCTTCACGGCAGTGCCAGCAACGGGCGCACTTAGGGAAGGCCGACCTGACCACTTTGAGCTTGAGGCCCGGCACTTCGGTAGCCACAGCGTCCGCCGGGGCCTGGGCGAAAGGTGCCAGGCTCGCAGTGGAGGTGATCAGCACAAAGCGCAGTTCGTTGCTCAGCTTGGCCAGGTCGGCGGTCAGGCCTTCCTCGGCAAACAGGGTGACTTCGGCTTGCAGGTTGCCACCCACGGCCTTGGCCGCACGCTGGACTTCCAGCTCCTTGTTTACCGCAACCTTGACGGCCATGACGCCTTCCCAGTACTCGCGGCCCAGTTCGAAGTCGGCCGGCAGTTCGGTCAGGCCTTCGTACCAGGTATTGAGCATGACGGACTCGTTACGCTCGCCCGGCAGGTATTCCCACAGTTCGTCGGCGGTGAACGCCAGGATCGGCGCGATCCAGCGCACCAGCGCTTCACTGATGTGGTACAGCGCAGTCTGCGCCGAACGGCGCGCCTTGCTGTTGGCGCCGGTGGTGTACTGGCGGTCCTTGATGATGTCGAGGTAGAAACCGCCCAGCTCCTGCACGCAGAAGTTGTGGATCTTCGAATAGACGTTCCAGAAGCGGTATTCGCCGTAGTGTTCTTGCAACTCACGCTGCAGCAACAGGGTACGGTCCACGGCCCAACGGTCCAGGGCGAGCATGTCCTCGGCTGGCAGGATGTCGGTGGCCGGGTTGAACCCGGTCAGGTTCGACAGCATGAAGCGTGCGGTATTGCGGATACGACGGTAGGCATCGGCGCTGCGCTGCAGGATCTGCTCCGATACGGCCATCTCGCCC
Organism: Pseudomonas sp. MF6755; assembly: GCF_016405635.1. Classification (NCBI taxonomy): domain Bacteria; kingdom Pseudomonadati; phylum Pseudomonadota; class Gammaproteobacteria; order Pseudomonadales; family Pseudomonadaceae; genus Pseudomonas; species Pseudomonas sp. MF6755. The sequence goes on from NZ_JAEKDA010000021.1 coordinate 69,366, forward strand.
GAATAATCGGTAGAGGCTACCCACAGGCGCATGATGTCGGCACCCAGGGTGTCATTGACCTTTTGTGGCGCGATCACGTTGCCCAGGGACTTGGACATTTTGCGACCGTTTTCATCAACGGTGAAACCGTGGGTCAGCAGCTCGCGATACGGTGCGTGGTTATCAATGGCGCAACCGGTCAGCAGCGAGGAGTGGAACCAGCCACGGTGTTGATCAGAACCTTCCAGGTACAGGTCGGCGCGCGGGCCGGTTTCGTGGCCCATCGGGTGCGAGCCGCGCAACACGTGCCAGTGGGTAGTACCCGAATCGAACCACACGTCGAGGGTGTCGCTGATCTTGTCATACAGCGGCGCTTCATCGCCCAGCAGCTCGGCGGCATCCAGCTTGAACCAGGCTTCGATGCCTTCCTGCTCGACACGCTGGGCCACTTCTTCCATCAGCTCGACGGTACGGGGGTGCAGCTCACCACTTTCCTTGTTCAGGAAGAACGGGATCGGCACGCCCCAGTTGCGCTGGCGGGAGATGCACCAGTCCGGGCGATTGGCGATCATCGAGTGCAGGCGCGCCTGGCCCCAGGCCGGGACGAACTGGGTGTCTTCGATGGCTTTGAGCGAGCGTACACGCAGGGTGTCGCCGCTGGTTGGCTCTTTGTCCATGCCGATGAACCACTGCGCGGTGGCGCGGTAGATCAGCGGGGTCTTGTGGCGCCAGCAGTGCATATAGCTGTGCTTGATGGTTTCGGTGTGCAGCAGCGCACCGACTTCCGACAACTTGTCGATGATCGGCTGGTTGGCCTTGAAGATGAACTGGCCGCCGAAGAACTCGAGCGAAGGCACGTAAACGCCGTTGCTTTGCACCGGGTTCAAGATGTCGTCGTTGACCATGCCATAGGCTTTGCAGGTCACGAAGTCGTCCACGCCGTAGGCTGGCGCGGAGTGAACGATACCGGTGCCGGCACCCAGCTCCACGTAGTCAGCCAGGTACACCGGCGACAGACGGTCATAGAACGGATGACGGAAGTTGATCAGTTCCAGCGCGGAACCGGTGGTGGTGGCAATCACCGAGCCTTGCAGCTCGTAACGCGCCAGGCACGACTCGACCATTTCCTCGGCCAGCACCAGCAGGCGATCACCAACGTCCACCAGGGCGTAGGTGAATTCCGGGTGCACGTTCAGCGCCTGGTTGGCCGGGATGGTCCACGGGGTAGTGGTCCAGATCACGATGGCCGCTGGCTTGCTCAGGCTTGCCAGGCCAAAGGCCTCGGCCAGCTTGGCGTCGTCGGCGATCGGGAAGGCCACGTCGATGGTCGACGACTTCTTGTCTTCGTACTCGACTTCCGCCTCGGCCAGGGCCGAACCGCAGTCGAAGCACCAGTTCACAGGCTTGAGGCCCTTGAACACGAAACCGCCCTTGACGATTTCGGCCAAGGCGCGGATTTCACCGGCCTCGTTCTTGAAGTTCATCGTCTTGTACGGGTTGTCCCAGTCGCCCAATACACCCAGGCGGATGAATTCGGACTTCTGCCCTTCGATCTGCTCGGTGGCGTAGGCACGGCACAATTCGCGGGTTTTATCCGCGCCCAGGTTCTTGCCGTAGGTCACTTCGACTTTGTGTTCGATTGGCAGGCCGTGGCAGTCCCAGCCCGGGACATAAGGCGCATCGAAGCCCGAAAGGGTTTTCGAGCGGATGATCATGTCCTTGAGAATCTTGTTCAGTGCATGACCGATGTGAATCGTGCCGTTGGCATAAGGAGGGCCGTCGTGCAGGACGAACTTCGGACGATCCTTGCCAATTTCGCGCAACTTTCCGTACAGGCCAATACTGTCCCAGCGCTGCAGGATCTGCGGTTCGCGCTGTGGCAGGCCGGCCTTCATTGGGAAGGCGGTGTCCGGAAGGTTTAGCGTGGCTTTATAGTCGGTCATTTAAGGCTCTTCGGTTAGCGATGGGCGCTAGGTGCGGCTAGTGCACGGGCGGCGGCGACATCCGCATTGATCGCCGTTTTCAACGCCTCCAGGGAGGCGAAACGCTGCTCTTCACGCAGCTTCTGGTGGAAAACCACCGTCAAACGCCGGTCGTATAAATCACCGGCAAAATCCAAAAGGTGAACTTCCAGGTGGGCCTTGCCATCACCTGCAACCGTTGGCCTGACACCTATATTGGCGACTCCCGGCCACGATTGGCCGTCTATATCGACGCTCACCAGGTAAACCCCGGTCAACGGTACACGACGGCGCTTGAGTTGCACGTTGGCAGTTGGCGTGCCCAATTGGCGCGCCAGCTTCTGGCCGTGCAGTACCCGCCCGGCAATGCGGAACGGGCGACCGAGCAAACGCTCGGCCAAGTCGAAGTCGGCGCAGGCCAGGGCGTTACGCACCTGGGTGCTGCTCACGCGCAGGCCGTCAAGTTCGACGGTTTGCGCGGCTTCGACGGTAAAACCCTGGTTGACGCCAGCATGCTGCAGGAAATCGAAATCCCCGACCCGGTCACAACCGAAATGGAAGTCGTCACCGACTTCCAGGTGCTGTACACCCAGGCCATCGACCAGGATGCGGTCGACGAACTCGGTGGCACTGAGGCTGCGCAAACGCTGGTTGAACGCCAGGCAGAGGACACGGTCCACGCCTTCTTCAGCCAGCAGTTGCAGCTTATCCCGCAACCGCGCCAGACGGGCCGGCGCCGTTTCCGGGGTAAAGAACTCCCGCGGCTGTGGCTCGAAAATCACCACGCAGCTGGGCACGCCCAACTCGACCGCACGCTCGCGTAGCCGGGCCAGGATAGCCTGGTGGCCACGGTGAACACCGTCAAAGTTGCCAATAGTGGCGACGCAGCCCCGATGCTCGGGGCGCAGGTTGTGGAGACCTCGAACCAGCTGCATAACGCGCTTCTTGCTCATAAAGTGGTCGATTATAACCACACCCAGCCCCGGACGACAGGCAACAGCGCAGGCCAAATGGATCGAATCGATAAAACAACCGTTTTATCGCGGCAAAGTCTCTAACCTAACGACTTGCGATTGAAATCCCGCAGGCGAAAGCCCTGCAACAGCAACATACCGAAGTACACCCCTGCCCCTGCGACCACCAGCACACCCAGACGCATGAAACGCTCGAGCATATTGCCTTCGTCCCAGGCGGGCATAACCTGCATAAGGCCCAACAACACAGCCGACATCACCGCCACCGCCACCAGCAGCTTGAGGGCAAACATCCCCCAGCCAGGCTGTGGCTGGAACATCTGCTGCTTGCGCAATTGATAAAACAGCAGGCCAGCGTTGATACAAGCGCCGACGCTGATCGCCAAGGCCAGGCCGGCGTGGGCCAGCGGGCCGATAAAGACCAGGTTGAGCAATTGCGTGACGATCAACGTGAAAATCGCGATTTTCACCGGGGTACGGATGTTTTGCTGGGCATAGAAGCCAGGCGCCAACACCTTGATCACGATGATGCCCAGTAGGCCGACCGAATAGGCGATCAGCGCGCGCTGCGTCATCAAGGCGTCATGCGCATCAAATTGGCCGTACTGGAACAACGACACCGTCAAGGGCTCGGCAAGGATCCCCAGCGCCAGGGAACACGGCAGCACCAGCACAAAGCACAGGCGCAGGCCCCAGTCGAGGATGCGCGAGTATTCCTGGCGGTCCTTGCTGGCGTAGGTGCGCGCCAGGGTCGGCAGCAGAATCGTGCCCAATGCCACGCCAAGCACGCCGGACGGTAACTCCATGAGGCGGTCGGCGTAGTACATCCACGACACTGAGCCCGATACCAGCAGCGAGGCAAACGCCGTGTTGATGATCAGGGAAATCTGGCTGACCGACACGCCGAGGATCGCCGGCAGCATATTGCGCATCACACGCCAGACGCCGGCGTCCTTGAGGTTAAGGCGCGGTAGCACGAGCATGCCGATTTTCTTCAGGTGCGGCAGCTGGTAGAGCAACTGCGCCAGGCCACCGGCCAGTACCGCCCAACCCAGGGCCATGACCGGCGGATCGAAATACGGCGTGAGGAACAGCGCGAAAATAATCATGCTGACGTTAAGCAGTGTCGGCACGAAGGCCGGCACCGAGAAACGGTTCCACGTATTCAGGATCGCCCCGGCCAGGGACGACAGGGAAATCAGCAATATATAAGGAAAGGTCACTCGCAACAGGTCAGTGGTCAGTGCGAATTTTTCCGGGGTATTGGCAAATCCCGGGGCGGTGGCCCAGATTACCCAGGGCGCGGCGAGCATGCCGATTAGCGTTACCAACATCAACACCAGGGTCAGCAGACCGGAAACATAGGCAATAAAGGTGCGGGTCGCCTCCTCGCCCTGCTGGGTCTTGTACTCGGCCAGGATCGGCACGAACGCCTGGGAAAACGCGCCCTCGGCGAAGATCCGCCGCAGCAGGTTGGGGAGCTTGAAGGCAATAAAGAAGGCATCCGTGGCCATGCTGGCGCCAAAGATGCGTGCCAGCAGGGTGTCACGCACAAACCCCAAAACCCGGGAGATCATCGTGATAGAGCTGACGGCAGCCAACGATTTGAGCAGATTCATTGAAAGAGTTTGCGCCTATAGATAAAGAGCAGGCGAACAAAGCGCCCACTTATGCGATACTGCGCGCCTGCAACAGCACAGAGCCAAAGCTCGCGAGTTTACAGGTCAAGCGCCGGAAATAAATCACCCGCCTCTCAGATCGACCACTCAGCAGTTCGCATCAGCCGCTCTTGACAACCCATCAAGTCATCGGCATGATTCGCGGCCTATTTTGTTTGCTATTTCCTAAAAAGTCTTTCGAGGAGCTCGACGGTGGCCAACACACCTTCCGCCAAAAAACGTGCAAAACAGGCTGAGAAGCGTCGCAGCCACAACGCCAGCCTGCGTTCCATGGTTCGTACCTACATCAAGAATGTAGTTAAAGCCATCGACACCAAAGACGCTGAAAAAGCCCAAGCTGCTTACGTTCTGGCCGTGCCAGTTATCGACCGTATGGCCGATAAAGGCATCATCCACAAGAACAAGGCCGCTCGTCATAAGAGCCGCCTGAATGGCCACATCAAGGCTCTGAGCGTTCCTGCTGCAGCCTAAGTGGTAACAACTGCCACGCAACCCAGGTTGCGTAACAGTTAAGAAATGCCCCGTACCGAAAGGTCCGGGGCATTTTTGTTTGTGCCCTGAAAAACACCACTGCTCCATTGTGGGAGGGAGCTTGTTCCCTCCCACATTTTTCAGGCCCAAAAAAACGCCCCGAACCAGTCGGGGCGTTTTTGCTACCACTTGATCAAAACATCAATCAATGGTGATGACCGCCTTCACCGTGAACGTGGCCGTGGGCCACTTCTTCCTGGGAAGCGTCGCGGATGGCAACGATCTTCACTTGGAAGTTCAGGCGCTGGCCAGCCAGAGGGTGGTTACCGTCGACAGTCACATCATCGCCGTCCAGGTCGCGGATGGTGACGATCTGCATTTGGCCGTCCGGCGCGGAAGCGTGGAACTGCATACCCACTTCCAGCTCGTCAACGCCTTCGAACATGCTGCGGCTCAGGGTGCTGACCAGCTCGGCGGAGTATTCACCGTAGGCATCTTCAGGTTCTACGGCGACAGTCAGTTCGTCACCGACGCTCTTGCCTTCCAGAGCCTTTTCCAGGCCCGGGATGATGTTACCTGCGCCTTGCAGGTAGACCAGCGGCGCGCCGCCGGCTGAGCTGTCGATGACCTCACCAGCGTCGTTGGTCAGGGTATAGTCGATGGAGACAGCCTTGTTAGCGGCGATCGTCATGGGGCGAGACCTTTTGCATAAGAATGAAGAACGGACAAGTCTAAACAAGGATTTGCCCGAAAGCGAACAGAACCCGGACGGACGGGGCCGATCAACGGCATCCTTCATCACCGGGTTCCACCAGGATGACGACCAGCATTGGGTGGCCGAACTGTCCTGCGGCCACACCCAGCACCTGCGCCACCAGCCGCCATGGCAGTCGCGCGCCTGGGTACTCGACCCCGCGCAACGCCTTGAAAAAATAGGCCAACCCTTTGCGTGCGGCTGGTGTGCGCACGAGCGCGAATAACGATAACCTTGGCACCTGATTCGCGGTAGACGCTCAAACATAGAGCGCCACCCAAGCCATGCACCTCCAGAGAATTCGCATGCAGACTTTTTTCATCGCGCCCACCGATTTTGGTGTGGGTCTGACCTCCATCAGCCTTGGGCTGGTGCGCACCCTGGAACGGGCCGGCCTTAAAGTCGGCTTCTTCAAACCGATTGCCCAGCCCCACCCCGGCGACACTGGCCCGGAACGCTCCACTGAGCTGGTGGCCCGCACTCACGGCCTGAAACCGCCACAGCCCTTAGGCCTGGCCCACGTAGAGCGCATGCTCGGTGACGGCCAGCTCGATGAGCTGCTCGAAGAAATCATCACCCTCTACCAGCAGGCCGCCGTGGGGAAGGACGTGCTGATTGTCGAAGGCATGGTACCGACCCGCAGCGCCAGCTACGCAGCACGGGTCAACCTGCACCTGGCCAAGAGCCTGGATGCGGAAGTGATCCTGGTCTCGGCCCCGGAAAACGAGGTGCTCACCGAACTCTCCGGCCGCGTGGAATTGCAGGCGCAATTGTTCGGTGGCCCGAAAGACCCGAAAGTGCTGGGCGTGATCCTCAACAAGGTGCGCACCGACGAAAGTATGGAAGCCTTCTCGGCCCGCCTTAAAGAGCACTCGCCTTTGTTGCGCAGCGGTGATTTCCGCCTGCTCGGCTGCATCCCCTATCAACCCGAACTCAATGCCCCGCGCACCCGCGACGTGGCCGACCTGATGGGCGCGCAGATCCTCAACGCCGGCGACTACGAAAGCCGGCGCATGACCAAGATCATCATCTGCGCGCGCACCATGCGTAACACCGTAGAGCTGCTCAAGCCCGGGGTATTGGTGGTAACACCCGGGGATCGCGACGACATCATCCTCGCCGTGAGCCTGGCCGCGATCAATGGCGTGCCACTGGCCGGCCTGTTGCTGACCAGCGATACCCTGCCGGACCCGCGCATCATGGATCTATGCCGCGGCGCCTTCCAGGCCGGGCTGCCGGTGCTGTCGGTGAGCACCGGCTCCTATGACACCGCCAACCAACTCAATAGCCTCAACAAGGAAATCCCCATCGATGACCGCGAGCGCGCGGAGATCATCACTGACTTCGTCGCCAGCCACCTCGATGCGCGCTGGCTGCACCAGCGTTGTGGCACGCCACGGGAAATGCGCCTGTCGCCAGCCGTTTTCCGCTATCAGTTGATCCAGCGCGCCCAGGCCGCCAACAAGCGCATCGTGTTGCCCGAAGGCAGCGAGCCGCTGACCGTACAAGCCGCCGCCATCTGCCAGGCCCGGGGCATTGCCCGTTGCGTGCTGCTGGCCAAGCCGGAGGATGTGGAGGCAGTCGCCCGCGCCCAAGGCATCGAGCTGCCCGAGGGCCTGGAGATTCTCGACCCGGACCTGATTCGCCAACGCTACGTCGAGCCGATGGTCGCCTTGCGCAAGAGCAAGAGCCTGAATGCGCCAATGGCCGAGCAGCAGCTGGAAGACACCGTGGTGATCGCTACCATGATGCTCGCCCTGGACGAAGTGGACGGCCTGGTCTCCGGCGTTATTCATTCCACCGCGAACACCATCCGCCCTGCCCTGCAATTGATCAAGACCGCGCCGGGCTGCACCTTGGTGTCGTCGGTATTCTTCATGCTGTTCCCCGAGCAGGTGCTGGTGTACGGCGACTGTGTGATGAACCCGCACCCAAGCGCTGCGGAACTGGCGGAAATCGCCCTGCAAAGCGCCGATTCGGCGGCCGCGTTCGGCATCACGCCGCGGGTGGCGATGATCAGCTATTCCAGCGGTGATTCGGCCAGCGGCGAGGAAGTGGAAAAAGTCCGCGAGGCCACCCTGCTCGCCCACGAGCAGCAAAGTTCGCTGCTGATCGACGGCCCGCTGCAATACGACGCCGCCGCCAACGAGAACGTCGCCCGGCAATTGGCACCCAACAGCCAGGTTGCCGGCAAGGCCACGGTGTTCGTGTTCCCGGACCTGAACACTGGCAATACCACCCACAAAGCCGTACAACGCAGTGCCGATTGCGTGAGCCTGGGACCGATGCTCCAGGGCCTGCGCAAACCGGTCAACGACCTGCCGCGCGGCGCCCAGGTAGATGACATCGTGTACACCATCGCCCTGACTGCGATCCAAGCCGCCAACCGACCTATGGATATCTAAATGCTGGATTTTCTACCTGCCGCCGTGCGCGGGGTGATCGCTTCGCTGTTGCTGGCACTGAACACGATCCTGCTGTGTTCGTTCCTGTTTATCGTCGCGCTGTTCAAGGCGCTGCCGTTCGCCAAGCGCTTCAGCGAATGGCTGATGAACCACACCCACGAAGCCTGGGTCACCAACAACAAGGGCTGGATGAACCTGGTGCGCCGCACGCGCTGGCACCTGACCGGCCTTGAGGGCCTGGACTACCAGCACTCCTATCTGGTGACCAGCAACCACCAGAGCTGGGTCGACATCATGGTGCTGCAATACGTGCTCAATCGACGCATTCGCCCGCTGAAGTTCTTCCTCAAGCAGGAACTGATCTGGGTGCCGGTGATTGGCCTGGCGTGGTGGGCCCTGGGTTTTCCCTTTATGAAGCGCTACAGCAAGGCTTATCTGGAGAAACACCCGGAGAAGAAAGGCAAAGACCTGGAAACCACGCGCAAGACCTGTGCGAAGTTTCGCGACAACCCGGTGGGGATTTTCAACTTTGCCGAGGGCACACGGTTTACGCCAGGCAAACATGCACAGCAGCAATCGCCGTTTCGCTATTTGCTCAAGCCCAAGGCGGGTGGCATTGCGTTTGTGCTGGATGCCATGGGGGAGCAGTTGAAGTCATTGGTGAATGTGACCATTCACTACCCAGCCGGGCGTCCGGGTTATTGGGATCTACTCTGCGGAAAGGTGCAGGAGGTGGTGGTGCACTTTGAAGAGGTGCAGATTCCGGCTGAGTTTATTGGCAAGAATTATGAGCAGGACGGGGAGTATCGGTTGGCGTTCCAGGGCTGGATCAATCGGTTGTGGGAAGACAAGGATAAGTTGCTGGAGCAGCTTCACACCGAATTCCCAAGCAAGCGATGATCAACCTGTGGGAGGGGGCTTCCCCCCGATGAGGCTCTAGCTGACCCACCGCTATCGGGGGCAAGCCCCCTCCCACATTTGACCGCGCTCAATCTTGAAAATGTAAAAAAGCCCGCCACAGAGTGATCGGTGGCGGGCTTTTTTTGTAGCGGCGAGGTTTAGATCGCGCCGCGCTGACGCAACAACTCCAGCACCTGCTTGACGCTGTCTTCCAGCGACAAAGCCTGGGTGTCGAGTACCAGGTCGGCATTCAACGGCACGTCGTACGGGAAGGACTCACCCGGGATGTTATCCCCGCCCGCCGCGTACAAACCTTGCGGGTCACGCTCGGCGCACACCAGCGGCGACGCCTGCACATAGACGGTCAGCAGGCGATCAGCGCCAATCAACGCCTTGGCCTGTTCACGGCCTTCGGCATCCGGCGCCACGAACGCAGCCAGGGTCAGCAGGCCGGCTTCGTTGAACTGACGCGCTACGTGGGCCGCACGGCGCCAGTTCTCGGTACGCCCGGCACGGTCCTGGGGCAAGCCTTTGTTCAGGTCGTGACGCAGGTTCTGGCCATCCAGTACGAACACCGCACGGCCCATGTCGAACAGCTTGCGCTCAACCGCATAGGCCAGCGTGCTCTTGCCTGCACCCGACAAGCCGCTGAACAACACGGTGGCCGGTTGCTGGCCGAAGCGCAGGGCGCGCTCTTCAGTGGCAACATGAGCGAGGCTGCCGTGCTGCGCAGAACCGCCATGATTGACCGGCGGCGCGATAATCATGCCCGCAGCCACGGTGCCGTTAGTCAAACGGTCGATAACGATAAAGGCACCGGTGGTGCGGTTGCTGGCGTAGCCATCCAACGCGATAGCGGCATCGAGGCTGACCTTGACCCGGCCGATTTCGTTGAGCTGCAGCGAACTCGCCGGGCCTTCGGCCAGGGTGTTCACATCCACGCGGTGCACAATGCTGGTGATGGAACCCGGCACGTAACTGGTGGCGCGCTTGATGTCGTACTTCTTGCCCGGCAGCATCGGCTCTTCGGCCATCCACACCAGCATGGCGTCGAAGGCGTCGGTCACTTGCGGCACGTTATCGGCATGCACCAGCAGGTCGCCACGGGAGATATCGATCTCGTCTTCCATGGTCAAGGTCACGGCCTGGCCTGGGCCAGCGTGTTCCAGCTCACCCTCGAAGGTGACGATGGATTTGACCCGGCTGCTCTTGCCCGACGGCAGCACCACGACTTCGTCGCCCTTGTGCACGATGCCACTGGCCAGGGTGCCGGCGAAACCACGGAAGTTCAGGTTCGGACGGTTGACGTACTGCACCGGGAAACGCAGGTCGGTGTAGTTGCGGTCGTTGGCGATCTCGACGGTCTCGAGGATCTCCATCAGCGACTGGCCGGTGTACCAGGGCGAACGCTCGCTCTTGTTCACCACGTTGTCGCCCTTGAGCGCCGACATCGGCACGAAGGCCAAGGTGCTCGGCTTGAACGCGATACCGTCAGCGAACTTCAGGTAATCGGCCTTGATCGACTCGAATACGCTTTGGTCGAAACCGTTGATGTCCATCTTGTTGACGGCCACCACGATGTGTTTGATGCCCAGCAAGGAGGCGATGAAGCTGTGGCGACGGGTCTGGGTCTGCACCCCGTAGCGGGCGTCGATCAGGATGATCGCCAGGTCACAGGTTGACGCACCGGTCGCCATGTTGCGGGTGTACTGCTCATGGCCGGGGGTGTCGGCAATGATGAATTTGCGCTTGGCGGTGGAGAAGTAACGGTAGGCAACATCGATGGTGATGCCTTGCTCACGCTCGGCCTGCAGGCCGTCGACCAGCAGCGCCAGGTCGATGTCATCGCCGGTAGTGCCGGACTTCTTCGAATCACGGGTGATGGCTTCCAGGTGATCTTCGTAGATCATCTTGGAGTCGTGCAGCAGGCGCCCGATCAGGGTGCTCTTGCCGTCATCGACGTTGCCGCAGGTCAGGAAGCGCAACATTTCCTTGCGCTCGTGCTGGCCCAGGTAAGCGAGGATGTCCTCGCTGATCAAATCAGATTGATGCGACATGACAGCCCCTTAGAAATAGCCTTGACGTTTTTTATCTTCCATGGAGCCGGCACCATCGTGGTCGATGACCCGGCCCTGGCGCTCGGAAGTTCGCGTCAGGAGCATTTCCTGAATGATGTCCGTCAGCGTCTCGGCTTCGGACTCCACCGCGCCCGTCAACGGGTAGCAGCCAAGGGTGCGGAAACGTACTTTCTTTTTGACGATGCGGGCTTTGTCTTCGTCGGACAGGTGTTCAAGGATGCGGTCGTCGTCAATCATGATCAACGTGCCGTTCTTCTCGATCACGTCGCGCTCGGCGGCGAAGTACAGCGGCACAATCGGGATGCCTTCCAGGTAGATGTACTGCCAGATGTCCAGCTCGGTCCAGTTGGACAGCGGGAACACGCGGATCGACTCACCCTTGTTGACGTTGCCGTTGTAGACGTTCCAGAGCTCGGGGCGCTGGTTCTTCGGGTCCCAACGGTGCTTGCTGTCGCGGAACGAGTACACGCGCTCTTTGGCACGGGATTTCTCTTCATCGCGACGGGCACCGCCGAACGCTGCGTCGAAACCATGCTTGTCCAAGGCCTGCTTGAGGCCCTCGGTCTTCATGATATCGGTGTGCTTGGCGCTGCCGTGGGTGAACGGGTTGATGCCCTGCGCCACGCCATCCGGGTTGACGTGGGTGATCAACTCCAGACCAAGCTCTTCGACCATCTTGTCGCGAAACTTGTACATCTCCTGGAATTTCCAGCGGGTGTCGACGTGCATCACCGGGAAAGGCAGCTTGCCTGGGAAGAAGGCCTTGCGTGCCAGGTGCAGCATCACGGCGGAGTCTTTACCGATCGAGTAGAGCATCACCGGGTTGTCGAACTCGGCGGCGACCTCGCGGATGATGTGGATGCTTTCCGCCTCCAGCTGTTTCAGATGCGTCAGTTTGTCGACCATGGTTACTCACGGAAAAACGATCTTATGGACGGCCTGCGGGCCGTGTTCGAGCGAGGCATGCTAGCACAGCACCTTCTTCTATTCAGGGCGCCAGCTAGATCGAAACGGTATATGAATATGCCGCCGAGTTTGGCCCGAAACCCTCCCACATTCCTGTGGTGGTGACCGCTAGATCGGGTTCGGGCAATCGATGAACAAATGCTCAAGGGCAAAGCGCCGCGCCAGGTAATCGCCCAACGCCTGCACGCCATAGCGCTCAGTTGCGTGATGGCCGGCGGCGATGAAGCTGATGTCGTTTTCCCGGGCACTGTGGAAGGTCTGTTCGGACGCTTCACCGCTCAGGTACAGGTCGACGCCAGCGGCAATCGCCTGGTCGATATAACCCTGGCCGCCCCCCGTGCACCAGCCGACACGACGGATCATCTCGCTGCCTTCGATCAGCAACGGCTCGCGGCCCATCACATCCTGCACGCGGCGGGCGAAATCACGGGGCGACAGGGGTTCGGCCAGGGAACCGACCAGGCCGACGATCTTGGGGTTGCTCGGGTCCAGCGGGCCTTCGACGGTGATATCCAACTGCCGAGCAAGCTGTACGTTGTTGCCCACGTCGGCGTGCAGGTCCAACGGCAAGTGGTAGGCCAGCAGGCTGATGTCATGCTTGAGCAGGGTTTTCAAGCGGCGCTGCTTCATGCCGGTAATGCACGGGTTTTCGCCCTTCCAGAAATAGCCATGGTGCACCAGCACCAGATCGGCCTTGGCTTCGACGGCGGCATCCAGCAGCGCCTGGCTGGCGGTCACGCCGCTGACGATGCGCATCACCTGCGGACGCCCCTCGACCTGCAGGCCATTGGGGCAATAATCGGCAATTTTTGCGCTGCCAAGGTAGCGGTCTGCTTCCTCGACGAGGGTAGTAAGGGGGACGGCCATAAAAGACTCCTAAATATCCCGTTCGCAGGCGTCACAGCCTCGTATAATGCGCCACATTATGGGCGCTCTCCCGCCCCCTGCAACCTGTCAGGACTTACTTGATGCTCAAGGCACTGCGTTTTTTTGGATGGCCATTGTTGGCTGGCGTGCTGATCGCGATGCTGATTATCCAGCGTTATCCCCAATGGGTAGGCCTGCCCACCCTGGATGTGAACCTGCAACAGGCCCCGCAAACCAGCGCGGTGGTCCAAGGCCCGGTGACCTATGCCGACGCTGTCACCATTGCAGCACCTGCCGTGGTCAACCTGTACACCACCAAGGTCATCAACAAACCTGCGCATCCGTTGTTCGAGGACCCGCAGTTCCGCCGCTACTTCGGTGACAACGGCCCCAAGCAACGCCGCATGGAATCCAGCCTGGGTTCCGGGGTGATCATGAGCCCCGAAGGCTACATCCTTACCAATAACCATGTGACCTCCGGCGCCGACCAGATCGTGGTGGCCCTGCGTGACGGCCGCGAGACCCTGGCACGGGTGGTCGGTAGCGATCCGGAAACCGACCTCGCGGTACTGAAGATAGACTTGAAGAACCTGCCGTCCATCACCCTCGGCCGTTCCGAAGGCTTGCGCGTGGGCGACGTGGCACTGGCCATCGGCAACCCGTTCGGGGTGGGCCAGACGGTCACCATGGGCATCATCAGCGCCACTGGGCGTAACCAGTTGGGCCTTAACAGCTACGAAGACTTTATCCAGACCGATGCGGCGATCAACCCAGGCAACTCCGGCGGTGCGCTGGTGGATGCCAATGGCAACCTGACCGGCATCAACACCGCGATTTTCTCCAAGTCCGGCGGCTCACAGGGCATCGGCTTTGCGATCCCGGTGAAGCTGGCGATGGAAGTGATGAAGTCGATCATCGAGCATGGCCAGGTGATTCGTGGCTGGCTGGGCATTGAAGTGCAGCCATTGACCAAGGAACTGGCCGAGTCGTTCGGCCTGACCGGGCGCCCGGGTATCGTGGTCGCCGGGATCTTCCGCGATGGCCCGGCGCAGAAAGCCGGCCTGCAATTGGGCGATGTGATCCTCAGCATCGACGGTGCCCCGGCCGGTGATGGCCGCAAGTCGATGAACCAGGTGGCGCGTATCAAGCCGACCGACAAGGTGGCGATCCTGGTGATGCGCAACGGCAAGGAGATCAAGCTGTCGGCGGAAATCGGCCTGCGCCCACCGCCGGCAACGGCGCCGCCGAAAGAAGAGCAGTAGCATGCGCGACCTACAAGTGCCCGTTCACGGGTGCTTGTAAGGGCATATTTCGAAGCGATTCATTCTCATTAGGCATGTTATATTGTTTCAATATGGTTATTGGAACGCTCTATCATGCCGTCTCGAAAGTTTGTGCCCTTGGCTGGCCTGGCCTTGGGTTTGCTGCTCGACCCTGCCTACGCCGAAGAAAACACCCTGGAACTCGACCCCATCAGCGTGACCTCCGACGCCTATGAGTCCGCTACCGGGCCGGTCAAGGGCTACCGTGCTACCCGCTCTGCCAGTGCCACCAAGACCGACACCGCCCTGCGCGACATCCCGCAATCCATCAGCGTAATTCCCGCCACGGTGCTCAAGGACCTGGGCAGTAACAGTGTGGAGCGCGCCTTGGACTTTGCCGGCGGCGTGTCCAAGCAAAACAACTTCGGTGGCCTGACCCTCTACGAATACAGCGTGCGCGGCTTCACCACCTCCGAGTTCTACCAGGATGGTTTCAGCGCCAACCGCGGTTACCCGAGTACGCCGGACACTGCGAATATCGAACGCATTGAAGTGCTCAAAGGCCCCGCTGCCAGCCTGTATGGGCGTGGCGACCCTGGCGGCACGGTGAATATCGTCACCAAGAAACCCCAGCCCGAAGCCTTCACCACCCTACAATCCAACGCCGGCAGTTGGGACCGCTACCGCACCGCATTGGATGTGAATACGCCGCTGGACAGCGAAGGGCGCGTATTGTCACGCGTGAACCTGGCGGTCGAAGACAACCACAGCTTCCGCGATCACGTAGACGCCAAGCGCGTATTCGTCGCGCCCTCCTTCAGTTGGCAGTTGGCCCCGGACACCCACCTTCTGGTCGAAAGCGAATTCGTGCGCCACAGCTCCACTTTCGACCGGGGTGTCATCGCCAATACCGGCATGTCCCACTCCACCTTCCTCGGCGAGCCCAACGACGGCAATATCCGCAACCACAACAACCGTATTCAGGCCGCGCTGGAACACCACCTCAACGACGCCTGGAAACTGCGCCTGGCCAGCCACTACAAGCAAGGCAGCCTGTGGGGCGACGCCTCGGAAAACCGCGCACTGAATGCCAACGGTCATACCATCGACCGCCGCTATCGCGAGCGCTCCACGGGTTGGCACGACAGCATCACCCAGCTGGAACTGCGCGGCCTATTCGATATTGGCAGTTGGCAGCACGAGTTGCTGGTTGGCGCTGAATACGAGGACTACCGCAAGAAAGAGCGCGTCACCACCGTCGGCGGCAGCCGTTACACCATCGATATCCATAACCCGATCTACGGCAAGCCCAAACCCAACGGCGAGCGCACCGGCACCGACTTCTTCGAGCAGGTGAAAAGCCAGGCGCTGAACCTGCAAGACCAGATCATTTTTACCGACCGCCTGCGCGGCATGGTCGGGGCGCGCTTTGAGCATTTTGAGCAAAGCATCAACGACTTCAACGGCAAGGCCCCTCAGGGACGGCAAACACACGACGCCCTGACCCAGCGCGCTGGCCTGCTCTACCAGCTCACGCCTGAAATCGGGGTGTTTGCCAACGCGTCCACCTCGTTCAAGCCCAACAACGGCCTGGGTGCCAGCGGCAAATCGTTCAAGCCCGAAGAAGGCGTGGGCTATGAGGTAGGAATCAAGAGCGAGCTGTTTGACGACCGCCTCAGCACCACCCTCGCTGCATTCCATATCGAAAAGGAAAACGTGCTCACCCTAGACCCGGCCACCAATCTCAACCGCGCCATGGGCAAGGCCCGCAGTCAGGGGTTTGACCTGCAAGTGACCGGGCAAGTGACCGACGCCATACGCGTGATCGGGGCCTTGGCTTATATAGACGCCGAAGTGACCCAAGGTGACAAAGCCATCCCCACGGGCAGCCGCATTCTCGGCGTGGCCAAGCACAGTGGCAGCCTGTTGGGCGTGTATGAATTCCAGGATGGCGCGTGGCGCGGTTCAGACTTGGGCGCGGCATTTACTTACGTAGGTGATCGCTCCGGTGAAGCGGGTACAGGCTTTCAGCTGCCGGCCTACCACACCGTGGATTTGCTGGCCCACTACAAGGCTACGGAGAATGTCACCGTGGGGCTGAACCTGAATAACCTGTTCGATGAAAAGTATTACGAGCGGTCCTATAGCCGCTACTGGGCCAACCCCGGGGAACCGCGCAATTTCACCGTCAGCTTGACCCTCAATCTGTAACACAGTCAAAAATGTGGGAGCGGGCTTGCTCGCGAATGCGCTCCGTCAGTTGATAGAGGTGCTGACTGATACACCGCATTCGCGAGCAAGCCCGCTCCCACATTTTGATCTTCACTCGGCTCGGGTTATAGCGTCGTCGGTGCCCGTTCGCACAGCGTATTAAGCGCCACCGCCCACTGCGGATCATCATTCAAGCACGGCACCAACACCAACTCCTCGCCCCCCGCCTCGCGGAACTGCTCCCGCCCGCGGTCGCCAATCTCTTCCAGGGTCTCGATGCAATCGGCGACAAACGCCGGGCACATCACCAGCAGCTTTTTCACGCCCTGTTGTGCCAACGCCTCCAGGCGTGCCTCGGTGTAGGGTTCGATCCACTTCGCCCGGCCCAGGCGCGATTGAAACGCGACCGACCACTTACCCTCCGGTAAACCGGAACGTTCGGCAAAATCCCGAGCGACGCTGAAGCATTGTGCGCGATAGCAGGTGGCAAGTACTTCAGGCGACGCGTTCTTGCAGCAGTCGGCATCCTTGAAGCAATGCGCACCGGTAGGGTCGAGCTTTTTCAGATGACGCTCGGGCAGGCCATGGAAACTGAGCAACAAGTGATCGAAATCCTGCTCCAGATAAGCGCGGGCGCTAGCCACCAGGGCATCGAGATATTCCGGCTGATCGTAGAAAGGTTGCAGGATCGAAAACTGTACGTTGAGGCGCTTGTCTCGCACTACTCGCTTGGCTTCCTCTATCACCGTGGTCACGGTGCTGTCGGCAAACTGCGGGTACAGCGGCGCCAATGTCACTTTCTGGATACCCTGGGCAGCGAGGCGCGTCAGGGTCGTTTCCAGCGATGGCTCGCCATAACGCATCGCCAGTTCCACCGGCCCCTGGGTCCACTGCGCGGTCATCTGCTGTTGCAGGCGACGGCTGAGCACCACCAGAGGCGAACCCTCGTCCCACCAGATTGACGCATACGCATGGGCCGACTGCTCGGGGCGCTTGATCAGGATCAGCGACACCAGCAAACGCCGCACAGGCCAAGGCAGGTCGATCACATAAGGATCCATCAGGAACTGATTAAGGTAACTGCGCACATCGGCCACCGAAGTGGACGCCGGTGAACCCAGGTTGACCAGTAACAACGCGTGATCGGTCATGCAACATCCTATCTCTAAAGGCGGCTGGACAAGTCGTCCAGAGCCGCACGCAATTCAGTGAACTGGAAAGTGAAACCCGCAACCAGCAGCCGTTCAGGAAGCGCCTTTTGCCCGCCGAGCAACAAGCCGGACAACTCACCCAGGCCAACCTTCAACGCAAAGGCCGGCATCGGCATGAACGCCGGGCGGTGCAGCACCTGGCCCAGGGTCTTGGCAAACTCGCGGTTGCGTACGGGGTGTGGCGCGCAGGCATTATAAGGACCGCTGGCATCTTCCTTGTGCAGAAGAAAATCAATCAGGGCG
Source organism: Pseudomonas sp. MF6755 (assembly GCF_016405635.1). Classification (NCBI taxonomy): domain Bacteria; kingdom Pseudomonadati; phylum Pseudomonadota; class Gammaproteobacteria; order Pseudomonadales; family Pseudomonadaceae; genus Pseudomonas; species Pseudomonas sp. MF6755. Next base: position 87,327 of record NZ_JAEKDA010000021.1, read on the forward strand.
ATTTGATCCTTGATATGCACCCACGGCATCCACTGCCGACCATTGCCGATCGGCCCGCCCAGCGCCAGTTTGAACGGCAGCAACAGGCGCGACAAAAAGCCGCCCTCGGCCGCCAGCACCAGGCCGGTACGCACCAGCACCACGCGAACGCCCATGGCTTCGGCACGCTGGGCGGTTTCTTCCCAGGCAATACACAACTGGCTTGGGAAATCGTCCTGCACCGGGCCGCTGGCTTCCGTCAGTTCGCGCTCGCCGCCATCGCCATACCAACCCACGGCAGAGCCGGAGATCAGCACCGCTGGTTTTTGCTCCAGGCTTTCCATCCACGCCAGCAAGGTTTCAGTGAGGTTGATGCGGCTGCTCCACAGCAACGCCTTGCGTTTGTGGGTCCAGGGCCGATCGGTGATGGGCGCGCCCGCCAGGTTGACCACCGCGTCCACAGCGCCAATCACCTCTTGCAGACGGCCAACCCCGAGCACCTGGGCACCGCAAACCTGGGCGACCGTTTCCGGTTGCCGGCTCCATACCGTCACGCGATGGCCCTGGGCAAGCCAATGCCGGCAAAGTTGGCGGCCAATCAGGCCAGTACCGCCGGTCAGCAAAATATGCATGGGACTCTCCTCATGTAACGTTCGCCGCCGCTCACTGGTCTATTTTATAAGCAGGGATCAATTAGATAATCGAGCGTAACGGACGTTTAAGCCTTAGCTTAACCATAGGTCACGCCAAACGATCAGGCACGCCAAAACTTATACCAAAAAACAATATTGTACAGCTATTGGTGTCGGCGTAGTCTGTACCCAACGGTAAAACGAGGCCCCCCATGACTGTTCCCATCGCGATCATCGGTACCGGCATCGCCGGTCTCTCTGCCGCCCGAGCGTTACAAGACGCGGGGCACGCCGTACAACTCTTCGATAAAAGCCGCGGCAGTGGTGGCCGCATGTCCAGCAAGCGCAGCGATGCCGGCGCGCTGGACATGGGCGCGCAATACTTCACCGCCCGCGACCGGCGCTTCGTCAACGAAGTGCAGCGCTGGCAAAGCAACGGCTGGGCCGAACAGTGGAAACCCCAGCTGTACAACTTCAAATCCGGCCAGCTGACACCCTCTCCCGACGAACAGATCCGCTGGGTCGGCACGCCGCGCATGAGCGCCATCACCCGCGCATTGCTCGATGACTTGCCGGTGGAGTTCGGTTGCCGCATCACCGAAGTGTTCCAGGGCACACAGCACTGGAACCTGCTCGACGCCGACGGCGGCAATCACGGCCCCTTCAGTCATGTTGTCATCGCCACCCCAGCCCCCCAGGCTACCGCCCTGCTGGCCGCCGCGCCCAAGCTGGCGAGTGCCGCCGCCGGCGTGAAAATGGACCCGACCTGGGCCATCGCCCTGGCCTTCGACAAGCCGCTGGATACGCCGATGGAAGGCTGCTTCGTGCAAGACAGCCCACTCGATTGGTTGGCGCGCAACCGCAGCAAACCCGGGCGCGACACCACCCTCGACACCTGGGTGCTGCACGCCACCAGCGCCTGGAGCAAGGCGCACCTGGACCTGCCCAAGGAAGCGGTGATCGAACACCTGCACGGTGCTTTCGCTGAGTTGCTGCACAGCGCCATGCCCGCACCGTCATTCAGCCTGGCGCACCGCTGGCTCTACGCGCGCCCGTCCAGCAGCCATGAATTCGGGGTGCTGGCCGATGCCGACCTGGGCTTGTTCGTCTGCGGTGACTGGTGCCTCTCCGGCCGGGTGGAGGGTGCTTGGCTCAGCGGGCAGGAAGCGGCGCGGCGCTTGATCGAGCACCTGCAATGAACCGTATCAACCCCGCCAAACTGCTACTGTCGAAATGGACGGCAGCACATCCGCGCCACAAGGAAAAACACTTCATGGTCACCGAAGTGTTTCGTGACGAAGAAGGCACGGTGCTGGACATCGAGCTGCAAGCCATCCTCACTGGACGCGCTGAGCGCTTGCCGTGGCAGACCTTGAAAAACCCCGTGGACTGGCAAATCGGTTGGAAGTAACGCCGCCGAAAAAACCTGTACAAATTATTTGACTTGTACAACATCGAATCTATGATGAGGCTTAGTTGTACAACTTCTACAGCTTGTACAGGAATCTCGCAGAGGTTTGGTCATGTCCAGCAGTGTAAAACCGAAGATCGCCATCAGCGCCTGTCTATTGGGCGAGAACGTGCGCTTCAACGGCGGGCATAAACAATCCCTGCTGTGCAGCCAGACCCTCGGCGAGTACTTCGACTTTGTGCCGCTATGCCCGGAAGTCGCCATCGGCCTGGGCATCCCTCGGGAACCGATTCGCCTGGTCGGCGACCCTGCCGCGCCGCATGCCGTCGGCAGCGTAAACCGTGAACTCAACGTTACGCAGCCGTTGGATGACTACGGCCAGCAAATGGCCCGTGAACATACCGACCTGTGCGGCTACATCTTCATGCAGAAGTCGCCGTCCTGTGGCTTGGAGCGCGTCAAGGTGTACCGCGACAACGGCACGCCCGTCGAGGGCGGCGGGCGCGGTATCTACGCCCAGGCATTTTGCTCACGCCATCCCAACCTGCCAGTGGAAGAAGACGGCCGCCTGAATGACCCGGTGCTGCGCGAGAACTTCCTGACCCGCGTATTCGTGTACGCCAGCTGGCAACAACTGCTGGCCGACGGCCTTACCCGGCACCGCCTGTTGACGTTCCACTCGCGCTACAAGTACTTGCTGATGGCCCACAGCCCGGCGCACTACAAAAGCCTGGGACACTTGCTCGGTAGCATGGGCAAGGGAGTCGATCTCCAGGCACTGGCCGACGGCTACTTCAGCGAGCTGATGACGGGCCTGAAAAAGTGCGCCACCCGCGGCACTCACACCAATGTGTTGCAACACATCAGCGGCTACCTCAAGCAAGCCATCAGCGCCGATGACAAAGAGGAAATGCAAACCGTGATCGGCCAATACCGTCACGGCATTGTACCGCTGGTGGTGCCGCTGACCCTGCTCAAGCACCACTTTCGCCAACACCCGGACCGCTACATCGCGCAGCAGGCCTACCTGCAACCGCACCCGGAAAATCTCAGCCTGCGTAATGCGATCTAATCCATGAAACCTGCCCTGCTCGACGAACCCGGCGAAGACATCGCCCTGGCCCTGCAAAACGGCTGGTTGCCGATCCGCGAAGTGGCGCGCCAGACCGGCGTCAACGCGGTAACCCTGCGCGCCTGGGAACGCCGCTATGGCCTGATCGTGCCCCAGCGTACGCCCAAGGGGCATCGGCTGTTCAGTGCCGAGCACGTGCAACGCATTCAGGCCATCCTTACCTGGCTCAATCGCGGCGTGCCGGTCAGCCAGGTCAAGGGCCTGATCGACTCCGCCCAAGCCAGCCCCGAGCCGATGGAAAATGAATGGCAGAGCCTGCGCCAGCATTTGCTCAACGCGATCAGCGAATTGGCCGAGCGCCGGGTCGACGATGCCTTTAATCAAGCCATGGCGCTCTACCCCCCACGCACTTTGTGCGAGCAACTGATGCTGCCGCTGCTCAAGGAGCTTGAACATAGGTGGCAGGGCCAATTCGGCGCGCAGATGGAGCGGGTGTTTTTTCTGTCGTGGTTGCGCAGCAAGTTCGGCGCGCGGATTTATCACGACAACCGCCAACTCCACGGCGCGCCGCTGTTGCTGGTCAACCATTCCGACTTGCCCCTGGAACCTCACTTGTGGCTCAGCGCCTGGCTGGCCAGCAGTGCCGACTGCCCGGTGGAAGTGTTCGACTGGCCGCTGCCGCCCGGCGAACTGGCGCTGGCAGTGGAACACCTGCAACCACGCGCCGTGTTGCTGTACTCGAGCAAAGCCCTCCATTTCTCGGCACTCACAAAACTATTGGGTGGCGTCAGCTGCCCAACATTGATTGCAGGCCCAACAGTAAGCATCCACCACGCCGAGTTGGCTGACTTAACCCGTGACATGCCTGAATTGTTCGTGGCCGAAGACCTCTTGGCGGCCCACCAATTATTGATCCAGCGTGGAATCGTCTAAATGCATCTGATCTGGCTGCGCACCGACTTGCGCCTGCATGACAACACAGCCCTGGCTGCCGCGAGCCAGCGCGGCCAGGTCGCGGCCATTTACCTGATCACGCCCGAGCAGTGGCTGGCCCATGATGACGCGCCGTGCAAAGTCGATTTCTGGCTGCGCAACCTGCAGCACTTGAGCCAGGCCCTGGGCAAACTGAATATCCCGCTGTTGATCCGCCATGCCGCGACCTGGGACCAGGCGCCTGCCGTGCTGAGCGAACTGTGCCGGGAACTGTCGGTGAAATCGGTGCACGTCAACGAGGAATACGGCATTCACGAGAGCCAGCGTGATGCTGCCGTGGCCCAGGCCTTGGAAGCAGACGGCGTGACCTTCCACAGTTACCTGGACCAACTGTTCTTCCAACCCGGCAGCGTACTGACCAAGACCGGCACCTACTTCCAGGTGTTCAGCCAGTTCCGCAAGGTCTGCTACAACCGTCTGCACAGTGCCCTGCCGCGCCTGGTGGCGACGCCCAAGGCGCAGGCCAAGCTTGAGTTGAAAAGCGATTCTGTACCGACAATGGTCCAAGGTTTCGAGCCGCCCAGCGAAGCCTTGCGCGCCCTCTGGCCCGCCGGTGAAGACGAAGCGCGCCGGCGCCTCGACGCCTTCGCCGACCAGCAGATCAGCTACTACAAGGACGAGCGCGACTTCCCAGCCAAACCCGGCACCAGCCAACTGTCCGCCTACCTCGCCGCCGGTGTGGTTTCGCCGCGCCAGTGCTTGCACGCCGCGCTGCAAACCAACCAAGGCGAGTTCGAAAGCGGCGACATCGGCGCCATCACCTGGATCAACGAGTTGCTGTGGCGCGAGTTCTACAAACACATTCTGGTTGGCTACCCACGGGTCTCTCGCCACCGCGCCTTTCGCCCGGAAACCGAAGCACTGGCCTGGCGCGATGCACCCGCGGACCTGGCTGCCTGGCAACAAGCGCGCACCGGCTTGCCAATCATCGACGCGGCCATGCGCCAACTGCTGGAAACGGGTTGGATGCACAACCGCCTGCGCATGGTGGTGGCGATGTTCCTGACCAAGAACCTGCTGATCGACTGGCGCGAAGGCGAGCGCTTCTTTATGCGGCACCTGATCGACGGCGACCTGGCGGCCAACAACGGCGGCTGGCAGTGGAGCTCATCCACCGGCACCGACTCGGCACCGTATTTCCGGATTTTCAGCCCGCTGAGCCAATCGGAAAAATTCGACAGCGACGGCGTTTTCATCAAGCGCTGGCTGCCGGAGCTGGCCGCGCTGAATAAAAAAGAGGTGCATAACCCCGCAGCAGCCGGCGGTCTGTTCGGCGTGGCGGATTACCCGCGCGCCATGGTTGACCTGAAACAGTCCCGGGAACGCGCCTTGGCGGCTTTTCGCAGCCTGCCTTCACGACTGGAGATGGCCGGCCATGAGTGATTTCCTGCGCCGCTTCGCCCACAGCTTCGCCACGCTGGACAAGCACAACCTGCAGCTGCTCAACAGTCTGTACAGCGAGGACATCGCCTTTACCGACCCACTGCATGAAGTCCACGGGCTGCCTGCGCTGCGGCGCTACTTCGCCGAGCTGTACAGCAACGTCAGCCATTTGCAGTTTGACTTCCACAGCTTCGATGCCGTTGCCGAAGGCGAAGGTTACCTGCGCTGGACCATGAGTTTTCATCACCCGCGCCTGGCCAGTGGCAAGGTGATCCGAGTGCCAGGCTGCTCCCATTTGATGTGGCACGACAAGGTCTACCGTCATCGTGACTATTTCGATGCCGGTGCCCTGCTCTATGAACACGTACCGGTACTCGGTCGTGTCGTCAGTTGGCTGAAAAGGAGAATGGGATGAGCCTTGCACCCCGACGTTATTGGCTGACCGGCGCCAGCAGTGGCATCGGGGCCGCGCTGGCCGTGGAGTTGCTCAACAGCGGCGCCCACGTGGCGATCAGCTCCCGTACAAAAGGCCCGCTGGAAGCGCTCGCCCATCGTTACCCGGGGCAAGTGCTGGTGGTGGCCGGCGACCTGACCAACAGCCAGGCCGTGCGCGAGATCGGTGAACATATTGCCGAGGTCTGGGGCGCTCTGGACACCGTGATCCTTAACGCCGGCACCTGTGAATACGTCGATGCCCGGCAGTTTGACTCGTCGATCATCGAGCATGTGGTGCGCACCAACCTGCTGGCCAGCAGTTATTGCATTGAGGCGGCGCTGCCGCTGTTGCGCGCCGGGCGCACGCCGCACCTGGTAGGCGTGGCCAGCGCCGTGACTTACCTGCCGATGCCGCGCGCCGAAGCATACGGCGCATCCAAGGCCGGCCTGCGTTACCTGTTCGAGTCCCTGCGCATCAGCCTGTCGCCGGAAAACATCGACGTCACGGTAATCAGCCCTGGCTTTGTGGACACGCCGCTGACCGAGCGCAATGATTTTCCGATGCCTCTGAGCTGGTCTGCCGACAAGGCGGCACGGCACATCTTTGCAAAACTGGAAAAACGCCCACTGGAAATCGCCTTTCCGGCGCTGTTCATCGCCACCCTGTGGCCGTTGTCCAAGCTGCCCAACCGGGCGCAATTAATCATCGGCAAGCGCATGTTGCGCAGCCCTCCGCCGCAGAAGGACGATCTGTGAAGATCGCCATTATCGGCAGCGGCATCGCCGGGCTGACCAGTGCCTACCTGCTCAGCCGCCGCCACGACATCACGCTGTTCGAAGCCAGTGACTGCATCGGCGGGCATACCCATACGGCCAGCGTGACGGTCGAAGGCAAAGGCTATGCCGTGGACACAGGCTTCATCGTATTCAATGACTGGACTTACCCTAATTTCATCCGCCTGCTGGGGCAGATTGGCGTCAAGTTCAAACCCACCGAGATGAGTTTTTCGGTGTGCGACCAGAGCACAGGCTTCGAGTACAACGGCAACACCCTCAACAGCCTGTTTGCCCAGCGCCGCAATATTTTGTCCCCGGGGTTCTGGGGAATGTTGCGCGATATTCTGCGCTTTAACCGCCAAGCGCCCCTGGACCTGCAAGAGCAGCGCATCAGCGCCGGGATGACCCTCGGTGACTACCTCGCAGCCGGTGGCTACGGCCCACGGTTTATCCGGCACTACATCGTGCCGATGGGCGCGGCGATCTGGTCGATGTCTCTGGCGGACATGCTCGGTTTCCCGTTGCAATTTTTCGTGCGCTTCTTCAAGAACCACGGCTTGCTCTCGGTCAATAACCGACCGCAATGGTGCGTGATCGAAGGCGGTTCAAGCAGCTACATCGAACCGCTGACCCGTAGCTTTCACGACCGGATACGCCTCGATTGCCCTGTGCATAACGTCGAGCGCAGCGATGCGGGTGTCATTGTCCACAGCGCCGCCGGCAGCGAAGCGTTCGACCGTGTGATCTTCGCCTGCCACAGCGACCAGGCCCTGGCCTTGCTCAGCGACCCCAGCCCAGCCGAACGCGAGATCCTCGGTGCCCTGCCCTACGCCGACAACGACGTGGTGCTGCACACCGACACGCGCCTGCTGCCTGACCGCAAGCTGGCCTGGGCCAGTTGGAATTACCGGCTGAGCGGCAACTCGCAATCCCATGCGGCCGTTACCTACGACATGAATATCCTGCAAGGCATCGACAGCGCCACCACGTTTTGCGTCAGCCTCAATCAAACGCAAATGATCAACCCGTTGAAGATCCTCGCGCGTTACACCTATGCCCACCCGCAATACAGCTTGGCTGCCGTGGCCGCTCAAGCGCGCTGGGAAGAATTGCACGGTGTTCGCAATACCTTTTACTGCGGAGCCTACTGGGCCAACGGTTTTCACGAAGACGGGGTAGTCAGCGCCCTGCGCGTCGCCCAGGCTTTTGGGGAAACCCTGTGAACAGCGCCCTGTACAGCGGCTGGATCGCCCATCGCCGTTTTGCGCCCAAGGCCCACGCCTTTCGCTACCGCATCGGCCTGCTGTACCTGGACCTCAGCGAACAGGATGAGGTGCTTGGGCTGTCGCCCTTGGCCGGCACCAGTCGCCTGGCGCCCTTCGGCTTTCGCCAGCAGGACTACCTGCGTGAGTTCACACGCCACGGCATGAGCTTGAGCGATGCCGTGCGCCACGAAGTCGGCAAGGCGCTGGGGCATACGCCCCAGGGCGTTATCTGCCTACTGACCCAGGCCCGCAGTTGGGGCCTGGCTTTTAACCCCGTGAGTTTCTTCTACTGTTTCGAGGCCGATGGACAACTGGCCGCGATCCTGTGTGAAGTGACCAATACCCCATGGCGCGAGCGCTATCACTATGTGCTGCCGGCCCAGCCCCTCGGCACCGACGAGCACCAGCACTTCGCGGTAGCCAAGGCTTTCCATGTGTCGCCATTTTTACCGCGCGAGCTGGAATACCGCATGAGCTTCAGCCCGCCCGCCGCCAGGCTCGGCGTGCATATGGCCGACTGGCAAGGCGCGCAAAAAATCTTCGACGCCACCCTGAGCCTGGAAAGACAACCCCTCAGCCGCGCCAGCCTGCATGGCTATTTATGGCGTTTTCCCTGGATGACCGCCAAGACTTGCCTGGCGATCTACTGGCAAGCCTTGCGCCTGCTGCTTAAACGCACACCGATTTTCCCCCACCGAGCCGCCGATGGCGCCTCTCGCACCGCCGTCGGGTACACCAAGGATCGTCGCCATGAAATCCCCTAGTTTGTCGGTCAAGACTCACCGCATGAACGTAAACGGCCTGACCGCTGCGCTGCTGCGCAAGGGTGTACTGCGCCAGCTCAGCCAATTGCGCCATGGCCAATTGGTGATCATCGAGGACGGCGAGCGGCAAGTCTTCGGCGCACGGGAAGCACACCTGCTGGGCGAGATCCAGATTCTCGACTCGGCGGTATGGGGCCTGGTGGCGGCCAATGGTTCGATCGGCGCCGGCGAAGCGTTTATCCACGGGTATTGGACCAGCCCGGACCTCACTGCCGTGGTGCGCGTGATGGTCAGCAACCTGGACGTACTCGACGCCATGGAGGGTGGCCTGGCGCGCCTGGCCCGGCCGTTCACCCAGGGGTTGCACTGGCTCAACCGCAACACGCGCAAGGGCTCGCAGAAAAATATCGCCGCCCATTACGACCTGGGCAACGACCTGTTCGAAGAATTCCTCGACCCGACCATGATGTACTCGGCGGCGCAATTCCTGACGCCCGATGACACCCTGGAACAGGCGCAATTGAACAAGTTGGCGCGTATCTGCCAGAAACTGGCGCTCAAGCCCAGCGACCACCTGCTGGAAATCGGTACCGGCTGGGGCAGCATGGCGCTTTATGCGGCGCAGCACTATGGTTGCAAGGTCACCACCACGACCTTGTCCAAGGAACAGTTTGCCTACACCGCAGAGCGCATCCAGACCTTGGGCCTGCAGGATCAAGTGACCTTGCTGCTACGCGATTATCGCGACCTCACCGGCGAATACGACAAGCTGGTATCCATCGAGATGATCGAAGCGGTGGGCCATCGCTTCCTGCCTACCTATTTCAAGCAATGTGCACATTTGCTCAAGCCCGACGGCCTGATGCTGCTGCAAGCCATCACCATCCGCGAACAACGCTTTGAGCAGGCCAAGCGGAGCGTCGACTTTATCCAGCGCTACATTTTTCCCGGCGGCGCTCTGCCCTGCGTACAGAACATGCTGCAGATTGTCAGCCGCGACACCGACATGAACCTGCTGCACATGGAGGACTTTGGCCTCCACTACGCACGTACCCTGCGCCTGTGGCATGAAAACTTTCGCCGTGCCCATGGCCGCCTCACGGAACTGGGCTACGACGAATACTTCCTGCGCTTGTGGGAGTTCTACCTGTGCTACTGCGAAGGCGGCTTCATGGAACGCACGATTGGTACCGCGCAATTGCTGCTGGCTAAACCTGCGGCGATCACTGCGCCGTTGCTCGGGCGCTTCAGTGCTTAAAACCGTGGCCAATGCCGTGCTGTTCCAGTGCGGCTGGTTTGCCTGCGTGCTCGGCGGCGATAGCCCGTGGTTGTTGGTGGGGTTGGCAGTACTGAGCGTCCACGTGCTGTGGGTAAGTTCACTGGCTGATGACGGCATGCTCATCGTCAGCGTGACAATCGCAGGCACGCTGCTGGATACGCTGTTGCGCACGCTGGGGGTTTTCCACTTCAGCGAGCCCGGGCCGTTGATTCCATTCTGGTTGATGCTGCTGTGGGCATTGCTGGCCACGACCTTGCGCTATTGCCTGGCCTGGAGCGCACGGCCCGGGTGGCTTGCCAGCCTGTTGGGTGCAGTGGGTGGGCCGTTGTCTTATTACGCAGGCAGTCAACTGGCGGGGGTGAGTTTTGGCTATGGCACGGCAGCCACCCTGATCGGCCTGGCGCTGTTATGGGCCATGTTGTTTCCCTTGTTGCACGGGGTCGCAGGGAGATTGGAACGATGACGCCCGTCCGAGCTTTCATACGTGGTTAACGCACTTGCCTTACACTGCGCGCCTATGACCAACATCCCCCATATTCAAATCACCGAACCCGCCGTCACTTGCTCGACGTGCGCGGCCTGTTGCTGCCAGTTGGAAGTCATGCTGATCACCGACACTGGCGTGCCGCAGCGCTTTATCGATACCGACGATTGGGGCGGGGAAGTGATGCTGCGCCTGGACGACGGCTGGTGCGCCGCGCTGGATCGAGACACGATGATGTGCACGATTTACGCACTTCGGCCATTGATTTGTCGGGAGTTTGAGATGGGGGCGCCGGAGTGCCTGGAAGAGCGTGAAGGCCTCGCGACGGTGTACCGCTGATCCTGCGATGAGCAGAGATCTAAATGTGGGAGCGGGCCCGCTCCCACAAGGGACTTCAGTGTTGTTGAATTACAGCGGCATGGTGTAGTGCAGCGCGTAGCTCTCTACCCCATCGTTATTGCTGCTGATCCCGGCGTTGGAATAGTGCGTGGCACGAATGCCCACTTCATGCCCGCCGTTGAACCGCAGGCCGAAACCCAGACGGTCCTCGAACTGAAAAGATTGGCCGATGTTGTTGTCTTCCAGGCGGGTGCGGGAAAACAGCGCCACGCCGATACCGGCCTCGATGTAAGGCTTGACCGACTCGCCGGCAAACTCATACACAAACACCGGCGAGAACGACAGGCTGCTGGCGCCTGCACGGTCGTCACCTTCCCAATACGTGTAAGCGCCACTCCAGTAGCCGGTCAGGCGGCCAACGTTGCTTTGCATCCAGCTTTTATCCCAATCCGAAGTCAGACCCAATCGATAGGTCAACGTCGAATCACTGGTGCTCCCCAACCCGAACTCCAGGCCAGCGGCCTGGGCTGAAACAGAGTGTCCCAACACAGCGGCCGCAATCGCAGCCAAACAGAACAAGCGCTTCATAAGAAACGATCCTATGCGAACAAAGTTATATGGTTGTAAACAGGCTAACGGGCTATAGAAGCTGACGCATAGACAGAAGTTCAGCTTTTATCAGCGCTATTTCACGAAATTTTCACGAGGCGAAGCTTCGCACAACTCCGGGATGTTTCCAAAGTGTCGGTAGGATATTTCTTAGGTGGTACGGATCGCCGCTGGTCCAGAACTGTGCAGTTTCGGGCTCGCCAAGGGCAAGCAGGTCGCGCTCACCCAATAAACGCTTGAGTTGGCGCGCAACGGCGGCACCGGTGTCGATGAGGATGATACTGGGGGGCAGCATCTGCGCCAGGAGAGGCTTGAGGAAGGGATAGTGAGTGCAACCCAGGATGATGGTGTCGCACCCGGCGCTGAGCAGCGGCTCGATATAGCCCTGCAACAGCTTATGCAAAGCGGGGCCGTTCAAGTCACCGGTTTCAATCAACTCCACCAGGCCCGGACACGGTTGGGTAATCACCCGCACATCGGTGGCGAAGCGGTCGAGCAGAGCGGCGAACTTGGCGCTTTGCAAGGTGCCGGTGGTGGCGAGCACACCGACGACGCCACTATGAGTGGCAGCAGCGGCAGGCTTGACCGCAGGCTCCATGCCAACCAATGGCCAATCGGGGTAGTCCTGGCGCAAATCGGCAACGGCGGCGACGGTCGCCGTATTACAGGCAATCACGAAGGCCTTGGCGCCCCGCTCGCGAAAAAACTCAGCCACGGACCGGGAGCGCTCAAGAATGAACGCCGGGGTTTTCTCGCCATAGGGGATGTGCCCGCAATCCGCCACGTACAACAGTGACTCATGGGGCAATAACTGCTGGATTTCCTCCAGCACCGTCAGACCGCCGATGCCGGAGTCGAACACACCGATGGGCGCGCCCTTAACCATGCTGGGTTCCGCAGACGCTGCAGCCAGGGTCGCGTTTGACGCGCAACTCGCGAAAACGCGTGGCCAGAGCATCGATCAGCAACAGGCGGCCCACCAATGGTTCACCAAAACCGGCCAGCAGCTTCAACGCTTCCAACGCTTGCAAGCTGCCGACCACTCCTACCAGCGGCCCGACCACGCCGGCTTCGCTGCAGGTCAGCTCGGTTTCGCTGCCGTGCCCGTATAAACAGTGGTAGCACGGGCTGTCGGCTCGACGCGGATCGAACACCGACAATTGCCCCTCAAGGCGAATCGCCGCGCCACTGATCAACGGCTTCCCAACGGCGACACAGGCCGCATTGACCGCTTCGCGGGTGGAGAAGTTGTCGCTGCAATCAAGCACCACGTCCACCGCGGCGACAGCGGCGGCGAGCGAGTCGGCATCCAGCGCGGTGCGATGGGCAACCAAGGTGATTTCAGGGTTGATCGCGCTCAGGCGACGCAGGGCCGAATCGACCTTGGTCAGCCCCACGCTGTCGGTGTCATGGATGATCTGGCGCTGCAGGTTGGTCAGGTCGACAGTGTCGAAGTCCGCCAAGTGCAACTCACCCACGCCGGCAGCGGCGAGATACAGCGCAACCGGTGCGCCCAGGCCACCCAGGCCGACGATCAGCGCGCGGCTCTGTTTCAGGCGCAACTGGCCATCGATGTCGACATGCTGCAACAGAATCTGTCGGCTATAGCGCAACAGCTCCTGGTCGGTCAGCACGGGCGGCGCCCCAGGCTGATGCGTTCGTGACCGCCGAGGTCGATGCGGCTGTGTACGCCTTCAAAACCCTCGCTGAGCAATAAGTCACGCACGGCCTGGGCCTGATCGTAGCCGTGCTCAAGCAACAACCAGCCACTTGCATTCAGATAAGCCGGGGACTCTTTGATGATCAAGCGTAAATCGTCCAGGCCATCGTGCCCCGCCACCAGAGCACTGGCCGGCTCGAAACGCACATCGCCGGCCACCAGGTGCGGGTCATTGTCGGCAATGTAGGGCGGGTTGCTGATGATCAGGTCGAAAGTATGACCTTGCAACGCGCTGAACCAATGACTGTTCAACACCGTGGCGTTATTGAGGTGCAGGCGCTGGCGATTGCGCTCGGCCAAGGCCACGGCTTCCAGCACGCGGTCAACGGCCGTGACCTGCCAGGCCGGGCGTTCGCTGGCCAAAGCCAAGGCGATGGCGCCGCTGCCGGTGCCCAGGTCGAGAACCTTGGCGGGTGTGGCAGGCAGCAATTCCAGGGCGGCTTCCACCAGCAGCTCGGTTTCCGGACGCGGGATCAGCGTGTGCGGCGCGACCTCCAGGTCGAGCTTCCAGAAGCCTTGCTGGCCGAGGATATACGCCACTGGCTCACCGCTTCGGCGACGTTGCAGATAGTTGGCAAAGGTCAGAGCGTCTTCACTGCTGACGATTTTTTCCGGCCAGGTGTGCAAGTAGCTGCGGGACTTGCCCAGGGCAGCGGCCAGTAACAGCTCCACGTCCAGGCGCGCAGTCGGCGAATCGGGCAAGTCGGCGGCGCGCAACAGGCTGGCAATGATGGTCATTTATTCACCTATCGCCGCCAGTTGATCGGCCTGGTACTCGGCGAGCAACGGCTCGATCACCGCATCCACACCACCGGCAAGAATCTCGTCCAGGGAGTAAAGGGTGAGGTTGACCCGGTGGTCGGTGACCCGGCCCTGGGCAAAGTTGTAGGTACGGATACGTTCAGAGCGGTCGCCAGAGCCCACCAGCAGCTTGCGCTCGCTGGCAATCGCGTTGGCGGCGGCGCTGGTCTGCTGGTCGTTCAGCTTGGCCGACAGCCAGGACATGGCCCGCGCACGGTTCTTGTGCTGGGAACGTTCTTCCTGGCACTCCACCACGATGCCCGACGGCAAGTGGGTGATACGGATCGCCGAGTCGGTCTTGTTGACGTGTTGGCCACCCGCGCCCGACGAGCGGTAGGTGTCGACGCGCAAATCTGCCGGGTTGATCTCAATGGCTTCTTGCTCGTCCGGCTCAGGCAACACGGCCACGGTGCACGCCGAGGTGTGGATACGGCCCTGGGACTCTGTCGCAGGAACACGCTGCACACGGTGCGCACCGGATTCGAACTTCAGCTTGCCATAGACGTTGTCACCTTCGACCCGGGCGATGACCTCTTTATAGCCGCCGTGCTCACCTTCGTTTTCGGACAGGATCTCGACCCGCCAGCCCCGCCGCTCGGCATAACGCGAATACATGCGGAACAGGTCGCCGGAAAAAATCGCCGCCTCGTCGCCACCGGTGCCGGCGCGGATTTCGAGGAATACGTTACGGCCATCGTTAGGGTCCTTGGGCAGCAACATGCGTTGCAGGTCGCCTTCGAGCTCGGCGAGCTTTTCCTTGGCTTCGCGGACTTCTTCCACGGCCATTTCGCGCATGTCCGGGTCGCTGTCCTTGAGCAGCGCCTGGGCGCCCTCGAGGTCAGCCTGCACTTTCGTGAGGTGTTTGTAGGTGGCTACAATCGGTTCAACTTCGGCGTATTCCTTGGAATAAGCACGGAACTTGGCCTGATCGGAAATGACCTCACCATCGCCGAGCAAGGCGGTCAGTTCTTCGAAACGGTCCTGGAGTACGTCCAGTTTATTGAGCAGTGACGCTTTCATTGCGGTTTTTTATCCGAAGAGCTGTCTGACGCGCCCTCACCGAGGGCAAAGAGTTCCTGTGCCATGGCCAGCGCATCGAGGCGGCCTTCGGCGGTAAGCTTTTTCAACTGAACGCTGGGTGCGTGGAGCAGCTTGTTGGTCAGGCCGCGGGCCAGTTGCATCAGCACCTCTTCGGCGCCGCTGCCGTTAGCCAGCATCCGCTGGGCCTTGATCAACTCTTCATCACGCAGGCGTTCGCCCTGCTGACGATACGCCTTGAGCACATCCACCGCCGCCAGTTCACGCAGGCGCACCATGAAATCTTCGGCGCCGATGCTGACCATTTCCTCGGCGGCCTGGGCGGCGCCCTGGCGGCTCTTGAGGTTTTCAGCAACCACTTCATGCAAGTCGTCGACGCTATAGAGGTAAACGTCGTCCAACTCGCCGACTTCGGGTTCGATATCCCGCGGAACGGCGATATCCACCATGAAGATCGGCTTGTGCTTGCGCAGCTTCAACGCGCTCTCGACCGCGCCTTTACCCAGAATCGGCAACTGGCTGGCGGTGGAGCTGATGACGATATCACTGCGCACCAGTTCAGCCGGGATATCCGATAACAACACGGCGTGGGCACCGAACTGCTCGGCGAGGATGCTGGCGCGCTCCAGCGTGCGGTTGGCGACCACAATACGCTTCACACCCAGTTCATGCAGGTGACGGGCGACCAAGGTGATGGTTTCACCGGCGCCGATCAGCAGGGCCTGGCTGCGCTGCAAGTCACTGAAAATCTGCTTGGCCAGGCTGACAGCGGCGAAAGCCACGGACACCGGGTTTTCACCGATAGCCGTGTCGGTTCGCACCTGCTTGGCGGAATTGAAGGTAGCCTGGAACAGCCGGCCCAGCAGCGGGCCGACGGTGCCAGCCTCACGCGCGACGGCGTAGGCGGACTTCATCTGACCAAGAATTTGCGGTTCGCCCAACACCAGCGAATCGAGACCGGCCGCCACGCGCATCATGTGACGAACTGCCGCATCCTCTTCATGCACATAGGCACTGGCGCGCAGGTCATCAAGGCTCAAATGGTGATAATCGGCCAGCCAGCGCAGTACCACATCCGCTGACAGATGCTCCTGCTCTATATAGAGCTCGCTGCGATTGCAGGTCGAAAGGATCGCAGCTTCGCGGCTGTCGGTGAGACGGCAGAGCTGCTGCAAGGCCTCAACCAACTGCTCAGGCGTAAACGCCACGCGCTCGCGCACGTCTACGGAAGCAGTCTTGTGGTTAATACCGAGTGCAAGGAAGGCCATTCAATATCGCTGATGATGTCGGGAAGCCGACAATTGTCCTACTTCGAAAGATCCAGAACAACCACCGTCGTCTATTGTCCTAATACGTTATGCCTATAAAGGCCTCCATTGAGACTCGGTTATGTTTGGCCGAAGGCTTGTGTCATGATGATCCGACCGCAGGTTAGTCGTCCTCTTCCTATATGAATAGATCTTCCGCGTTGCTCCTTGCTTTTGTCTTCCTCAGCGGCTGCCAGGCCATGGCACCCGTGTCGCCGGACAGTACGCCGCCGGCGGAAGACAGCACCCCCGCCCCTGAAAAGCCCAAGGTTTATTCCTCGTTCAGTGAAGAAACGGTCTACAGCCTGCTGACCGCTGAACTGGCTGGCCAGCGTAATCGTTTCGATATTGCGCTGGATAATTACGTGACCCAGGCCATCAATACCCAGGACCCGGGCATCTCCGAGCGAGCGTTTCGCATCGCCGAATACCTGGGCGCCGACCAGGCTGCGCTGGACGCGTCCTTGATCTGGGCAAAAAACGCCCCGGATGACCTGGAAGCCCAACGTGCGGCTGCCGTGCAACTAGCGCGTGCGGGGCGCTATGACGACTCCATGGTCTATATGGAGAAAGTCCTGCAGGGCAAGGGCGACACGCATTTTGACTTCCTCGCGCTGTCGGCCGCCGACACCGACCAGGACACGCGCAGTGGCCTGATGAAGAGCTTCGACCGCCTGCTGCAAAAACACCCCAAGAACAGCCAGTTGATTTTCGGCAAGGCCCTGTTGCTGCAACAGGATGATGAAGCCGACGCCGCGCTCAAATTGCTGGAGCAGAACCCACCGGAAGATGGCGAGATCGCGCCGATCCTGCTGCGCGCACGTCTGTTGCAGAACCTCAACCGTGGCAAGGAAGCCATTCCGCTACTGGAAAAAAGCATCAAGAAATACCCGGACGACAAGCGCCTGCGCCTGACTTATGCACGGATGCTGGTAGAGCAGGACCGCATGGAAGACGCCAAAGTGCAGTTCGCCAATCTGGTCCAGCAATACCCGGATGACGATGAATTACGTTACTCCCTGGCGCTGGTGTGCCTGGAAGCCAAGGCCTGGGACGAGGCCAAGGGCTACCTGGAAGAGCTGATCGAACGTGATAGCCATGTGGACTCGGCGCACCTGAACCTCGGCCGTATCGCCGAAGAGCGCAACGATCCGCAGGCCGCCCTGCTGGAATACGCCCAAGTCGGCCCCGGCAATGACTACCTGCCCGCCCAATTGCGCCAGGCTGACATCCTGATGAGCAACGGTCGCACCGACGAGGCGGAAAAACGCCTGGCCGCGGCCCGCGATGCTGAGCCGGACTACGCTATCCAGCTTTATCTGATCCAGGCCGAGACCTTATCGGCCAACAAGCAGGGCGAGCGCGCCTGGAAGCTGCTGCAACAGGCGTTGCTGCAATACCCTGACGATCTGAACCTGCTCTACACCCGCGCCATGCAAGCGGAAAAACGCAATGACCTGGCGCAGCTGGAAAAAGACCTGCGCCTAATCATCAAGCGCGACCCGGACAACGCCATGGCACTCAACGCCTTGGGTTACACCTTGTCCGACCGCACCACGCGCTACGCCGAAGCCAAGGTGCTGATTGAGCAGGCCCACCAGCTCAACCCGGAAGACCCGGCCGTTCTCGACAGTCTTGGCTGGGTGAATTACCGCCTGGGCAACCTCGACGAGGCCGAGCGCTTGCTGCGCCAGGCACTGGAACGCTTCCCTGATCAAGAAGTTGCCGCCCACCTGGGCGAAGTGCTCTGGGCCAATGGCAAGCAACGCGAAGCACGACAAATCTGGGAAAAGTTCCTCAAGGAACAACCCGAAAGCCCCATCCTGCGCGGCACCATCAAGCGCCTGACCGGATCCGAGACCCTTTAAGCTTATGTTCTTGCGCCACATTATTGTTTTCAGCTTCATCGCCCTGCTCGCCGGTTGCGCGGGCTTTGGCGCCCGTGAATCCGTAGAAGGCCAGGGCAACCCGGCGCAATGGAAACAACACAAGGACCAGCTCAGCAGCATCGATGGCTGGCAGATCGAGGGCAAGGTCGGGGTTCGGGCGCCGAAAGACTCCGGCAGCGGCACGCTGTTCTGGCTGCAGCGCCAGGACTATTTCGATATTCGCCTCTCGGGCCCGCTGGGCCGTGGCGCAGCTCGCCTGACTGGCCGGCCGGGGCAAGTGAGCCTGGAAGTGGCCAACCAGGGCCGTTACGAAGCGACTTCCCCGGAAGAACTGCTGGAACAGCAGATCGGCTGGAAGCTGCCCGTCTCGCACCTGGTCTGGTGGGTGCGCGGCTTACCGGCGCCTGACAGCAAGAGTCGCCTGGGCCTCAACGGTGACAGCCGCCTGGCCACCCTGGAGCAGGACGGTTGGCAGGTGGAGTATTTGAGCTACGTTGAACAACATGGCTATTGGCTGCCCGAACGCATCAAGCTGCACGGCACCGACCTTGACGTCACGCTGGTGATCAAGGATTGGCAACCGCGCAAGCTGGGGCAATGACGTGACCACTGCTCTTTTAGAAAAACAGGGCCTGACCCTGCCCTCCCCGGCCAAACTCAACTTGATGCTGCACATCCTCGGGCGCCGTGAAGACGGCTACCACGAGTTGCAGACGCTGTTTCAGTTTCTCGACTACGGCGATGAGCTGACCTTCGCCGTGCGTAACGATGGCGTGATCCAGTTGCACACCGAATTTGAAGGCGTGCCCCACGACAGCAACCTGATTGTGAAGGCCGCGAAAAAACTTCAGGAACAATCCAACTCCTCGCTCGGCATCGATATCTGGATCGACAAGGTCCTGCCCATGGGCGGTGGTATCGGCGGCGGCAGCTCGAATGCCGCGACCACTCTGTTGGGCCTGAACCATTTGTGGCAACTGGGCTGGGACCACGACCGCCTTGCCGCATTGGGCCTCACACTGGGCGCCGACGTCCCGGTTTTCGTGCGTGGGCACGCCGCGTTTGCTGAAGGCGTGGGGGAGAAACTCACCCCTGTAGAGCCCGAAGAACCTTGGTATGTCGTGCTTGTGCCGCAAGTATCTGTAAGTACAGCAGAAATTTTTTCAGATCCGTTGTTGACACGTAACTCTTCTCCCATTAAAGTGCGCCCCGTTCCCAAGGGAAACAGTCGAAATGACTGCTTACCGGTTGTAGCAAGGCGTTATCCAGAGGTACGTAACGCTTTGAATTTGTTAGGTAAATTTACCGAAGCAAAATTAACCGGAACTGGAAGTTGTGTGTTTGGGGGCTTCCCAAGCAAAGCTGAAGCTGATAAAGTCTCGGCCCTTCTTACAGAGACCCTTACAGGGTTTGTAGCAAAGGGAAGCAACGTTTCGATGTTGCATCGCAAGCTGCAAAGTCTGCTCTAAAAGGAACCGAGTGTTAGGCACTCGTTGCAACAGATACAGGGGCGTCGCCAAGCGGTAAGGCAGCAGGTTTTGATCCTGCCATGCGTTGGTTCGAATCCAGCCGCCCCTGCCATTTTCTAATACTCATCCAGGTTACCCTCAGCCTCTAGGTACTGCGCGTGTCCAAGATGATGGTCTTTACGGGGAACGCCAACCCCGATCTGGCTCGGCGTGTCGTACGTCAGCTGCATATCCCTCTCGGTGACATCTCTGTCGGTAAATTTTCCGACGGCGAAATTACAGCCGAGATCAATGAAAATGTCCGCGGTAAAGACGTCTTCATTATTCAGCCGACCTGCGCTCCGACCAACGATAACCTGATGGAACTCGTCGTGATGGCTGATGCCTTCCGCCGCTCCTCAGCGACTCGAATTACAGCTGTAATCCCTTACTTTGGTTATGCTCGTCAGGATCGCCGTCCGCGTTCCGCACGTGTAGCGATCAGCGCGAAAGTCGTTGCTGACATGCTGACCGTGGTAGGTATCGATCGTGTTCTCACGGTTGACCTGCACGCTGACCAAATTCAGGGGTTCTTCGATATTCCGGTAGATAACATCTACGGCTCCCCCGTTCTGGTGGATGACATCGAAGACCAGCGCTTTGAAAACCTGATGATCGTGTCCCCGGACATTGGTGGCGTCGTGCGTGCACGGGCTGTTGCCAAATCCCTGGGCGTGGACCTCGGGATCATCGACAAACGCCGTGAAAAAGCCAATCACTCTGAAGTGATGCATATCATCGGTGATGTCGAAGGGCGTACCTGTATTCTGGTTGATGACATGGTCGACACCGCTGGCACCCTGTGCCACGCGGCAAAAGCCTTGAAAGAGCACGGTGCAGCAAAAGTCTTCGCCTACTGCACACACCCTGTGCTGTCGGGCCGAGCGATCGAGAACATCGAGAACTCCATGCTGGACGAACTGGTGGTGACCAACACCATCCCGTTGTCCGCAGCTGCTCAAGCCTGTTCGCGTATCCGTCAACTGGATATCGCACCGGTAGTTGCCGAGGCGGTTCGCCGCATCAGCAATGAAGAATCGATCAGTGCGATGTTCCGCTAAGGGTCAAACCTTCGGAGCACCTCACTGACGAAAAGCGCCCCGCCCCAACATTCTGTTGGGGCGGGGCTTTTTTGCCCATATCGCCTTTAGCGCTGGTCGCAAACGCTGGGGCGAATGTGGTTATTTTGGAGATACAACATGAACGATTTTACTCTGAATGCTGAAGTGCGTTCCGACCTGGGGAAAGGTGCGAGCCGCCGCCTGCGTCGTCTCGCAAGCCTGGTTCCAGCTGTAGTCTACGGTGGCGACAAAGCCCCTGAGTCCATCAGCATGCTGGCTAAAGAAGTTGCCAAACTGCTCGAAAACGACGCGGCCTACAGCCACGTTATCGAACTGAACGTTGGCGGCAAAAAGCAAAACGTTATCATCAAGGCCCTGCAGCGCCACCCTTCCAAGGGCCACGTACTGCACGCTGACTTCGTACGCGTTGTAGCCGGTCAGAAACTGACCGCTATCGTGCCTGTACACTTTGTTGGTGAAGAAGCTCCGGTCAAGAAAGGTGGCGTTGTTTCCCACACCACTACCGAGCTGGAAGTAAGCTGCCTGCCGAAAGACCTGCCTGAGTTCATCGAAGTCGACCTGTCGGCTGCTGAAATCGGCACCATCATCCACCTGTCCGACCTCAAGGCCCCTAAAGGCGTTGAGTTCGTTGCACTGGCTCACAACGACGACAAGGCTGTTGCCAACGTCCACGCGCCACGTGTTGTAGCAGAAGATGAAGCAGGCGAAACCGCTGCAGAGTAATACTCTCTGCAACGAAAGGAGCTTGAGGGAACATCGCGGACCGAAACGTAGCGAGAAAGCGGGCGACAACGCGAAGTTTATCTCTGGATAAGTGAGCTCCTGTCGTCCACTTTCGCCGCACTCAGGTCAGGCGATGTTATCCACAACTCCAAAGGAAGGGCCCCTGTCGTGACTGCCATTAAACTGATCGTTGGCCTGGGAAACCCAGGCGCCGAATACGAACAGACCCGGCATAACGCGGGGGCCCTTTTTGTTGAGCGCATCGCCCACGCCCAAGGCGTCAACCTTGTGGCCGATCGCAAATATTTCGGCCTGACCGGGCGCTTCTCGCACCAGGGTCAGGATGTTCGTCTGTTGATTCCCACCACCTACATGAACCGCAGCGGCCAGGCCGTCGCGGCACTTGCGGGATTCTTCCGGATCAAACCCGAAGAAATCCTGGTGGCCCATGACGAACTGGACCTGCCACCCGGCGTTGCCAAGCTCAAGCTGGGCGGCGGGCACGGTGGGCACAACGGCCTGCGTGACATCATCGCGCAGTTGGGTAATCAGAATAATTTCTACCGTCTGCGGCTCGGCATTGGCCACCCAGGCGTTGCCAGTATGGTTTCAAACTTCGTCCTGGGTCGTGCGCCACGCGCCGAACAGGAAAAACTCGATGCCAGCATCGATTTTGCCCTCGGCGTGCTGCCGGATATCTTCGCCGGTGAATGGAACCGCGCGATGAAAAACCTGCACAGCCAGAAGGCCTGACTCTTACCCGAGGGGAAACACCATGGGATTCAATTGCGGCATCGTCGGCCTGCCCAACGTCGGCAAGTCCACCCTGTTCAACGCCCTGACCAAGTCCGGTATTGCGGCGGAGAACTTCCCCTTCTGCACCATCGAACCCAACAGCGGTATCGTACCGATGCCGGACCCACGCCTGGAGGCACTGGCGGCGATCGTCAACCCCAAGCGCATCCTGCCGACCACCATGGAGTTCGTCGATATCGCCGGCCTGGTTGCAGGCGCATCGAAAGGTGAAGGCCTGGGCAACAAGTTCCTCGCCAACATCCGTGAAACCGACGCCATCGCCCATGTGGTCCGCTGCTTTGAAGACGAGAACGTCATCCACGTCTCCAACAGCGTCGACCCGAAACGCGACATCGAGATCATCGACCTGGAACTGATCTTCGCCGACCTCGACAGTTGCGAAAAGCAACTGCAGAAAGTCGCGCGTAACGCCAAGGGTGGTGACAAGGAAGCCGTGGTCCAGAAGGGCCTGCTGGAGCAATTGATCGCTCACTTCACCGAAGGCAAGCCAGCACGCAGCCTGATGAAGAGCATGAGCACCGACGAGAAGGCCGTGATCAAGGGCTTCCACCTGCTGACCACCAAGCCGGTGATGTACATTGCCAACGTCGCCGAAGACGGCTTCGAGAACAACCCGCTGCTCGACGTGGTCAAGGCCATTGCCGAGGAAGAAGGCGCCATCGTTGTTCCGGTGTGCAACAAGATCGAAGCAGAAATCGCCGAACTCGATGACGGCGAAGAGAAAGACATGTTCCTCGAGGCCCTGGGCCTGGAAGAGCCAGGCCTGAACCGTGTGATCCGCGCCGGCTACGAGATGCTCAACCTGCAGACCTACTTCACTGCCGGTGTCGAAGAGGTCCGCGCCTGGACCGTGAAGGTCGGCGCTACCGCGCCACAGGCTGCTGGTGTGATCCACACCGACTTCGAAAAAGGCTTCATCCGCGCCGAAGTGATCGCCTACAACGACTTCATCCAGTACAAGGGTGAGGCGGGAACCAAGGAAGCCGGTAAATGGCGCCTGGAAGGCAAGGACTACATTGTCAAGGATGGCGATGTCATGCACTTCCGTTTCAACGTGTAAGCGCCACCTGTAGTTTCTGCTCCAGACTAAAAAGCCGATGCATTGCATCGGCTTTTTTGTGGCCGTCTGTTTCTATCGACAGGAAAAATCGAAAAGCATATGTATGAAAAAATTACTCAATTACAACTTTAACTAACTTAATCGATCATTCTTCTAGTCTTTAAGTTTTCTCCTACGCCAAATACCGTACATCCATATGAAAAGCACTTGAACAATATACCGCCTTGACATAGTTAAGCCTGCGCACGCTCTTCAACAGACTTCTACCGATAACAGGCACGATGACTTTTTTGATTATTTGCGCTCTACTGGCTGCACGCCAACAGCGTTCTATCAACAGTGAAGTGATAGCGATAGTGGAGCACCTGGACTATGTCAGCGTCTTATCAAATAACAAATGAGACATACCTCCCCTCCGTTGAAGCCTTGGATATCGAGCGTACGCTTAATAGTACTGCCGCGCTCAACATTGATATTTTGTTACTGGGAGAAACCGGCACAGGCAAGGATACCCTGGCACAACGTGTCCATCGGTTGTCGGGGCGACGAGGTCATTTTGTTGCCGTGAACTGCGCTGCTATCCCGGAAAGCCTGGCAGAAAGCCAGCTATTCGGCGTCAACAGCGGCGCCTATACCGGAGCAGTACAGTCACGCGCGGGTTTTATCGAAGCCGCACATCTGGGTACCTTGTATCTGGATGAAATCGACAGCATGCCACTGTCGATGCAAGCCAAACTGCTGAGAGTGCTGGAGTCACGAGGCATCGAGCGCCTGGGCTCAACCCGGTTTATTCCGGTAGACATGCGAGTCATCGCTTCGGCGCAGCAATCCCTGCATGAGATGGTCGAACAAGGAAGGTTCAGGCGCGACCTGTATTTTCGCCTGAATGTCGTCAACATCAGCCTCCCTCCGCTGCGCGATCGGCGTGACCGCATCATCCCGTTGTTCCTCAATATGGTTCAAGAAGAGGCCGACTACTATAAGTGCCCTGCTCCACTCCCTTGCGGCGCGCTGGTACAGCAACTGCTGTGCCACCCCTGGTCAGGAAATGTGCGTGAGTTGCGCTCTACCGCCAAACGCTTCGTCCTGGGGCTGGCGCCCTTGTCAGCCCTGCCATCGGACACTGCAGACAAGCCAACCAACCTGAAAGAACGTATGCAGCAGATCGAGAAAGCAATGATCGAGGAATCTTTGCGGCGTCATGCCTACTGCGTGGACGAGGTGGCGGCAGAATTGGGCATGGCGAAAAGAACGCTTTACTATCGAATGAAACAATTAGATATACAGTAATCAACTGCCCAGCCCTATCCATCGAAGTAATTTCCAGACACATCCCTTAAGTAAAAATCGGAACCATATTCGACACTGAACCACATACATACGAGCCTGACATTTTTAGCGCCTATTGGACACGCTGCCATATTGCAACTAAAAAAATCAGGCTCACACGTCATTTTCTAGATAGCGGAGTATTAATATGAACGTTAAGGAAACTCTGAAAAAGACTTTCTGATTTGGCAAAATACCGCGACCCCACCCACCGAGTTTCCCGATGAAGCAGATGACCTTCGCCGACGCCGAGTACGCTGGCAAGCGCAAGCAAACCCGCAAG
>NZ_JAEKDA010000022.1:0-106607 GCF_016405635.1 Pseudomonas sp. MF6755
GCATCGATGGTGGCAGCCATGTAAGTGGTGCGGCCCGCACCACCTCAGCAGGGTCCGGCATCGATGGTGGCAGCCATGTAAGTGGTGCGGCCCGCACCACCTTCGCAGAATCCGGCATCGGTGGTGGCCGACACGCAAGTGGTGCGGCCCGCACCACCTTGCCAGGATACGATATCGGTGGTGGGAGTCATGTAAGTGTTGCGGCCCGCAACACCCCTACAGGATCCGGCATCAGTGGAGGTCTTCAGCTCACTGGCGAGTTACAGCTCTTCCTATATATAGAAGCCTCAACAAATCCCCTTCCATCGGGCTACGCATTTAATGCTGCGTCTCCTATAGCCAAATTGCAGCATGGGTACGTCAATCCTCTTCCCAAGGAAACACTGCACCATGGCTGATAACTTCCGGCTCAACATCGGTTCACTGCGCAGCGATGTGAAGCTCACCCTTCACACTCACCATGCCGCTCGTATATGGATGGGGCGCCCTAAAAATGACCTCAAAGCCGGCATCATCGGTCTGTCAGGGTTCTGCACTGTCGTCAATCGGATGTCTCGTGGCGCCCAACAGGATGATCCCTACTCTGACTGGTGGATGATCCTCCTCGAAGAAAAGATCAACGATTCCAAGGAAGCGTTAAAGACCATCGAAGATCGACTGGACACAGCCATGGCCTCCCTTCCTCCGGCCATCAGCATTAGCGAAAACCTGTCGATCCAGCCTGTCAGCCTCCCGCTGTATATCTCCAACCCTCTGGGATTTCAGGCGGTGTACCTGCTGACGAACTATGACGAAATTGTCAGACGCATTCTGCTGGCCCAGCACGTTGGTCTTGTCGGGCGGCACGATATGGAAACCTGGATCGATGAAGGCGCAGCGGTACTGCGGAGACTGTTTGGTCTGGCCCAGATATATAAGTACTCAGGCGCTGCCCGCGACGACTTCGCTGCAAACAATGCCAAGGCTGAAGCAGCCCGCAAAATGTACGAGCGGTACGGTGAGCTGCCACAGGACATCCTGGAAGGCACCCGCCGTTCGAATTTCGCGCCACCGATCATCCGCGGTCAGCAGCAAACCGAGACGGATGATCATCTCGATGACTCCGCTGAGGGTTAAGAGCATGGGCCAGATTCCCTCAAATGATGGGTCGCTGCAACAGACCGCTTTCCGGCCACTGCAACAGGAAGCCTTTCAGCGACTGCAACAGGCTGCCTCACTAAAGGGCCTTTTAAAGCCTTTTAAAGGTAAGGGGGAGCTGACCCAATTTGCCGATCTTTGCCGAGCTCAAGAATCGGACTTAAAAGCTCTTGCCCAGGAAGTGCTGAGCCAGGCCCGCCGGTATCCATTCACCCTTGTTCCAGTGCGGTTGACTGAGCAAAACACCCAAGCCGGTACCCAGTTTTTGAGGTGGCAGCTGGTGACAGATCGGAGGATGGGCGTAGGGGTTTGGGCAGAAATGATGGGCTCGCCAAGAACACCGGAATCCATGCTGCAGGATCTTTACGTGATGGAGCTGCAGCGCATCACCTTGAACATGCAAATGAGTTTGCTGCACTCGATCACCAAACAGGCCGCCGAGTGCGCAGAAAAAATGGGCCAGGCAGAGGCCGTGTATACCGCTCGCCTGCAGCAGCTCAACAACCCAACGCAATACCAATAACCTCGGAGAATAACCATGGGCACGCCCGTACAAGGCTGGGAAGGCAATATCGGTTCTGCACCGGAATTCAAAGAATTCCCCAACGGCAATAAAGACCCACGTCGACTCATGCGAGCCAATGTTTACTTTGACAATTCGATTCCGGATGGCAAAGGCGGCTACGAAGATCGTGGCGGTTTTTGGGCGAATGTGGAGTGGTGGCACAAGGACGCCGAGCATTATTCGCAACTGTTTCAGAAAGGTATGCGAGTGCTGGTTTCAGGTCGCGCCGTTATGGACCGTTGGAAGAACGACGATGGCGAATTCGAAGCTTTGAAAATTCAGGCCAGCCGAGTCGGCATGCTGCCACACCGCGTGACCATGGTGAACCTGGCGCCTTCGCAAAACCAGAATTCGCAACAGTCCAACAAACCCGAATCGCGGCCGCAGCCAGCTCCAGGCCCGGATGAGTATCCAGATACCGATCCACCGCAATTCTGAAAACAGGGGCTTAATTTTTCGGCCCATCCGTGAAGCTGTCGGTGTTGGGGGAAACAGCTCATCGTTTCCCCCAACCTCATTAGGGAACCACTATCAATTAGGACGTGCCGATGGATGAAGTTTTGAGGGACCCAACAGGGTACGTTGTCATTGGCGCAGAGCACCCAGCTTTAGGCCGCGTTTACTGGGCTTACTTTGATGAAAGCGAGGTGAATGCTCCGGACTACTACGGGCTCACCTTGGACCTAAACCGAGCATCATGGGCTCCAGTTGGGTGGCGAACTGGAGAATATCTGATGGGGGGCCGTGGAGAAACCGACCTTGATACTTGGCAAGCCCGCCGATTTCTCAACACCTTGCTAGATGAATTCCGCTTAGACACTGAATACTACGTCGACTTTGACGACGACGAAATGACTGAACACTTGTACGGTAAGCTGGAACAACTACGTGTTCAAAGCGGACAATCCACTCAGGACTTCATCGCGTGGATCAGAGCTGCGAACTGGACGGACGAGCCCGCTACGAATTGACATAAAGCCCGCCAATTGGTTGGCAGAAAATCGCGCCATTCGTTAACTTTTAGGTTGAGTCATACTTCCATTCGGCTATCTCAAGCATAGAAGTTTAAAACTTCCGTTTTTGAGGCAAAAAATGCCCTATTCGTGATGTTACAGTCTGATAGATCTGTTCTTCGGGGACCGATAGCCAATGGCGCAATCTCGAACTTCTTTGAAACCAGCAGATAGGCGGCAATTCAATAACCCTCATACTGCCGTTCAAACAGCCGGTGCTGACGCCGCCCGAAAAGGGCTACGGGTGTATGACTGCCCTTACCACCATCCTGCGATGCGCGCATCGTGGCTAAAGGGCTTTGCCCAGGAACAGCAGCTGACGCTGAACCTCTAGCCGCTAAAAGCCTCCCGTTGTGCATTGACCATTTCCCATTGAAGCCCTACCTGCCATGACGTGACAGTCCCTCTCTGCATAATTGAGAAGGGGCACACCGTGAAGCTATTGATCATCGAGGCACCTGGGAAGCTGAAAAAGCTTCAGCCAATGATGAAGAAGCTGCGCCCAGGCGAAGACTGGTTGGTTGTCGCCAGTGGTGGGCACATACGTGACTTGCCGGCCAGAGGGCAGGATGACAGCATGATCACCACAGGCGTCCGCAAAAATTACACACCGGTGTACGAGATCCTGGATAAGAGCGCCAAGGCCGTGCGGACCATCAAGGCCGCAGCTAAACAGGCCGATGAAATCTACCTCGCAACCGACCCGGATCGCGAAGGTGAAAGCATCAGCTGGCACATCCAGCAGGTACTGGCAGTCAAAACCTACAAACGCATCACCTTCAATGAAATCACCCTGAAGCGTGTCGCAGAGGCTCTAGCCAATCCTCGCCAAATCGATTTGAACAGAGTCGCGTCACAAGAATGCCGGCGTGTACTTGATCGCTTGGTGGGTTACCTGGTGACTCAGGAGCTACGCCGACTGATGGGCAAGCCCACCTCTGCCGGCCGCGTGCAATCGCCTGCCGTATACCTGGTGGTTTTACGCGAGCGCGAGATCCGCAACTTTCAGGTAGTCAACCACTTCGGTGTGCGTCTGAACTTTGTGGATATGAATCAGGCCACCACCTGGTTTGCAGATTGGCAACCGGTACCGGATTTCGCGAGCAAAGACTTCCCTTACGTTCAAGATGCCAACCTGGCCCAACTCGTCGCCGGCACACGTAATGTCGTCGTCGAGTCCTGTGAAGACCGCAAGGCCGAGCGCCACCCACCCGCGCCCTTCATCTCTTCCACCCTACAGCAAGCGGCCAGCAACGCCTTGAAATGGGACCCGGACAAAACCATGCAAGTCGCCCAGCGACTGTATGAACAAGGCGTGATCACCTACCACAGGACGGATAATCCCAACGTGCCAGACGAGGCCATGGAGGATATTAGAACCGTAGCTAGATCTATCGGGTTGAAGACCGTCGACGAGCGACGTACATTCAAGGCCGCAGAAGGCGCGCAGGAAGGCCATCCCGCTATTACCCCGACGCATTGGGCTGATACAAAAGCTGGTGAGAACGACGAGGAGCTCGCCCTGTACAAGTTGATTTGGGTCCGGGCGCTGGCCAGCCAGATCGAAGCGGCAGTATTCGACGTGCGTGCTGTGAAACTGCTCGCGGTTGGCCCAAATGGTAAGGCTCTGCGATTCAATGCAACTGGTGAAACCCTTTTTCATCCTGGGTGGCGGAAACTGCTCAAGGGCGATGACACAGACGATGAGGAAGATGCAGCAGCGAGCAACCCAGTTCCTGCACTCTCACCAAAACAGATCCTCTCTGTGCACAACGGAGAACTGCTGAAGAAGAAAACCCAGCCGCCATCCCGCTACACCAAGGCCAGTCTAATCAAGGAAATGGAGCGCCGCGGTATTGGCCGTCCCAGTACGTTCGCCTCGATCTTGAAGAACATCACCAGCAAAGGAATGATCGAGGAAAAAAGCCGCAAGCTGGTACCGGCGCCGCTGGGGGAGGAAACAATCGCGAAGCTGGAAGGGTTCTTCAGTTTCGTGGAGCTCGATTTTACGAGGGAGCTGGAGCGCGATTTGGACAAAATCGCCCAGGGCCAAGACACCTACGGAGCTGTCGTTGCACGTCTGCATAGGCGCTTGGAAGAGGAACTGTCTCAGCAACGTGGAATGCCGAGTGTGCCGATGGCGTCCGCTCCACGCCCAGCCACAGCAGGTGGCGCTTTCAACTGTCCCAAGTGCAATCAGCCCCTCGCAAGGCGACAGAAAAAAGGAGACGGTGGCTATGACTTTTGGGGTTGTACAGGCTTTAAATCGAATGGATGCAAGGTGAGTTTCCCAAACTTGAATGGCAAACCCGATCTCAGTAAACCCAGAGGGCTGTGACTTCTGCCATTGCCGATATAAATCACCGACAACGCCGTTACTCATTAACCCTGGAAGCCCACCATTCCTATACCTGACAGTCCTCTGCGAAATTGCAGAGGAGGTCATGGGTGAGCGTACAGAAGAGACAATCGGTGGTGGGGCTGCGCATCTTAGCGCCGAAGCTGGAGAAGTTCTCAGACCGGCAAATTGAAGTCGCCCAGACCTGGGCTTTACAATTTAACCTACCGACCTCCCAGCTGACCTCCTTCATCGAGACCTATCTGAGTTCCACTGTCCATACTCGTTGCTGGTGCGTAGCCCTGCCCTCTACAGATGATCAAACACGGCCGGTCCTGGCCAGAATCGGCGATCACCTCCAATACTTCGATGGTCATCAGGTTAAGGCCTGCAAAATCTTCAGCAAGGACCGCGTGCATAAGAGAAAACCCACCGCAATTGTGGCCCAGCAGCTACTGCTCAGGTTTGAAAAACGCTGGTATGCAGACGTCCTACTGACCTCCTTCTGCAAATCGGCTGGAGAGAGGGCGAAAGCCCTATCGATTGATGATCTCGGAAGCTTTAATCGCCGCGGCTTCGATTGGACAGCGAGCAACAATCGGTACTTCAATCCCCGCACCCGATTTTACCTAAAGCAGATTGGCAGCACGCTGAAGCAGTTTTGCCAGTGTCTGGACCAAGAGCTTTTATTCGCCATTCGTTCAGCGCAATGTCCCTCACCCAAGCTCTATAACTGGCTGGCTCAAGGTGACCGAAAACGCCGCCTCCAGGCCCTAAAAGCCCAGCCTGTACTGATTCCACTTCTGGTACTAGTAGATCAATGGCCGTGGCCGTGGGATGGGCAGCAGCAGGTATACATGAACTGCCCATGGGATGAACTTCAGGGGTGGCGCCCATACTGGAGCGAGGACCGTTATTTGATTTCCGCTGAAGAGTGCCTGATAGGTCGCATAGCCGACGCGGGCCTCCCCCTTTCCGACACACTGGCTTGGCTGCTACAGGCGCCGCGCACTGCAGTGCGCTACCTGGGTCAACAGCGGGTATTCGATACCGGCAGTGCATTGACCCGTCTCAGCCGTGAGGGGCCACAAGGACCCTGGCATCGACTGCTGCTGGGAGCCTCACTGGGCAATCGCCGTCCTCTTAAAAAAGCGCACTGGATCACTCTCTTCGCCCTGCTGGATAAAATCCCGTATCAACTGCTGGATCAAACGCAGGACTGGAACAGGCTGCTGTCAGGGTGTCCAACTGATTGGTCGGACGACAATTGGTCCAAAATCGCCGACGACTTTCGAGACCTGAACGAGCTCTTTAACAACGTTGATGAGAGCGACGGACCAACTGCTGGTGAAGCACTGCAGAAACTCAAAAGCTTCATTGCTACTGCTTCCTATCACCAGATCGCCAGCTTGGTGAATGGCTTTCACCGCGCGTTGATAGACATACGTGAGGCTTTAGATGCAGTAGATCCACAAACAAAAACAGATTCTTTAACGCCCTGGAAGCCGCTGCTTTATTCAACTGGCACAACCATCGTGAGTCCAAATGGGCTGCAAATTATCGAACTGAAGTGCCCCGCCGATCTTGATGCGGAACATCGAGCGCTGGGCCATTGCATTGATGGTTACGACTACAGCGCTTATCGGGGCATCTGCCGTCTTATTTCGGTTCGCGAAAACGGGAAATCGTTGGCCTCTGCAGAAATTCAAATGGATCAAAGTGCCTGGGGCGAAACGTCACCAAAATTGACTCCCAAACACCTGGTGACAATACAACTGAGAGGGCACCGCAATCGCACACCGAAGTCGGGCTCCAGGGTTGACCGGGCCTATCAATGGTTTTGGGCAAAGATCAAATTGGGTGAACTCGCCATTAACCTGGAATGGCCCGACCAAACACTATCCATGTCGCGCTATACAAATCGAAACCGGAAAAAACTGCATGCCCAGGCCTGTGCGGAATGGATCAACCAACGCCTGAGCAGGACATGAGTCGTCCACGTCTGATGAACCGCCGGCAGGACTTGGTCGAAAAAGTCATTTTTGACGGCTATGACTTCGGGGTCTTAATGCAATACGTTGAGGGTGCGAACCGGCTGTTTCTCGAACGTAATGGTTTCTATATTCGGCGTGCCGAGCATCCTCAACATCGCTATTGGCGATTACCGAAAGGCAAGCTGCTGGATGACCTGGATGTGCTCTTCCACCGTTTGATGGAGTTGTCCGAGGACCGTTTCAATGAAAGTTGGGAGACGTTTTCACATAAAATCACAGCCGCACAAAACGACCCAGATCGGCAGGCATTCACGTGGGGGCTGACCTTTCGGATAGCTCCACTCGCTCAGGGCGGGATCCTACTGTCAGGTGACTACCATCCTGGCGCGGTCGCCGTATCAAGGCGCATGCACGGCGTGTTTCTAGGGCATTCCAAGTCCTGGCGCATCGACGCTGGTGCGGAAGTGGTGCGAAGCAACTTGATCCTGGAGCTTGGACTGTCGGAAGATCAGTTCGAGATCCTCGACACCGTGCAAGAGCTGCTGACCGACGGATCCGTTGTTCCAGCTGATGAAATCACCCGCATCAGTCTTGGTGGACCGCCCCAAGAGCGCGTAGCAAAAGCGGCTGACGACAGCACCTCAACCGATGTGTATCTAGCCGCGGTGCCCTCAATCGAGCGCACCGGGTTCACCACCGAACAGATTAACCAGGCATTGGCTGGTTATTCTTTACTGGACCATCAACCGGCAGGCATCCGGCACTTGCTACAGCGCACAAGCGCCTTGCTTGCGGATGACATGGGGCTGGGCAAAACTCGCCAGGCAATCATTGCCGCTGCAATCCGAGCAGCTGATAGGCCCATCTTGGTAATCACCCTGTCGACGTTGATCATCAACTGGCAACGCGAAATCCAGATGGTGTATCCCGAGGCCACAATCGGCCAACAAGCCTTTGATCCCTCTTCGCAATGGATTATCACCAACTACGAACGCCTGGGCGACTTTGTTCTGCATGCAGGACACTTTGACGTGATGATCATCGACGAGGCACACCGCCTGAAAGAGCCGACCGCCGCGTGGACACGTCACGGCTTCGACATTGCCGCCAAGATACCCAACCGCTACCTGCTGACGGGTACGCCAGTCCTCAATCGAGAATCTGAGCTGCACACGCTGCTTCGGCTATCCGGCCACCCCGTTGGGAAACTGCCCTTGAAAGAATTCTGCGAACAGTTCGCCGGCAGTCAGGATTTTCGCATCAATCTGCGGGACGCAATCGGCGATTGGATGCTTCGTCGGCGCAAGGATGTTTTACCCGGGCTCAAAGGCAAACAGCGCCAAACGTTACCCGTCGAGCTCACTGCTGAAGAGCGCAAGCAGTACGATCAGATTCGCCTTGAAGATCGACCTAGCCTCGCCAGGTTGGGATCACTGCGTCAGTTACTCGAGCAGGTGAAGGTTCGGGTTGTCATGGATCTGTTGTGCGAACTGGACGCGGAGGACAAAGTTATCTTGTTCTGTGAGTTCAAGGATACAGTAGGAACACTTCGCACTCGGTGCAAGCAAGCTGAGTACGGATGCGTCACGGTTGTCGGCAGTGACTCTGTAGGCAAACGGCAGAAAGCGATCGATCAATTCCAGAGTGATCCAGAAACCCGCGTCTTTGCCGCCACTACCTCCGCTGCCGGCACCGGCAACAACCTCACTGCGGCCAACTATGTCATGTTCCTGGGCCTGCCCTGGACGCCAGGACTGCAGGACCAGGCAGAGGATAGGGCCTATCGGAATGGGCAATTGCGCATGGTCGTGGTGAAAATCCCACTTGTTGAGAACACCATCGACCAGATGCTCTGGCAAATGCTGCGGGATAAGCGTCAGTTGGCAAGTGACCTCATTGAACCTGATGCTATCGCCAGCGCAAGATCTGAGTTGTCAGCGAGCTTGTGAAACGACGTGATTGTACGACCTCTGACGCTTGCCTCAGCCAATTCGAAAAGGTAACGGCTGTTCCAGACTCACACCAAAAAAGCTTTTGTTAATGCTTTCTTAACCATAACGTCTTCACAATTTACAGGGTTAGAATGATTCGGCGCCTCCTTTTTTATCGGTGAGTTAATGCAAAGAAAAATTTTCCCCATAAAGTTATATATATTGTTAGCTATCGCTCTTCAAGGAGCAGAACTTTCTTGCCTAAGTCGTTATGCAACAGATCTCCCTATAAGGGAAAAATTTAAGATCATTGGGTTTGGTAATGCGAGTTTGATTGAACACCTCCTCGCAGGATTCGCAGCTCCTGCAATAGCTGTTGCGCTGGTGCTCCTCCTAATGCCCGTAACCAAAACTCGCTTCATAAAGACACGCTTTCGGGTTTTGGCACTAGTTAAATTCCGCAGATGGTTGATGTCTAGAATGCGCCCCACCTACATTACGCATTTCACAGCAATCATTGCGTGTGCATACGTTATGGTCTCACTCCAATGGGAAGCCAGCCAAATGGAAATACGCGGCTTTTTCCAATTCGATCAGTTCGGAATGGACCTCGCGGGGGCTTTCGCATTTTGCGTAAGCATGTGGGCACTTCTTGAAAAAAACCGTCAACTCGCTAAGGCCCAACGTTCGTTTTCTTTGGCCTGAGAGATAACTGATCCAGCGGAAGTAACGATTACTTAAATACCTCAAGACGCAGTTTTCTATTTCCTACTGCGCAGCTGGTACCAGCCTGTCACCGTTCCCCCTATCATTACAGGGGGCCTCTCGGCACATGATCAGGCACGTCACAACGCTCTCGCTTCTTGCGTTAATCGCCAGTTGCACGACCCAAACGGCGCAGACACCCAAGCCCGCTTTCGACAGCAGTCGCAATCCGGACATGTTGACGCCAGACCTCTATCCCGGCGGCGCCGTTCCTGAAAAAGAACCGGTAGTGCGCTATGGGCGCTACACCCTCGTCAGCACGCTGCCAGATTCTGGCCAACGTGACCTGATGGCTCAGATTATCGACATCAGCATTCCAGCCAACATGCACCCAAATGTGCGTGAGGCGATGCAGTACGTGGTGGACCGTTCCGGCTATACGCTTTGCTCGGCAGACACTGGCCACGTCAACATCCTCTACACCCGACCACTGCCAGCAGCCCAATATAAACTTGGCCCTATGACTCTGCGTAACACCCTGCAAGTGCTCGCAGGTCCGGCCTGGCAAGTGAAGGTCGACGAGGTCAACCGTCAGGTGTGCTACGTCCTGCGCCCCGGCTACCAGCTCCCGGACTCTCCACGTCCTTCATCAACTCAGATTGCTCAGCTCAACACATCTACAGCTGCACAGCCTGTCGCAGCAAAGAGCAATAACAACGATGCGGGCAGCCAAGTAGTAGTCGCCGCCGTTCCGCAAACAGCGCCTTTCACAACAACTGCATCTGTCGCCACACCTGCGGCGAATGCTGCACCAGCCAAAACCGTGGCCCCTCCTACGGTAAATACCAAGGACGGCTCTACCAAACAAACGTCTACCTTGCCGACTCCGAGTCCGGACTCGACCACGTCCAGCAATGCCAATGCGAAGGTCGCTTCAACTCCGAAACTGATCACCGCGGCGTCTGCAGCTTCTGCAGCGCCAAAGCCGGTTGCGACGGACATAGCAGCGCCGAAGCCGCTGGCCCTGATATGGACGGCTTCAACTGGCTCAACTCTTCGTCAAACCGTCGAAGGCTGGGCTGAAAAAGCGGGCTGGAAACTGATGTGGCAGGTCGATGATTTGGATTACTCAATTGACGCTCCGCTTCGATTTGAGGGCAGTTTCCAAGAAGCCATCGGGTCGATTTTCCCGCTGTACGACACCGCTCCACGGTCCTTTCTGGTCGATGTGGTCGACAGTAGCTCATCACAGCGGCTGATTTTTATTACAGAGAGGAACAAATGATGAACGCTCGTCTCTGGATCAAAGGCACAGCCTTGTCACTCATGGTCTCGCTGGTGAGTTCCTGTTCGCTGCAGCGCGTGAATGAATCAGCCGGCCGAGCTGAAAATGACGCTGCGACAGCCTCCCAATACAGCCGATTTCTGAGAAATCAGCAACAAGAGTCCGCGCGCGCTACGGTGGTGTTCAGCGACAAACCATGGGTATCCAAAAAACCGCTGGTCGCCAAGCGTGGTTTACCGCTGAGCATGGATTGCGATATCACCTATCGCCCTTCGTATAACGTTGGGATCGCGGAGATTGCGCAGTACATCACTAGCGAATGTGGTGTTCCGGTCATCGTAGCCCCTGATGCAATCGACCCAAGTGTCCTTTCCAGTTCGACCCAGGGCAACTCAGGACCTGCAGTTCCACCTGGTTTGGGCTCTGCCGACAACCTGGCCAACTTCATGCCCGCCGGCGTCATCGGCAATGTTCCGAGCAGCGCCCGCTCAATGAATTCGGTTGGGCTGACTGCGCCCAACACATTCCCCATTAAGTACAGCGGCAAGCTGTCAGGGTTGTTGAATCAAGCGACCTCCCAGTTGGGTTTAGCGTGGAATTATTCCTCCGATGATCGCAGCGTGCATGTCACTTACTTCGACACCAAGACGTTCGACGTCTGGGCATTTGGAGATGACCAGGTCATTGAAAGCACTGTGAAGTCGGGCTTGCTGACCGCCACAGGCAGCGGGAGCAGTTCCGGTGGTGGCGGTGGTGGCGGATCTTCGTCGACAGGTGCATCGGGTGAATCAGGCAGCAACCAGAGCACCACCGTCACCATCAAGACGTCCCTGATCGGAGACATTGAAAAAAACGTCAAGGCGATGCTGAGCCAGCAGCCCCAAGGCCGAATGTTCCTCTCCCGATCCACTGGCACCCTGACGGTAAGTGATCGACCAGAAGTACTTTCTAGCGTTGCCAAATACCTGAATTCGATCAACAGCAGTATCACTCGTCAGGTTTTGTTCAATGTCAAAGTCTTCGAGGTAACTCTCACTGACACAGACCAGACTGGCCTGGACTGGACAGCTGTCTATACGTCCCTGAGCAACAAATGGGGCTTCTCCCTGAAAAATGCCACCACCGGCATAAGCACGGGTGCGGTTTCGGGCTCCCTGAGTATTTTGGACACGTCGAAGTCTCCCTGGGCTGGCTCCAACTTAATCATAAAAGCACTCTCAGAACAGGGCCGTATCTCAAACGTTCGCTCGCCGTCGGTCACCACGCTGAATCTGCAGCCGGCACCAATCCAGATCGGCAACGTAAAGAGCTATGTCGCATCAAGCTCGACAACCACCACGGCTTCCGTTGGATCGTCTACTTCGCTCACCCCCGCTACCATCACCAGCGGCTTCAACATGATGTTGCTTCCTCGAATCATCGACCAGGACAACATGCTGCTGATGATCACCCTGAGCATGAGCAGCAAACCGACGTTTACCACTTTTACGAGCAACGGCTCCAGTGTCCAGACAGCGGACTACGACACCAAGAACCTGTCGCCCAAGGTCAAATTGCGCAGCGGTCAAACCCTCGTACTGACTGGCTTTGAGGAGAACAGCGAAAACGCAACCAAGTCGGGCGTGGGGGATCCAGGGTTCTTCGGTTTGGGCGGCAGCCGTGTCCGCACCACAGGGCACAGCGTGCTCGTAGTGCTGATTACTCCTGTTGTTGATAGCGACACAGGCAGCCCCAGCGCGGTGATTTCACCTGCTGCCAACGAGCCTTGGGGCTCTTGCCCTACCCCACTGCTGCATTGCACAGGTTCCAAGGGGTAAGCCATGGTTGCGGAAACCTCAAAAAATGCACGCTCTGCTCGGGTCCAGGTACTCCAGTATCGAGGAAAATCATTTGTCACCGGTCTGCGCTGGCATCCGCTGGGCAGTGTCACCGGTCA
The DNA here is from genome assembly GCF_016405635.1 of Pseudomonas sp. MF6755. Classification (NCBI taxonomy): domain Bacteria; kingdom Pseudomonadati; phylum Pseudomonadota; class Gammaproteobacteria; order Pseudomonadales; family Pseudomonadaceae; genus Pseudomonas; species Pseudomonas sp. MF6755. The sequence goes on from NZ_JAEKDA010000022.1 coordinate 12,905, forward strand.
CATGAAGGAAGCGCGCCAGTACGGTCGTGAGCACCACCTCGACATTGTCGCCATTCGAAGAACACCAGCCATTATTCAGGCAGGTTTTGTAGCGCGAAGCGAGGAGGTCACCAAAGGGATGTACTCGCTCGCGGCCACCCTGGCTGGACAGCTGGGGGACTCATGGATCGCGGCCTGGAAAACTGAAAGCGACATTGACCAGTACGCCCTCGTCGCGGTGTATCAAGGTGGGGTGATCTCTGGCTGCGACATGATCGGCACAGGTGCCGAGGTGCGCCGACGAGTCGTACAACAGCGTAGTCGTGGCATCAACTTCGACCATGAGTACCTACCCCCAGAGTTCGAAATGGGTGGTCAACCACTGGACGTGGAAGAGCTACTAAAGCCCTCGCACCTGAAACGCGAGTATCGGCTTCGGCCACTCGTCTTTGGGCTATCCAAAGCAGAACTGGTGCAACTGGCGGTTCTTGGCGTGCTGATCGCTGCCGGCATCATCGGATGGGCTCAATGGCAGAACCATCAGGACCAGATAGCCAAAGAGGCGGCTTTCCAGGCTGAACAGCAACGCCTGGCAGAGTTGGCCAGACTGCAAAAAGAATCCGGTATGGAACAGACGCCCCAAGCGCTTGAACACCCTTGGGCCAAACGTCCATCTGTTGCAGATTTCCTGGAGGGTTGCAGCAACGTCATTTATCAGTTGCCTCTGTCCATTCAGGGATGGCAGTTCACGAGTGCCGTCTGCGACGGCGCACAGGTTTTGTCCTCCTATAAGCGCTCGGGCAATAGCACGGCCGACAAACTGATACAGGCGACGCAGGGCCACTTTTCTGATCGGCCGGCCTTCTTTGACGAGGGCAACTCGGCCACGTTGAAATTCGACATCTCTCTACCCGCAGCCGGTGATGAGCCTCTAAAAGACGCCATCGTGATGTTGGCGAACCTGTCGTCTTGGCTGCACAGCTTCACTCAAACCCCAGTGCTGAAAGAAGTGCCGGTCGTTGTGCCCATTCAACCAGCGATACCGGGCCAACCTGCGCCACCGCCGCCCCCACCGCCTCAATGGAAGCAATTCGAGCTGAGCTATGCCACTGGCATTACGCCGCTGGACTCATTATCCGGCGCACCCAGTCAGGGCTTACGGCTGCGCGAAATCACAACCAAATATGAGACCGGCCACCTTGTCTGGTCAGTAATAGGTGACCTATATGCGAAATAAAGCGCTGTGCTTTTTGTGCTCCATCCTTGCGTTAGGGGCACCATCGAGCTGGGCAGATGAGAACACCCTATCTGGGGTGAACGTCGGCGAGCTGGCCCAGATTCAAAGCCAGACGATCTTGTTGAATGCCAAAGCCGAGAAGGCCAAGGCCGAAAGATCGATCAAGGGCGAAGACCAAAGTGCGACGACGCAGCCGTCAACTGTGTTTTTTTCTCAAGGAAACCTCACACAGCCGGCTGCAGCCTCGGCGCACAGCAGTGATACACAGTCTGACTTGCCTGTCGTGAAAGCGGTATTCGGCTCAGCAAAACGGCTGCGTGCGACTCTGCTCTACAGCAGCGGATTTGAAGTAGACGCAGATGCCTCATCTCGGGAGTTACCCGGTGGCTATCGCATGGCCATCCTCTCCGTCGAAAACGTGACCCTCGAGCGTGGCGGTAAGCGCTACCCCCTCGGCTTTTCCAGTACGCCCCCGGCCAGCTTGAGCAACGTTAACAATTCAGCCCCCAGCATTACCCCATCAGCACCTATGCCGCCTGGGCTGATCCCTGGCCAACGTTGATTGAGAAGTTCGATGACGATCCTGACTGAAAAACCAGATGTCATAGAGCCTGACAGTGATGAGTCTGCTGCAGTCCTACTGACGTCGCACCAAATACTGCTGACGGCCCCTGGTGGACCGTTTGAGCTGAAACCCGAGCTGCGTCAACTATGTGCGTTGACCAGCGATGGGATTTTGTATGTGTCAGCCCAACACCAAACGGATGCCTATGTCATGGCATTCGAGGACCAGCTGGAACACGAAAATCACCACTTTGAGGTCAAGGTCTGCTCGATGAGCACAATCAAGGCACTCTACCGCGCCAATGATGATGCAAATGGTAAAGCACTATCGGCGACTGAGACGAAGCGCCAGGCCCAGGTGGTGCAGCTTTTAGGAGAAGCCCACCGGCGCAATGCCAGCGACGTCCACTTTGTCGTAGGTCACGATATCACTCGAATCTTCTTTCGCATCCACGGGCTCTTGTGGGAGGCAGAACAGCACCAGAGCCAGGTGGGCATGGAGCTCTGCTCGTCCCTCTACAACAGCATGTGCGATGTCGCGAAAGACCACTACCAGCCGCAGGTGAGCCAGGACGCCAGGGTAAAACGCGCCTATGTCGACCAACTCGGTTTGTTCGGTGCCCGAGTCGCCACTCGGCCGCTCGTAGATGGCCCTCTGATGGTTTTGCGTCTGCTGTATGACGACAAAACCAAAATGACGCTTAGTGATCTCGGTTTCCTGACGCAGCAAATTGATGCATTCAGCCGCATCCGCAGCTTGCCTTATGGGGTGAACCTGATCACTGGACCCACCGGTTCCGGCAAATCGAAGTCGCTGCAGGTAAACCTGAACCTCTTGCACGAAGAGTGCGGTGGAACAAAACACATTCTGACGATGGAAGATCCACCTGAATATCCACTTCTCGCCAATCAGTCACCGCTGGGCGCCGGTGAAACCTGGAATGACGGGATCACCAATTCCATGCGACTCGACCCTGACATTCTCATGTATGGGGAGATCCGGGACCTTGCATCAGCACAAGCGGCTTTCCGCGGCGGTATGACTGGTCACCTGGTGCTGACGACACTGCACACCAACAACGCTGTAGCAGCTCTTCAACGACTGATCGACATGGGTGTAGACCGACACCTGGTTACTGATCCTGCACTGATGACAAGCGTGGTCAATCAATCCCTCTTGCCCGTGCTGTGTTCCCACTGCCGCGTCCCCGCACGCGAGCATCTCGGGCAGCTCAACAGTGCGCTGGTGCAGCACTTGCGCGATTTGGAAGCGATTGATGAGACCTACCTCAAAGGACCGGGATGCCCGCATTGCAAAGGCTTGGGCATCACCGGTCGCACGGTGGTTGCGGAAACTTTGCTCACCGACCTTGAATTCATGCGCGTTTTCAATGGGCAGGGTGCAAGTGCGGCACGTCGCCACTGGGTCAAGGAAATGGGCGGTATTACCAAGACCGCACACACGATCATCAAACTGAAACAAGGATTAGTAGACCCCCGCCACGCCGAAATGACGGTGGGGCCGTTGGACTTTGACCGGCAAATCCTGGAGCTCGCTCATGCTGAGTGACGTCAGAGCGATGCTGAATCGTTGGGCAGAGACCTTCTATGCCAAGCAGTTTGGCAAAAACGAAAGAATCCAGTTCTACGAGAGCCTGATGGGCATCCTTGAGGATGGTGTGTCGCTTGAAGACGCACTGCACACGGTGGCCAGAGCATTCAGCGATAACGGGCAGAAGCTCCATCCAGTGTCCCTTGCCTGCAGGGATATCGCGCAATCGGTAAAAGGTGGGAAATCGCTGAGCATTTCCTGCGAAGGCTGGGTTCCCTATGACGAGAACTCTTTGATCGCTTCCGGGGAAGACACCGGCAACCTGGTGCAGGCATTTCGGGACTGCGTGAGGATCATCGAAGTACGTCAGCGGATCAGCAAACTCGTAGCGTCCGCCACCGTTTTCCCCTCCATGGTGTGGAGCGTCATGGCGGCGTTGCTGTATGTGATTGCAGTGTGGATGGTGCCCTCCATGACACGACGCTCCAACCCCGAGGCGTGGACCGGCGTGCCGGCCTTCCTCTATGCCCTATCGAATTTCGTGACCCACTACGGGCTAGTGACGCTGATAGCTGTAATCGTCTTTATCCTCATATCGATCATCACTCTACCCGTGTTTTGCGGCCTTCAGATTACGGCCGCCAGCCCTTCGTGGAAGCTGCAGTTGAACAAGCTGCTCCAGGTCCTGCGAGTCCGAGCAGAGAGGCTCCCGCCTTGGTCAGTCTACAAGGCGCTCCACGGATCGATCTTTCTGCTCAACATGGCTGTGATGCTGCGCTCCGGCATCAACCAACTAGATGCGCTGACCTCTCTTCAACGCAATGCCTCTCCATGGTTGAAAGAGCGCCTGAGCGCCATTCATTACGGAGTGAGCGCCGGCAAAAACTTCGGTACCGCATTGAAGCTTGCGGGTCATCAATTCCCAGACCCCATGGCGATGCATTTTCTGGAAGTGCTCGCCACCCGCAAAGGCTTCGCTGAGTCGATGGAACGGTTTTCCAACCGGTGGCTGGAGCAAACGCTTCAGCGCGTCGAAGCCATCGCCAAATCTCTTATCGGCATGTCCTCCATGGCCATGGGGGTCATGATGATTCTGGTAGTGGTCGGGATCTTCCAGTTGGCCGGCAATGTGACTGCAACGCTTTAAATCAAACCTAAATGAGGTACTGGAAATGCCAACAAACACTCAAAACAACCAACGCGGATTTCTCTCCCTGGACGGGATGTTCTGGTTGATGCTGATCGCGGTGGCACTTGGTTTCATCGTGTTCATGGGCTACAGAACGTTCGGCAGCTCGGACGTCACCATTGAACAGAGCAATCTCGGCACGTTGCTGAGCAATACCAAACGACTGAAAAGCACCACGGGCTACGCCACGGCAGGCACCAACTTGGCGCCTTCTTTGATCAACCTCGAGGCAACTGGCGGCATGAGCATCAACGGTAATGCCCTGTCCAACCGCTGGAACGGCGCAGTGACCGTAATGAGCAACGGCATGACCTTCACCATCACAGAATCCAACCTTCCGAAAAATGCCTGCATCACCCTTGCCTCGAACATGGCCAAGGACAAACAGACAACGACGGCGATCAATGGCGGCACTGCAATTGCCGGCGAAATCACTGCGGTGGCAGCTGCGACCAGCTGCTCCTCGGACGCCAATACCATCGCTTGGACTTCGTACTAAGGAACTCAGTGTGAGCGTGATCTCTGATGCTGAATTCGTCGACCTGTACCTCGGCGATGGATTTGCCGACGCCAAAGGTCTCCCTGGGCAGGCACGAAGGGTTGAAGCGCCCGCCGAATGGCGGGCAGACCTTGAGCGCTTACGGGCGCAGTGCGAGGAAAAGCACAAGGCAACCCAGGATCCAGAGTTCGCCCTAATTGAAGATGGCGTCGTCCTTCGTGTAACCCAGTTGCTGGATTTGAATGGCAAGCCTGTGTTTGTCGTAAGCAAATCCTCAGTCCAGATCCGTCCATTGGACATGCTGGGTCTGCCCGACTATCTGCAGGACGCGCTGATGAGCGACACGGTACGCGGCCTGATATTTATTTGTGGGGAAATGGGCACAGGGAAAACCTCAAGTGCTGCATCACTGGTGAAAGCACGTCTCGAGGCCTGGGGAGGCATTTGTGTGGCTGTAGAGGATCCTCCAGAACCATTTTTGAATGGCAGGCATGGGAGTGGGCGCTGCATTCAAGTTCCGGTCTCTCGCCGGATGGGGGGATACGAGGAAGCTTTGATCCTAGCGCTGCGCACAAGAGCCGATTTCCTGTTCGTGGGAGAAATTCGCGACAGCTCGACAGCAGCACAAGTAATTCAAGCCTCGATCAATGGCCATCTCATTATCAGCACAGGTCATGCCGGCAGCGTTACTCAAGGCATTGAACGTATATCAGCCCTGGCTCAGCCGTTACTCAATAACGCCCGAGAGCTGCTCTCCAAGGGGTTGGTGGCTGTTCTTCACCAGTCCTTATCAAGTGGCAACGAAGGAAGTCGTCGATTAACCCTGCAGAGCCTGCTTTTCACAGGCGATGACGGACCGGGCATCCGAGAGAAAGTCCATGCAGGAAAGATCACGATGCTCGATCACGACATCGCTCACCAATCATCAAGGAGTCTCTGGAATGACCAGTAGGATCAAGCAGCGGGGGTTCTTGAGCTTGGACATGGCGATCGGATTGGCCGTTTTCTCCGTTGTCGTCACTTTGGCGATCGCATGGCAAATCAAGCAGATGGATTCTCAGGACTATCGAATTGCGGCTGATCAACAGAGAACCATTTCAGAGGCATTGGCCAAATATCTGAAGGATAACTACAGCGTGGTGCTGGCCAACGCGGCAGCAACCGTACCGGTGCAAATAACCGTTCCGATGCTCGTCAACACCAACTACCTTCCTGCAGGTTATAGCCCCACTAACGCCTTTGGGCAGACCATTGTCGGCCTCGCCCGGAAACCCAACGCCAATCAACTGGAAGTGATTGTGGTTACTACAGGTGGGCAGACGATTCCTGAAATGGGTATTCGAACCATCGCTGAAAATCTCGGAGGACCTGGTGGGTTCATCTCTTCTGCCAATCCGAACATCGTCCAGGGCGTGCGGGGTGGATGGCAGGTAGCACTAAGTAACTATGCTATAGCTCCTGGCCCAGGACATACAGCTAGCGCACTTTTTCTTATGGATGGAGCGTTGGCTAATGACTATCTATATCGAAACGCAGTGCCCAATCATCCAGAATTCAACACGATGAATACTGATATCACGATGGGCAACCACAATATTAACAACGCAGGAAGTATCACAGCGTCAGGCAACATAACAGCTAACGCCGACATTACAGCTCGAAACGTTATCGCCACAGCCAATGTTAATGCCGCTACTGCAACCATTACCGGTGATACCAGCACAGGTGGTTGGTTCAGAACACGTGGTGACACAGGCTGGTACAGCGAAAAATGGGGAGGCGGGATTTATCAAAATAGCCCCAACTGGGTCCAAGTTTATAACGACAAAAACTTTTCAACCGGAGGTGAACTATGGGGTGGAAAGATAACCTCGACGGGCAAGATAACGGCCTATGATCGCATTCAGACAAATGAATATTTGTCCCTGGGAGGCATAGCTACCGAGGGGCAACAGTGCAGTGACCGAACCCTTCTTGCAAAAAGCGCCGCGGGAATAACGTTGTCCTGCGAACAAGGCTTATGGAAAAGACCAGGTGGGTGGGAATTCCAGCTGATCCAGGGCACCTGCCAGGCGCCTGCCAGAGGAAGTGTGACCTGCTCCCTTGGCGACACTACATGGAAGTCATGCTCTTTAACTGGCGCTTTTGGCATCGGGGATAGTGAGACTGGGTACATCTTCAGAAATGCAAGTGGATGGTTTCTCTCCACATCTCGACTTTCCTGGCCAGGTCTTTTCTATTGGAGCTGCTTCAAATAAAGCATCCATTTATAAAATTTCAAAAACGTTTTATAGTATGTTTATGGGGATTATTGCAGTGCAGACGCTTGAGAATAACGTTGAGTATAGTGCTGGAGAATTACAGACCTGGCTAAGCACCCGAAGCAGGATATGCTCAACTGTGCTATGGCGTCGCGCACTAGAAGAAAAAGAGGCATTCGAGGTCGGCGAGTTCACTTACAAGTTACAACCAACGGCCTCTGGTCGTTATTTAGTAAAAAAGATCGCCACTATGGAATTAATCAATCCACAACGCAAACCAATGAGCATCAAGCGAGCCGCAAAGTGGACTGTCATTGCGCTTGGCCTAGTAGGAATTTGCTTAACATTGATTATCCTCACGAAATAGTTTTGTTATTGACGCGTAGGTGGTAACAACCACCATTTTGTGGATGGAGCTCATATCATGACAATGCAATGGCTCGTTTTGATGATTGTGCTCATTGCCTCCAGCATTTTCATGGAGAACCAACATCAGGACCAACGTACATCCGACTACGCTACCCTCGACTCACTGGGTCGCGGCTTTCTGGTGTACCGATCTGCCGCTACCGAATATGCCCAGGCCAACCCGGGCTTCAGCGGAGTACCGAGCGATTCTGCGCTCAACCTACCTGGGTGGTTTGTGAAACCTGTGGGCGTAGGTTCTTACATCTCATCAGGAACGGCCTATACTTATTTTGATGGGGTTGCACCGTCAGGCTTGCCTTCTGTGCTGGTAGACCTGACAAAGACAACTACCGTTGGTTTAAAGCGTTCAGGAATGCTGATTTCACAGATAACTGGGGCGACCGGTATAGCAATTCCGTCCCCTGTTCCCGAAGGTGCGGTCGTCGCAGTCAATTAGTCTGAGTCGACCGACTTTGAAAGGCGCCGGGTTGCATAAGCTCCGGCCTATCAACATAATGATCACAACAACGTTTCCACCCCGTTGGCTACTGGCGGTCATCAGTAGCGCCCGGTGATGCGGCTTGCCTCATCACCAACCCCAAAGCACGCATAGCTCCGGGAAGGGCGTGCGGACCTGGTTCAGAGCTCTCCCTGTGTCTCCCTGTTCAAGCCAGACACGCAGCCGTCTAACTCGTGAATTGCGAGTTCAAAGGCACATAGGGCTCTGTTGAGGTTCGAAGCACCGTAGTCTAAGGGCCACACTGGTGTTGTGGCCCACACTTTTTAAAGCTCACACAATAGGTAGCCTGATCATCTTGCAAAGGATGATCAGGCTACCTATTGGTAGCTGCTTTTCCTTGCCGGTGGCCCGCCGGCGAAACGCAGGGCTCCCTTTGTGCGCGGATGCGTGCCTTATGCTAGCTGGCCTCAGCCACGATAATCGGCCAGGTGTTGGAAGTAAGACGTTCAGATCACAGCCCAGGGATCAACAACGCCTTCATCCCGCACAGGTGGTATTTTTTTCTGAAAGACGCTACTTACTACATCCGAGAGTGACTGTTGACCCAGCTACTCTCGGTAGCTTCTCCTGTCGACCTGAACCTTCTTTGCCCTCCGCGAAATATCCCTCTCCGCTTGACACATCACCATCCCCCCTTCGATGATATGGACGTGCTTTGCTGACGTCGTCAGCATCATGCCCAGGCAGTCAGGATCTTGAAGACTGCGACACGATGTTCGTGTCAGATCCGCCCAAGACCGCTGAGCTTCTGGTAGCGCGGTCGGTCGACAATCGTCGATGGAAGCACCTTATGCAACTCACCTCGCGGGGAATCACTTCCCCAACGGGGTCAGTGGGTTCTCCGCATTCAACCTGCAGGAGAATCACCATGTCCAAACTTGCTTATGGCTTCGGTTTCGCGCTTGGCACCATCACGCGACAGTTTCTGCGTGCGGTAAAGAAAACCAGCGCTGCGCCCACAGCTATCCATACCAAAGCAGCTCCGTTGCTTCCACCGCCCTGCGTACCTGAGCGTCTCGTACGTGAGATGGATCATGTACCGGCAATAACTCGTAAAGGTGTCGACCTGAACCTTTGGTACGCGGCTAACACTCGAGTGGTCGAAAAGCCAGCTCGGAAACCGCGTAAGAAGCCAGCTGCACGCTCGTTGGTGCCAGCAACTTGCTAAGTCTGCGTCCTTCGCCTCTGTAGGGAGCCTTCCCAAAGGGAAGGTTTCCTCAGAGTTTTCACGGTAGGGGCTTGACAAGCGACAATCGTATTTCCATGATCTGCACATGTATCGCTGACGTCGTCAGCAACATGCCCAAGTAGTCTGGATCCGCAAGACTACGATGCGGTTTTCTGCATTGATCCACTCCCAAGATCGCCATAGCTTCCGGTAGCGCGATCAGTCGACTTAGTCGATGGAAGCACCTTTCCCACCCATGACGGGCCTACCCCGTCAGGGCAGGCCTCTCACTTTTGGAGGTCTGATGAAAACTGAACTGGCTCTCTACCAGGCGTTGATTTCGATTAACGTCCCGGAACAGAAGGCAAATGCTGTTATTGAAGCTTTGGAGACCGACATGCTTTCACGTTTGGCTACCAAGGCAGATTTAACTGCTCTTGCTGCAGAGTTCAAATCTGAGATTTCACAGCTTGAAGTCAAGCTCACCATTCGCATGGGCGTCATGTTGTCTGCAGCTGTCGGTGTAATGATTGCTGCAATGAAGCTGATGCATTAAACAACCTTAAGCTCCACCCACCCTCGCGGGGAATACTTTCCCCCTAGGGCGAAGTGTTTCTCCGCTTTCTGTTATTTCGAAACTGGAGAATCACCATGAGCACTAATCAATCCAACGAAGCAAAATTCTTCGACCTTCACACCACTGGTATCGGTTATCTCAACCGTATCCGTGAAGTGAAACCTCGCGGCAAAGGTAAGCCATTCATGGCAGTTACCGTTGCGGCTCTGCGCGGCTCGATGGATGATGCCGAGTATTCCTATATCGACTGCAACGTGGTCGGCGCTGAAGCTGAAAAGCTGATTCGTCGCAGCCAAGCAGCCGTTGAAGCCGGAAAGAAGGTCCTTGTGAGCTTCCGAATCGGTGATATCTGGACCGACGCATTTACCTACGAAAAAGGCGATAAAAAAGGTCAACCTGGAGCAAGCCTCAAGGGACGCCTGTTGTTTATCGGCTGGATCAAGGTGGATGGGGTAACTGTCTATGAAGCCAAACCGAAAGACTCTGCTGAGCCCCTTCCTGCCCAGGATGGTGCTGCTGGAGATGATTCGGATGACGCCCAAGGACAACCAGAACCTGAACAACGTCAATCTGCATGATTGAAATCATGGCGCCCCCTGGGCGCCTTTCAATATTCGTACCGAAGGGAACGCCTCCCTTCGGGATTGGTGATTTCCGAACCCTGGAGATAAACCATGATGATGAATCCTCAACGACTGCCGCTGCTGACCGAAATTGGTCTTTTAGCTGCTCAAGCTAGTGTTTACAGCGAGCTGGATAAACTACTTCCGAGCAACCCGGCGCTCGATCCCGATGACGACCCGCGCTACACCCTTACTTCTGACCTTTGGTTAGAAGTTCTGGATGGCGTTATCTCATTGGCAAAGATGGACCATCGAGATGAATTCACTCCCAAAAACAGCCCACTGTTATCGGAGTACGGACTTCTCAAGGAATATCGAAGAGCTCGCTGGGAACTGGAAGATGAACATATTCATCCCGAATACTACTAACTCGCTATTAACACACTCTGCAAACTCTGCATCAGTCCCTTCAACTGCTACTTGCGCAGCGGAAATGGAGAAGGCGCAGAAATCAATCAACCTCTGGCTTTCTCAAGGGGCAGAAGCGGAAAGGATGGGCGACACATTCTGGGCAGAGTTATCGGCCGAGAAGGTGACTAAGTACCAATCGATTCTAGCAAGCCTTCGAAAGACAGCATAAATCACACAGCAAACAATACCCCGCCGGGAACCATCTCCCGAACGGGCCAGGTGGTTTTCGCACCTGGAGATAAACATGCAAACCACCACTAACCTCGTGTCGTCTGACCTGCTCAAGCTCCCGGTCGTTTTAACACCTCGGGCCTGGCAGGAAGCGGTGCATATTGAAAACCCACAGGATGCAAGTGTTGTCAGTGAGCGACTGGGCGAAGTTGTCCTGGAGGCCTACCGAGAACTGCATTTGCAACCTGACAGCACACAGATCCATTTCGGCCTCTATCGTTTATTGCCTGCCGGCAATAGCACTGATCGGGTCTGGCTGGACCTAAAACTTGACCGCATAGAATCACCGCCAGGCGTTTTCTATCTGTACATCTCACTCAAGGATGAAACTCATACTTCTTGCCCGTAATCCTTCGACATTCACAGCACTACCCAAAGCCCGACATCTGTCGGGCTTTTTTCATTCGTAGCAGTGTGGAGCTGCCCATGATCAACATCCCCGGCCAACTGGCCATCCGTACCATCAGCGGCCGTAATGGCGAATTCAACGTCGGACGGCTCTCGACCTCTATCGGTGAGTTCGTGATCAAAGACGCACTCCTCGATCAGTACGATGAAGGCAAATACCGAGGCGACTTTCTGATAACGGAGATCCGTCCTTCGTATTACTCCACAGCAGGCCGCCTGGTCGTTGAGATCCGTGCAAAGCTGGAAAGCATGAGCCTCGACGACGTCGACAATCTGACACCAGAAGACGCCGCCAGGCTCTCGCCAAACGAGCCTGACCCTATGGATGAAGAGTCTTCCTCCAACCTCTCCAAGCCAGTGCAGCGGAATAGTCCGCCCGCAGTACCGGCCTCCAATAAACAGGTATCAAAAGAGGATGCCCCGTTTGGGATGACCCCGACCGGCGGAACCAACGACCTCGAGGCAGATGCCGAGTTGTTCGGCACAATCTGGCCTCTAAGCGATACAGTCAGGCTGGACACAACTGTTGATCGTCAGCAACTACGCCAACAGTGCAGTCGGCTCTCTGAGCTCGGCTATGTACACAACTTCAAACTGCAGGTATGGAATATCTCCAATACCTGACGAAGCCCGCGATACGCCAAGCCAATCGGCACAACCCATGAGGGGCCCCCTCCTGGGCGCTCCTCGACTTAGCAGGAGCAGCACATGAATCCAATCTTCAATAACCTGACCCAAGAAATCCTTGAAAACATCGAAGATCAGCTCGCCAATAACGAGGTGTCGACGAATGAGGAGCTTTGGGACTTCTTCGTAGAGGAGCTCGAAATGACGGCAGAACAAGCCGATGCCGCCGTTGCCCTTCGCCACAAATACCTAGGGCAAATTTTTCTCACTGGGCACAGCCCTCTATTTCAAGACGAGACGGTCTCGTTTGACCCGAACGATAAAACGTTCAAATCGGACAACCTGCTGTTTCCCAAGCAATAACACTTACTGCTAACACCCCCGAGGGGCTCACCGCCCCTCCGGGCGGGTTCCCCCTCCATTGTGGAGGTTCCCATGCCCAGCCCTACCCCGCTCTTCCCAATCGAGGAGTGCAATGATCTTTTCGTCGACGCTTGCGCGTGTGACGAACAACGCAACCTGGTGTTCCTTTCTGCATGGGGTCGAGACACGGCGCTGCAGGAGTTCCTGGCCAGGCTGACCCTCGGCACGACAGAAGATGGTCTAAGCCAGTTTCACATCGTTGTAGATGGCCGAAGTCTTCCTGTTTTCCCCAACATCGATCTGTTGGAGAAGCGCACCACGCGACAAATGCGCGGTACGTTATTCGGCAGCTTGATTCACCTCTGGTTGTTTGACCGACGCTGCGTACAGCCGGATCGGGCCAACCACTTCGCCTACGCCCTTCTTGAGAACGGGCAGTCACCTCATCAACGGCTTTGGCCGTTGATACAGGACACCTGTCCATTACCGCTACTGCCTCATTGGCAGGAGCAGGTAATGGGGTTGCTCACCCAACACGACATGCTGCAGCTGTTACCTGGAACGTCCGGTGCTGTTGCGGCATGGCGTTTGACGTTGCAACTCGACGTTCTCGAAACAGCCCTAGGCGAGCTCATTCGCCAGGGGCAGCTCTCAACCCACGCTCAGTTTGAGCATTGATCCAGGAGCCTCACCATGGCTTTGATGTTCCCACGATTGGCGCGCAACTTCGCTCGCAATGGCTACTACCCCACTGACGAAACGACGCTGGAACTCACCCTACAAGCGTTGGCACCATCCCCAAGCGGGAAGATGCGGATCTTCGATCCCTGTGCAGGCGAAGGCGTTGCCTTAGCTGAAGCTGCTCATGCACTCGGGCGTGACCGCGTTGAGACCTACGCAGTCGAGTATGACCAGGAGCGTGCCAAACACAGCAAGACACTGCTGGATTGCGTGCTGCACAGCGACTTGATGGACACCATGATCAGCCGCCAGGCCTTCGGCTTGCTCTGGCTCAACCCGCCCTACGGTGACCTGGTCGCTGACCATGCAGGTGCATCTCAGTACCAAGGTAACGGCCGTCGGCGCCTGGAGAAGATGTTCTATCAACGGACGCTACCACTGCTGCAGTACGGGGGAGTCTTGGTGCTGATTGTTCCGCACTACGTGCTGGACGATGAGCTGTGTGGTTGGCTATGCAATCACTTTACTGAACTGCGGATCTACAAAGCCGCTGATCCAACTTTTAAACAGGTAGTGATCTTCGGTATACGAATCCGCCGGCAGGACCTCGCTCGACCGCAAGAGGTCAAAAACGTACGCGCACGCCTTCAGGCGATCGGTGCCGGCACACTGAGCGCGGAAGCGTTACCAACCAGTTGGCCATGGGAGCCCTACAGGGTTCTCCCGGCATCCAACGAGCTGGAACACTTCTACCGTATCAGCCTTGAACCTGAACAGCTCAGCGAAGAAATCAAAAGACTTCGTGGCATGTGGCCTGACTTCACACTGCACTTTGGTCAAAGCGGCGCTCAGCCACGACCTCCCGTGAGGGAGCTGTCGCGCTGGCACTTGGCGTTGGCATTGGCTGCCGGTGCGATTTCCGGCGTAGTGAAATCCAAAACCGGCCGAGTATTGGTACTCAAAGGCGATACCTACAAAGATAAGGTCCGCAAGACCGAGTTCACCGAAGACCAGGACGGCAACGTGTCCGAGGTAAGGATCCTGACTGATCGTTTCGTGCCCATCATTCGGGCATGGGACATGACGCCAGGCTCTGCCAACCAAGGCCGCGTGATCACCATCAGTTCATCGGCGGATACGGCCGATACGCCGCATGAGCCTGATGAGGCGGTGACACAGCCAACACTTACCCCACCACCAAGAGTGACATTTGAACCTGGCCGCTTAGTGCTGACCCAGTCAGTGCACCACCTGATTGAGCATGGACATCTCGATCCAAGCACTTACTTGCGACGGCATTTCTCCGGTGACTGGGGGGAACTGCCCAAAGAAGACTGGAGCAGTAACCAACGGGCTTTGACCTACGGGGATCGATTGTTCTCCTGTTATGACATATGCGCCGGCGATGAGACCCGGCTCTGGATCATCACCGAAGCTGACCGCAGTGCAACAACCGTGTTGCTGCCATCGGACTACTGACCCACCACGCCAACCTGGCCATCCGTTAACCAACCCGCAGGGTATTCACCATACCCGTCGGGGTGTCGTGCATACCCTGTTTCGTTCCTATTGGAGAAACACTCATGAACGACCTATCCCAAGTCTCTGTATCCCCCTTGGCCATCGGCCTGACTGAGTTCATCGACGAATTCGGTGATGAATTATTGGACTCCCTCAATCGCTCTAACCCACCGGTTTATTCCGGCAGCATCAACGAAGCCCATCAACGGGTTATGAGCGAACTCAAACGCCAGCCGTTCCCTGCTCAAGCTGATGTAGTGCAGGCCGTTGCAGCTTTATTGCTAGACCGCAACGAGCAGGCAGCCGTTATCAATGCAGAAATGGGCACTGGGAAAACCATGATGGCCATCGCTGTAGCCGCTGTCATGCACAGTGCGGGCTACCGCCGCACTTTGGTGATTTCGCCTCCACACCTGGTCTACAAATGGCGACGGGAGATACTCGAAACCATCCCAGACGCACGCGTGTGGGTTCTCAATGGACCCGATACGCTGGTTAAGCTGATCAAGCTACGTGACCAACTGGGGGATCCTTACGATGGCCGTAAAGAGTTCTTCATTCTCGGACGCGTGCGAATGCGCATGGGGTATCACTGGCGTACGGTATGTTGGCCACGTCGCGCCAGCGGCGGATACAACTTCGCAGGATGCCCCGACTGCGGACGCCTTCTGGAGGACTTAGAAGGCAACCGTGTGACTGTCGAAGAGTTTCACCGAGAGGAACGCCGTCGGAGCTGCCCTTATTGCCAAGGACAACTCTGGACGCTGATGCGCCCGGGCAAAGCCGACAACGGAACTCGTCGTGCGACCATACTAAAATCGATGTGTCGGATTCCGACTATCGGTCCAGTACGTGCGGACAGATTGCTGAATGACTTCGGGGAGGACTTCCTCGCCTCGATGCTGATCGACAACGTCAGCGAATTCATCAATCTGATGGACGCTCAGGGCAATTTCATCTTCAGCGACCGCCAAGCCAAACGCATGGAGCGCGCCATGGCCAACATTGAGTTTGGCTTTGGCGAGGGCGGTTACCAACCCACCGAGTTCATCAAACGCTACCTACCAAACGGATATTTCGACCTGTTGGTGGTGGATGAAGGACATGAATACAAAAACAGTGGCTCGGCCCAGGGTCAAGCTATGGGTGTATTGGCAGCGAAAGCACGTAAAACCGTGCTGCTGACAGGCACCCTCATGGGTGGCTATGCAGATGATCTGTTCTACCTCCTGTTCCGAATACTTACCCGGCGAATGATCGAGGACGGTTACAAACCAAACGCGCGCGGAAGTATGGCTCCGGCCGCGATGTCATTCATGCGCGACCACGGCGTATTGAAGGACATTTACACCGAGCGGGACAACGTGTCACACAAAACAGCCAAGGGAAAAAAACTCTCGGTGCGAACGGTGAAAGCCCCAGGCTTCGGCCCTAAAGGCATTCACCGCTTTGTGTTGCCGTTCACCGTGTTTCTGAAACTTAGAGATATCGGTGGCAACGTGTTGCCGGCGTACCAGGAGGAATTTGTCGATATCAGCATGTCTGCAGAACAAGCGTCGGCCTATCAGCAATTGGCAGGAAAACTGACGCAGGAACTTCGCCAAGCATTGGCCCGTCGAGACACTACCTTGCTAGGGGTAGTACTCAACGTGCTGCTGGCTTGGCCTGACTGCTGCTTTCGACCGGAGATCGTTAAGCACCCTCGTAGCAAAGATACCTTGGCGTTCGTCCCCTCGATCTTTGCAGATGAGCAAATAATGCCGAAGGAGAAAGCACTGCTCGACCTCTGCCTCACGGAAAAAGCCAAAGGCCGGAAGGTTCTGGCCTATACCGTGTACAGCGGCACGCGAGACACCACCTCTCGCCTGAAACGACTGCTGGAGCAATCTGGTTTAAAAGTAGCGGTCCTGAGGGCGTCAGTGGATACCGCCAGGCGCGAGGATTGGATCCTCGAGCAGGTAGACAGAGGTGTCGACGTACTGATCACTAACCCGGAGCTGGTCAAGACCGGGTTGGATTTGCTCGATTTTCCGACCATTGCGTTCCTGCAGACGGGGTACAACGTATACACCTTGCAACAGGCAGCTCGACGGTCATGGCGGATTGGGCAAAAGCAGCCGGTGCGGGTGGTTTTTTTTGGCTATGCCGACAGCTCTCAGATTACTTGCCTGCAGTTGATGGCCAAGAAAATCGCCGTGGCTCAAAGCACGTCGGGAGATGTGCCAGACTCTGGTCTCGACTCGCTGAACCAAGATGGTGACTCAGTTGAAATGACACTTGCAAGGCAGCTCATTGCTTCATAGTTTGACGGCCACCTTCGGGTGGCCTTTTTTTTCGGTCAGATGGGAAGAATTAGCAGGTGCAAACCAGACAGTCAGTGCACGTCTGTGAAACGTTTAAACCGCCAACAATCCCAGCCAGTTGGTTAACCGATTCGTGGTGTGTGCAGTTGCAATCAAGGAAGCAGAATTAAAATTGTAACAATTTTATGCTTACTTACTACTAAACATGGAGGTTATGACATGCCTAAAACACCAATGATTCGTCAAACCACCTCTAATGGGTGCGCTTGGGCATGCATACAAATGATCTTATGCTCCCATAGTTTTGAGCCTACTCTCCACCTGCCTATTATCCCTAAAAAAATTACCGACGGCATAAAAAAAGTCAGCATAAGGGATTTATCATCGACTTTTCGTCTCTATGGACTAAGAGTCAGAAGCTGGTGGTTACATGAACACGAGCTAAAAAACTTAACACTCCCCTCAATTATTCTATTTGGCAAAAACCACTATGCAATATTAGTGGAAACCAACGAACAATTTTCTTTAATCAAGGATCCGAGAAGAGGGTATTTACGCATATCAAAAACCGCTCTCGACAGATTGTTCGGAAATATTGCAATAGAGATTTTATCGAACAAGACTAGACAACAATCAAACCGACACTCTTAAAAGGGACTTATATGCGCAAACTAAAAGCTTCTGAGCAGTATATAATTTGTGGCGGCCAAAGCACTGATACATACCCGGACATTACGCTTCCCGACATTACTGTAATTGCACCTGAACCAGATCCTGGAGATTTCCCGGATGGCCCAAGCCCGACAGATCCTGATGGAGGAAATGGCGAGCCAGAACACGAGCCAAATCCATTGTGTGTAAACCCATCTCGAAATGTAGACCATGCATTTATTTCGACTAGTGAAGGCCAACAGCGTCTGAACGGTTACTGGCCAGGAGGCGCGAGCAGTGGCGTAACAGTTGCTACTGGCATTGACTTGGGTGGTCGCACCGAGCAAAGCATGGCCAATTTTGGCTGGCCAGTTGACTTGATATCTCAATTGCTTCCCTATACAGGGAGAACCGGTCAAGAGGCTAACAATTTTTTGTCAGCTAATCCGCTTACTGTATCCCAAGCTAACGCTGATTTGATGGACAGCTCCGTCTTAAGTAATGTAATGTCACAAGTGGCTACAAACTTTGACAATGCAGCTACTTTTGCGAACTTTGATCAACTCCCCTCTGGAACTCAAACAGCAATAGTTGACTTAGCCTATCAATATGGCACCAATCTAGCTGTAGCCACCCCAAACTTCTGGGTGCAAATTACGACAGGTAACTGGCAAGCGGCACTTAATAACTTAAACAACTTCGGTGACGCGTACCATGAGCGAAGAGCGCGAGAAGCAACGCTTCTTCAGAATGACATTAACACACACCGCATGCCATCCGATGCAGATCCATGCTAAAGCTAGGGCAGGAACAAGCATGCACTTTTTTACTCGTAATACATTTTGTTTAGCCTACTCACTATTGCTTCTTTACTGTACTGCTGCAAACAGCACTGAAGGCGCCGAACAGGACAAGGAAAAGCTTCAAAATTACCTTGGGGATATGAAGGGTACCTACATAGTAAATTCTTCGCCGGTAGTGGATCAGATCATCATGGGACTGTCCAACCCCGACCCGGACTCCAACATCATTCTGAGAACCCCTGAAGGTATAAAAAACGCAGTAATGAAATCCGGCTGTCGTTTCCGATCATGTACTGAAAAATCCGCCATCATTTACGAAAGTGAAAAAATCGTCGGCGCCGCGTTAATAAGCAAAAAATGCTCAGACTTGCGTACAATCGAAAGACCTTCCGGCTGCAACAAAGTTTCCACATTAACTGTTTTTATAACTAAGAAAAACCCAGATTTTTCCGCGATAAAAACCCTCCTAGACTGGGGAGAAAATAAAGCTCCAGAGAGCAATATAGAATATCGAGTAATACAGTAAAATCATGCACAAGCGCATTTTCTCATCGCCAAAATACCCCCCCATAGGGGGGATCTCAACCTACACCAACACGCTTATTGATGAAGCTAGTGAGGCTCTCTCCGACCTAGTCAGATTCGAACCAGTTTTCCTCAACGAGGCAATCGCACAGCAATTAACTTCGGATAACAAAACTGTAAGATTTAGGGGAGCTCTAGCGTCATTAGAAAGACCTCTATCAGAATTCATGCTCGTTAAATATGGGTCGCCTTCTGTAACTGGAGAACGCACGACTCTTGAATTACCAATTTTTGAAAGTTACCTGGCAGACATAAAGAGAATCCCTCACCTTAAATCCTCGACCTTCATTGAATTGCTTGAAAGCATAGCGACTGACGCTAACAAAGAATCAGTGAAGCTCAGATCAGAACTAAATGTAATTACCAAACCAGACCACCTCGGAGATTACTGGCAGTTTTTGGATTGGCGCCATGTGAAATCCGAACTAATCAAGCTGCACTCGTTCCTGAAATTTGGGTACGCCAATAACCTTCCGAGCTGCTTCCTGGCGCCGGTGTTCATTGGAGCATTTAACTGCATCCATCCCTTTCGTGATGGAAACGGTCGCACTGGGCGAATAGTTTTCAATGGACTTATTCAGATTCATATAGACGAAGCAAACAGATTCTACATACCGATGAAAGAGTTCATGGGGCTTTCGAGTCATGGATTTGACCTCGCAATGCGAGAGTCCATTTTATTTGGTCGATGGTCGACTCTGATCGTTTACTGCTGTCGAGTAATTATAATAATGAAGAAGAGACTGGAGTCAGACTCAAATTTCTTGTGGTAGTCCTATTCAACGTTGAATTGAGCGACACAGTGGGCTGCTTTATTTTGGGAACAATACATCTGACGGCAGAACATCACGACACAGATCATGGCTAACTAATAACATGCTTTGTAGCCTCAAGCACCGCCGCCCCTGTCACTGTCGAAGTTTTGAGCGGTACTCGCTCTGCGATGCCAAGTGGCACGTCGAGCTGAGACCCAGATTGACTAGGTTCGTTTGACCGCGTTCCGCTCAATCAGTCACTTGCAATGGTAAATACTCCATCAGCAGTGATGCGCAGCTTCTCTCCGACCTCGGCGATCGTCGACCCTGAATGTACCGTGAAGCTCTTTCGTTGGCTTGCCTGTGGGGGCACCTCTCCGCAGGACTTAAATCAATCGGCCTGTAAAACCTATTTCCTAATGCACGTAACAGAGCGGTTTGAGAGGGTGTCTTGGCTTTTGCGCGAGGACGCCCATGAACCTACCACGCCCTACTCGAACCACAGCGATACTCAGCCTCTGCCTTGCAATACTGGCAGGCATGCTGGGTTATGAGCATCATCAACTCTCCCAACTCAGCACCAGCTTAGCTGCGACTGCAAACAAAGAGTCGCTCGATGCGTTGTTGACGCGGCTGGGCAAAGTCGATGAGCGACTGGACACGGTAGCCGGCAACCACCTGGTGACCAATGAGGACTTCCGAGCCGGGCAGCAGGCTTTGTCGAATCGAATTGATGCCGCACAAGCGTATGCAAAGCAAGCGACGGAGTCAGCGCAGGAAATCTCTCAAAATGCTGCGTCTACTGGTGAATTGGTAGTCCTCAAAGCCAGCGTCGAAACACTCGATAGCCGTCTTCAAGAACTCAGTCAGTCACGAATCAAACAAGCCACTGCTGTTCCCCTCAAGCCCAAGCCTAAGCCCGTTGCCCGCCAACCAAAGCGGCCAACACCGCCCGCTACCACCATTGTCACACCGCAAACACCCCCTTTTACCGTTGTCGGTATCGAGTATCGCGGCGGAGAACGCTTTTTGTCCGTAGCACCGCCTGGCAGCACGCAGTTGAATCAAATTTACCTTATCCGACCTGGTGACGCTGTGGCGGGCACCGCCTGGCGACTCAACGCGCTGGACGGAAGATCCGCACGCTTTGACGTGGCCGGAACACCTCAAACCGTAACCGTCGCGCAATAGGACCTCCTTTATGCACTCCCCTACCACTTCCTCGAAAACAATGAAGCCCAGGAACATTTTGGGTTTCATTGCAGGCTTGGCCACCTTCGCGTTTGCATACGGCTGTCATGCGGCTTCGGGGCAATCAACGTCGATCTCGAACACTCAGAACAGTGAAGTTCACAACTCTTCTCAAGGAGCCAGTCAGACAGAACTCGCCCGCGAGTGGGGATTAACCCCCCAAGAATGGTCCCGCTTTCAAACTGTGATGGAAGGTCCTCGCGGAATCTATTCGCCAGGCCTGGATCCTCTGACAGCACTTGGCATCGAAGCGAAGTCGGAGGAGGAGCGCCGACGCTATGCAGAGCTGCAGGTGCGAGCCGAGCGACAGCGTATCGATAAGGAACTGGCGTACCAAAGGGCCTATGACCAAGCCTTCGCACGTCTTTACCCCAATGAAAAAGTCATTCAACTATCGTCCAACCCTGCATCTGCTCCAGGCTCGGGAGCGGTAACTGCTGTGAAAGGCACTGGACGACTAGCCGTTTTTGTTCAAGACAGTTGCAACGCATGTATTGACCGCGTCAAAGACTTACAAAACCAGAAACAGGCCTTTGATCTGTACTTCGTTGGTAGTCAAGGTGATGACGAAATAATTCGCCGCTGGGCCATCTTGGCCGGAGTCGAACCGGCCAGCGTGAGAAGCCGACAGATCACACTGAATCACGATGCCGGTCGATGGCTTGGCCTTGGACTCGGCGGTGAGCTGCCGGCCGTGGTACGCGAGGTGAATGGACAATGGCAGCGTCTGTAATTCGCGCGGCTTTAACGGGGGGGCTACTGCTCACCGCGGCATTTGCTAACGGTGCCGAGGTTCCGCCACCGGCCTATCAGTTGATTGCCCTGCCTGCCGGCGTTCCGTCCGAGGTGCTGTACTCCGTTGCACTGCAAGAGAGTGGCACCCGACTTCGCGGCCAGATCGTCCCCTGGCCCTGGACGTTGAATGTCGCCGGCGCCGGATATCGCTTTGCGACACGCAGCGATGCTTGCAGAGCGTTGATGATCGCCCTTCAGACCGCAGGCCCAAGTAGGGTCGACGTCGGTCTTGGACAAACCAACATCGGTGCAAACGGCCACCGTTATAGCTATCCCTGCGAAGGGCTGGATCCGTACAAAAACCTCTCGGTTACGGCCCAGATCCTGGCTGAGCAAAAAGCTAAAGGAGGCGATTGGATCACCGCTGCTGGCCGGTACCACCGCCCTGCCGGAGGTGAACCCGCTGCCCGCTACCGACGAGCTTTTGCCAAACACCTCAGCCGGGTCACCGGTATCAACCTGATGGCGAATAATCCATGAATAGATTGCTGCATCTGCCTGTTTTGCTGTGTTTGGCCTCCCCCATAGCGGTGCATGCCACCTCGCTGATTGTTGTTGAAGACCGAGGGGGTGTTTCCGCTCTGCCCTACTACCAGGACTTGGCTCCAGAACCTACCGAGCAGTCCGCACAGTCAGACAATATTGGTGTGCGTGGGCAAGGCTCGTTTCCAGTGCGCTCTGACCAACTGACACCCGGGCAGGTCCAGGGCCGGGTAATCAATGCACCTGGCCTGCAACCATTGTTTCTTGTAGGCGACGATGAAAACTCCAGAAAGTGGTTATCACAGCGCCGCGATCAGTTACAGCAACTGCAGGCAGTCGGCCTTGTGGTTAACGTGGCCAGCGCCGAGCGATTTGCCGAAATCCAACGATGGGCAGGAAATCTACAGTTGGTCCCGGCACCATCAAATGATCTGGCACAGCGCCTGGGAGTCCAGCATTACCCGCTGTTGATCACTGCCACAACGATCCAGCAGTAACCAGGGTATGGCCTCTCTTACGCACATCACCTTGGTCATCAAGCAACCAGATGACCCACGAGCAGGCCAACTGCTTTTTGAACAGGTCACCTATGTCGCCAAGCTCTATGGCGGCACCGTCATCGCCCGCGTACCTGGTGACGAGGTGGAGCTATGTCAGCGGCTGAAAGAACGCCTGCCCGAGGCAGTTGAGCAAGCGAGGCAAGAGTTGGCCAATTCATCATCACGCATCAAAGGAGGATCCCGGCCCCATGAAGCTGACCAAGAAGCAACGCTGCGAGCTTCACGCTAAATTCGCGGGCCATTGCGCATACTGCGGTGTGCTGTTGGGAGACCGGTGGCATGCGGACCACAAGGAAGCAGTATGGCGAGAACCTGAAAGGGTGAACGGCAAGTACACCGGCGCCATCATTTTGGGGCTGCCGGAGAACCACACCATCAGCAACATGATGCCCGCGTGCGTGCCGTGTAACTTGAGCAAGGCAGCGATGCCATTGGAGGTCTGGCGAAAGCGCATTGCTGATCACGTCAACTCCCTCAACAGTTACCACCCCATATACCGCCTGGCCAAGTCCTATGGGCTGATCGTTGAGACAGGCAAGCCAGTCGTTTTCCATTACGAAACAGTGGGGCCACTGTTCCCTATCACTCATAGGAAATGATCCATGGCCACCTCCTATACCATTGAATCGTTACTACGCCCTGCCGTCGAGCTGTACACAGTTTGCGTATGTGTCGCTGCGGCGTTGCTTTGTATTTTAGCGCCCTGGGCGGTTGCTCTGACGCCCTTATTCGGGATGGTTGCCGGCACAGGCTTTCTGGGTCTGGGGTTCGTCCGCCTGAAACAGGCATTGGTGGTGCTGCGTTACCGACGCAATATTCGGCGCCTACCCCACTACACCATGACCAGCAAAGACATGCCGGTCAGCAATGAGCGGCTATTCATCGGTAAAGGCTTTCGCTGGACCCAAAAACATACTCAGCGGTTGATGGAGACTTACCTCCCAAAATACGCCGAGTATGTCGAGCCCACGTCTATCTATACCTTTGCTCGCAGAATTGAGGAGCGTTTGGAGTTCGCGCCCTTTCCACTCAAATTGCTGTCAAAGGCTACCTCGTGGGATGTGCCATTTAACCCGGCGCGTCCACTTCCTCCAGTCGGGGGGCTACCGCGCTTACACGGTATAGAGCCGAACGAAGCGGATGTCAGCCTGCCACTGGGTGAGCGGGTTGGACACTCCCTTGTATTGGGGACTACTCGTGTTGGGAAAACCCGCCTGGCAGAGTTGTTTATCACCCAAGACATCAGGCGTACCCGCCGTAGCCCCCGGCGCCGCGTTCATATGGGGCGACGCGTGCAACCCGTTCATCGAAGCCAGCGCAATGTAGAACTGGACCTGGACCGCGAAGTGGTGATTGTCTTCGATCCTAAAGGCGACGCAGACCTCCTGAAGCGCATGTACATCGAATGCAAGCGCGCAAACCGACTGGAGGAATTCTACGTGTTCCACCTGGGCTGGCCCGATCACTCCGCTCGCTACAACGCCGTCGGCCGGTTTGGTCGGATCTCGGAGGTTGCCACCCGCATTGCCGGCCAACTTTCGGGGGAAGGCAATTCCGCGGCATTCCGTGAATTCGCCTGGCGTTTCGTCAACATCATCGCGCGCGCCCTCGTGGCACTTGGACGTCGACCGGACTATGAACAGATCCTCAAGCATGTGACAAACATTGACGCGCTGTTCATCGAGTATGCGCAGAAGTACTTTGCTGAAAATGATCCCAAAGCCTGGCAAACCATCGTTGAGCTGGAAGGAAAGATCGATCGTAAGAACCTCAGCTTCGCCATGAAGGATCGACCGCTACGCGTGGTGGCCCTGGACATGTACCTCACTCAGCAACGCATCTCCGACCCAGTGATGGAGGGTCTGCGATCAGCCGTACGCTATGACAAAACCTATTTCGACAAGATCGTGGCCAGCCTTCTGCCATTGCTGGAAAAACTGACCACAGGCCGGATTGCAGAGCTGCTATCTCCCGACTACTTGGATCTTGAGGACCCACGTCCAATCTTTGACTGGATGCAGATCATCCGCAAACGGGCAGTGGTCTATGTCGGCCTGGACGCTTTATCTGATACAGAGGTAGCTGCAGCGGTGGGCAACTCGATGTTCAGCGATCTGGTGTCAGTTGCGGGTCACATCTATAAGTTTGGCATCGATGATGGCTTGCCCGGGGCCACCGGCGGCAAGGTAGCAATTAACGTACATGCGGACGAATTCAACGAACTGATGGGCGATGAATTCATACCGATGATCAACAAAGGCGGTGGTGCCGGCATGCAGGTCACGGCCTACACCCAAACCATGAGCGATATTGAGGCAAAAATCGGTAACCGGGCTAAAGCTGGCCAAGTCATCGGTAACTTCAACAACCTGTTCATGTTACGTGTACGTGAGACTGCAACCGCCGAGCTGCTGACCAACCAGTTGCCAAAGGTCCAGGTGTTTACCAGTACACCAGCGAGCAGTGCAAACGACGCTATTAACGGCAACACCGCTTTCACCTCTAACACTCACGATCAGATCCAAAGTGTCAGCGTACCGATGATCGAACCGGCGCATGTGATTGCCCTACCCAAGGGGCAATGCTTTGCCCTGATAGAGGGCGGGAATTTGTGGAAGATTCGTATGCCGTTGCCGGCAAGCGATACCGATGAAGTGATGCCCAAGGATCTTCAGGCCTTGGTTGAGGGCATGCGTAAAGGATCCGGAACCAGCAGCGACTGGTGGCAAGCACCGGGATATGACGCATTAAGTGAGTCGCTTCCTGATGACTTGGTAGACGACTTCCGCCAGATGGCCAATAACGGAAAAGCCGCATAGGCTTGAAGGAACAGAGCCATGGCCGATATCGCGGAAAAAGCCCAGCAACAACAGGAAGGTCAAAAAAACTTCCTGGGCATGCTGTTCTCTACCCCTTTTCATTTCTTGGGGGTGATGTTCGGCTCCTTGCTCGGCGCCATCGTCGTTGAATGGCTTTGCATGTACACGTTCTGGCCGGATGCCGGCTGGAAACATGCTCAGCAGATGTTCCAACATGAACTGGGCTGGCTGTCCCAGGATCTGCTGCACAGCGTTGTCATCAAGGAACCGGGGCGTACGGCAACCTGGCTGGCACAAACGGTCTATGACTGGCTGATGGTGAAAACCGGCATGCAGGACAACATAAATGCACTGACACAGTACGCTCGCTTAACATCACCACAACAAACGGGAACCTTGAACCTTCGCTACGAACTCGGTCGGGCGATGATCAAATTCCAGGACTATGGCTTAGCCGCGTTATACACAGTCCTGACCTTCTGTGTGCGAATGGTCATTCTGACGTTGACGATTCCACTGTTCGCCCTGGCGGCGTTCACTGGCTTGGTCGATGGCCTGGTGCGGCGTGATCTACGAAAATTCGGCTCCGGCCGCGAGTCAAGTTACCTGTATCACAAAGCCCGGGGGACGATCATTCCGCTGACCATCGTGCCCTGGACGGTCTACTTGGCCATCCCCATCAGCATCAGTCCCCTTTTGATTCTGTTGCCCTGCGCGGTGCTGTTGGGTGTGTCCGTCTACATCACCGTCTCAAGCTTCAAAAAATACCTTTAGGAGCTGCCCATGCAGTGGACACACGTATCAGCTACGTCTCTAACCATTGACACAGCAGTAGGCCAGCAAGATTGGGCTTTCCCACTGAGTAAGTGAACTGCTCATTGACAGTCAATGTTTGCGCCTGATATTGACGCATCAGGAACGCGAAAAGTGGAAGATTGACAGAGGCATCCGACCTCAGATTCTTAACGCTTCCAAACATTGACAGTTATATTTGGGTAAATGCAAACGTGCCTTTGAAAAGGCAGTGCCGAAGCCGATGAGAATTACGACAATTTGCGGCCGAGCCAAGCACTAGCGGCAAGTTCAAACCTACGCCAAGGCTATATACAAAGATCACGACCTCACTGAAGCAGAGATTCGCCGAGCACTGTTTGGCGGTGCTGCCACTTGCGCAGACTCATGCCTTACATGAACATGACAATCTTTCGGATAACTCGAACATCCAGCCAGTGAAGGCTGCGGAGAAAAAGAAGATCGGTGAAAGCGTTCACCCCCGTGTTAAGGGTCACGCTGCGGATCGGTAATGAGTTTGAGGGTAGGAAGCACACAATGGTCCATGAGGCGGATACGCTCAGTACGCGTCTCGCAGAACAGGAGGCGATCAAAGCGGCCAGGAAGAATTACCGCCTTGTAGAGTTGGTTTCTGTAAAATCGATGTAGCGTGGCTCATCGACTTGCCACCAAAGATCAGTGCACTCGTTATAAGACCATCCCCTCGGCAACCTGAATCAGCAGTTTCTCGACAATCCGAGTGCCCTGGGTAGTGGATAACAGTGCGAGGGGCTGTTCCTTGGCAAAACGTTGCTTAGGCTTGCTCAGCCAGCGCTGGGCTTTTTTGACGTCTCCGAACAGCGCCTCTGCCATTGCTGTCACATGTGCAAGTCGGAACAACCGATCACTCTCGTCCAGATTTAAGCGCTGTCGGCGAGCCAATCGGGCGTTAAGGGTCCCAACCGGCATAATCTTTTCAAGGGCGACTGCGTCGTACACGCCAGATTCGCTAAGCAATTTGAATCCCTCGGCTGCGAATCCTGCCGCGATAATCTCGTGGATCTCTTGCTCTGATGCCCCAACGGCAATTTGCAGTGAAATCCAAGATGACGTCGGTAGTGACGGTACACCGGTTTGGGCAGCAATTCAGCCAACATAGGTAGCCTCTTGACCGGCTATGTTCCACAACGGGTGACGTTCTTCTAGGAAAGATGGGCTGGTAGTACAGCCCTGTCAACGTCGGCATCTGACAACAAAAATTCCCCGGGAAGGAAATGCTGCTGCTCAAGACTTTAACTGACGCGTCCACACGAGCATGCATGTTCTCCTCACGTATTCACATGCCCGGCCGATACCACTATGCCCTGCTACGGGCACTGAATAACGGAATTAGGGATGAACCGGATGATAATTCGCAACGCTCTCGCACTTACGCTGGCATTGGTTACTAGTAGCTCAATGGCAGCGAGCTTTGATTGTTCAAAGGCTGCAAATTTCGCGGAGTCCAGCATCTGTAAAGACGGCTATCTGAGTGGCGTCGACAGTATTCTCGATCGAGCCTATCAAAAAGTCCTCGCTGAAACAGAGCACCCGGATGATCTGCGCCAGTCACAACGCGAGTGGCTGTCCGTACGAGATCAGTGCACCACCCAGAAGTGTCTCGATCAAACCATGGGAGCTCGTGTCACCTTTCTGGATAATTACTCACGCGTTGAAAAAAGTAAGGCATACGCTGCAGAAGAGAAGCTGCGCAAAGATGAGTATGAAGCTCAGCGCCAGGCAGAGGAACTTGCCAGCTCCCAAAGAGATGAGCAGTACCGGATCGCTCAGGAACAATCCCGTCAACAAAGACAGCAATCTGCTCAGCAGCATCAGGTGGCTCAGACACCGTCTCAAAGTGTGCAACCGGCGCTCTCCTCTCAGAGCCCAGCCTATGTGGTTTCGGCACAGCAAGTGCGCCCTGCTGAGTCTGTAGCTGAGAAACCAGCAGTGTTACGCATGTGGCAGGCCTTCTGGGCAGGCCCGACATGGAAATACACGCTCTTGATAGGTTCTATGATCACCTGCCTGGCGATCTGGAGACACCACACAGAGGCTGCCACGATCTACACCGACTACACCGATGCTGCGATCACGAATGCGCTGCCCGCGATCGGTGCCGTTTCGGCTCTGATCCTTCGTTGGCTTGAAATGCCTGGCTTGGTCTCAGGGATAGCGTTGGGTACCGGGATTATCTTGGCCATTGCATACGCCGTATTCGCGACCTTCCGGACAAACCAGGGAGCTCTGAGTATCACCCTAGTTATTGTTGCCAAGCTCACTCTCATCACCGTGTTCTATGCGGTGATTGGAATGCTGATCGCGTCTCTCTTTTCGAACAGTGCTCGACGCAAAGGTGAATCTCAAGTGCGTGCTGCTGCGAGAAACAGTCGAGAGAAGAAGCAAACAATGGCTCTGATCACAGGCTTAACGGTGGCTTACACCGCTTTTACTGCCTGGGTCTGCCGGCGACCTGAGTTCACCTCACTTTCCGAATGCCTGGAATTTGACACAGCACCTGCATAAGCCAGGGTGATCGGAACGCGATCGCGTTCTTCAGAAAACAAGTAGCCTGGGAGATTTCCTGGGCTTTTTTTGAGTCGTCGTTACTATCACTGCAGCACCTACACATTTGCTAACCAAGTTTAGTAGCACCCCAGCGGTCAAAGGTGAAAACCCAAGATCTAATTGGGGCAGAATTCGACGATCAAAATGGAGCACATAAATGAAGTGGATTAAAGGGGTGGTTATCTGCGCAATCTTGCTCGTAATCACTGGTGCGGGACTGGGTCTGTTTTATGTTTTACCGCAGTACGACGTGGTGGCCATCACCGGCGTTGAGGTAAAACGTGTGGACGATGACGGCGTCATCAATGCTGAAAACCCAGCAGACGGCCCTACCCGGGATGTGTATTTCATTAACACTGAACACCCAACATCGAAAAACGTAATGGTCTATCGCAATGAAGATACCGGGTGGAGTTTTCCGTGGTACTTCAAGTTTGACTCGGCCGACATTCAGGCAAAGGCCCAGGGTTACTCACGAGATGCCCAGCAGCTGGCTCTCATTCGTTATTACGGCTGGCGCATTCAAATCTTGTCCGTGTTCCCAAACATAACAGACATCGAAGCCACGAACAGTCGCGAAGAGCCGTTTCCTTGGTTCAACACGATTTTCCTCACCGTAGGAACGCTGCT
This sequence comes from Pseudomonas sp. MF6755, assembly GCF_016405635.1. NCBI lineage: Bacteria > Pseudomonadati > Pseudomonadota > Gammaproteobacteria > Pseudomonadales > Pseudomonadaceae > Pseudomonas > Pseudomonas sp. MF6755. The sequence goes on from NZ_JAEKDA010000022.1 coordinate 42,737, forward strand.
TATTTTGTTTGTGGTGTTTTTCCTGCGCCGGCGATTCAAGCGCAAGTCCAGGGGCGAAGTACTGGGTTGAGCGGTTGAACCACTCGCCTTTTCAGCTTGGAAGATCGTTAGCCGCAGAATGAAAAATGCCAGTCAGTTACCTGACTGGCATTTTTTGTAGGTGAGATTCCTTTATCCGGCCTGGCTAAAGCAAGCCAGTCAGCGCTTTACCATTTCACACTGACGTCGTAAGTCATCGTTTTTGATGCTCCCGCAGCTGCCATTGCCAGTCTTGGCGTAGCACAAGTATCGCTGATCGTCGTCACGGATACTCGCGCAACTCCCGTTGCCTGTTTCGACGTAGCAGGCGTTACGTAAGTCGTCATTGTTGATGCTTGCACAGCTTCCGTTGCCCTCTTTCACGTAGCAGTATTTGCGTTTGTCATCATCACGGATACTCGCACAACTGCCATTGCCGGCCTCCACATAGCAGGTAGCGCGCAGATCGTCGTCCTTAATGCTCGCGCAGCTCCCATTCCCCTCTTTGACATAGCAGTAGGCGCGTTGATCGTCGTTGTTGATGCTGCCGCAACCGGCGTGAGCGAAGCCGCTGAGCACCAGCAGCATTACCAAAATAAACCTCATCCCACCCTCCATGAATTGCCAAACGCTACCTCGAACTGTTCGTAGTAGCCGCGTCGATTACCGTGGTTCGGAGCAAATGAAGGATCAGCCGCGGGCATCCTTTCGGAGGTCGTCCAGTTCGTCGACAATGTCCTCATCGCGATCCTCGAACGCCTTGGCCATATCACGCTGCAGATCCACCTGGACGTCCATGGATTTTTTTGCCAGCTTCATGCCGTCCTTAGAGCTCATAATAATTTTCATCGCCTGATCAGGATGCTTGTTGGCCTCGATCATCAGTTCGAGCTCGTCGGCATCAAAGTGATTCGCATATACCTGGACCAAGGTATCTTTCAAGAGGTCCTGGGAAATGTTGTCCTCGATCACGGCCTTGATTTTTTCTGGCGCGACTTCGCGATATTTGGATGCATAACCCGACGTTGCGACTTGCACTACCATCTTGTATTGGACGTCCATGCCCATCAACTTGACCAATTCTTCAGCTTTGTCCTGGCTTGAACCGCAACCAGCCAGCAGCATCGAGCAGAACGCCATGATTGCCCATTTGGAAACACTCGTCATGAAATTCTTACCTTTGTCTTGAGATTTTTTTAGTGACCGTGGAGTACGGCGGACCGTACTCCAGGTTCTAGGAAACTTGATGATCAGTTCGTCTCAAGCGTGAAGCTTTTGCTCACGAAAAGGCCAGAAAATAACGACTTGTCCTCCTTGAAAATGTAGGACTCTTCAAACTTGGCATCGGTAGCCAGCTTTTGAGCGATCGCGCACTCCGAATCGCTGTGATCCTTGCCCTTGACTCCAAAGTCACTCTGATAACCTGATAGGCCTGTTTCATTGCAAAAGCCGGTGAACTCCTCACGCTTGGTAGCGGCCTTGAATTCGTCGAACGACTCCTTTAACTGGTCGAAGCCTTTGTAGGTCAGCGAGTAGCTGTACACCTTGGTCTTACGAGCAAAGTCACCTGCGGCTTCCGCAATTACGGCCTGGCCCATGGACGTACTGTAAGCCCCCATGATGAAGCCACTTAGCGCGCTCTTGAGTTGCACCTGGACATCGTCAAGCTCTGGGATGGACGCAAATTTAGCCTCGCGTACAATCCGGCCAACTTCACTGCCGTCATTACGATGCACCACTACAAACTCGACCGAGCCTTCGCCGTCGCTGGAGCGCGTGAGCTTGAAGTCCAAGTCAACTTTGGTGCCGAACTGCCCTGTAGCGCCGATGATAAATGCACCAGTGAACGGCAGACGTTGGACGATATTGCTACCCCACGAGTAGGGCGACTTGACCACGCCTCCGTACTGATCCATCTCCGCGCGCGGCTGGATCTCATCCGCTACTTCCGAGGGCAGGACCACATCCGTGCCTTTGTGCGACAGGTAAGGAGAACTCATGTCCATGCCCAACAATTGGACATGAATCTCGCCCTTCTTGTTATCACCTTCGCGGCTAACCTTGAGGGCGTCGGCCTTCAAGTAAACGCCACCGGCACGGCCGCCACCAGTACTGGTCGAAAGCAGATACCGTGACCATTCGACCAGGGCAGACTCTTTTGCCCCGGAGTCCATTCCACCGAGCAGCCCCATAATCCCTTTGAGGAATTTATCTGCGCCGTTGGTCTCTGCTGCAACCAGGCGGATTTCTGGTGTTTCAACGGTGACGTTTCCCGACCAGAAGGAATAGGAAATATCTCCCTCGCTCAGGACGTTTTCTAGGAAGTACTGTTCCTTCATCTCATCGTACTGACGCAGCGCTTGCTTCTTGCCGGAGCTCGATAACCCCACACCAGCTGCAAGAATCGCAATACCGGCGACCGCAGCGGCGATGAGGATGTGCTTCTTGTTCATCGTTTTCATAGTCGGTTGCCTTACTGAATTTGAGCGGATGCTTGCTGCCAATCAATCACGTGCTGCTGAGAGACTGCAGGCGTCCAGTTGAAGTCGATCCCGGCGCCAGGAAATTCCTTGGCCAGTACGGCACCAAATGACACTCTGTCAGCACAGTGGTCTTGCTTGCAGACCTCAGCCGCGCCAGCGGTATACACGCGATACGTAGGAACGGCGCGACCGTCTTCGAGCGGCAGGAAGGGTGTCATGTTTGCCGCCGGCAGCACGTACCACTGGCTCTCCAGTTCAGCATCAGTCTGTACACGCCCCTTACGTGGGAAATCGACCTCGTAGTAGTCGCCGCTCTTTCCAGTGACGTGAATCATCATCGGCACAGCGGACTTTGAAGAGTTCGGGTCCTGCATTGCGATCGGCGATGGGAAGGTGACTTTGATGCCGGCCATCTGCGCCAGCGCTTCAGCCTCCCGACCTTCGAATTCCTTCATCCCGGATTTGAGTTGTTCGTAACGCGCCAAGACGCGTGTGTGCAGCTCAGCCATTTGCTGCTGCAGACGACGTACTTCTCTCAGGCGGATCTCCTCGCGACGCAGGGCGAAGTTATTGCCTTGGCGAGCATCGAAGTAAAACTCACCACGGTTCTCGCCCATACGCGTTTTGAGAATGCTGTCTTTGGTTTCCGACGCGTATCCCTCGGGGTAAAGGGCTTCGAAGTTCTTGGCGAAGAAGAGGTTCGACAGGCCGACGGTCGTTGGCGACGTTGCCTTCACCAGTTGGTAGACCTCAACCACAGCGCGCTTCAACTCAACCGCATCAAGCGCAAATGCCTCATCTGCAGTGATCACTACATAATACGGATCACTGGAGAACGGCGACAGAACACGGTAGTTGGGGCGCTCAAAGGCCAAATACACCTTCATGTTACGCGCAGGCAGTTCACCCACCTGAAAGAGTGCTTGGTCTGCCCGGCTATTCAGGAAAGAAAGCGCCTTGCCTTTCACCGCTTGGACCAGTGCCTGGTTGAACATCAGACCGCTTGGGTGCACGGTTGTTTTTGACCAGGTATCACCGCGATAGGTGTTCGGTACCGCCCAACGCAACTTGTCATAGGACCCCTCGGCATAGCCTGATGCAGTGCAAGGCATGGCGGGTGTCGACGCAAAGGACAGACTTGGATCGGACCCATCAGTTACCGACTTACTGATAACCCATTTGCATCCGCTTCCGTCGGTAATCCCCATCAGGTTCTGGTTGGCCAGCACCAATGAGCGACCGAAGTCACCAGTAGGAACGGCAGCAACAGCGGCCGGCGCTTCAGCTGGAGCGGCAGGCTTAGGGGCGGCGGCTGGAGTTGCCTCCACAGATACTGTGGCCACTGCAGCTACAGGGGCAACCGTCACAGGTACTTTAGCCACCGGCACCGGTTGCACTGGCACGGGTGAAGCCTCTGGTGCTGGTTGTGGTATCACAGGTGCCGTTACAGGCGCTGGGGCCGGTGCAGCAACCACAGGCGCTGCACCGGCAGGCTCAGTAGGCGCAGCGGCGGCTGGTAGTACAGATGCAGCCGCCACAGCTGCTGGTGGAGTAGGAGGAGAAGCCACGGGGGCTACCGAAACAGCGGGCGCGGCAGCGGCCGTAGCGGCAGTCGGTGAAGTCAGCGTGGCCAGGCCCAGATTGCTCGCATTGCCCGCGCCGGTGGCGTAAACCGCCCCCTTTGCGTCGACTGCTTTCCAGGTGACCTGGGCCGTCGGGCATTCCTGGCCGAGAATATACGGGAGCTTCGATAGAAGCGTGTTCAGCGGCTTCTGGTCATCCCAAGTTGGGCGCTGCATGGTGATGGCCACTTCTGGTTTGCACCAGGATGTCGCCTCACCATCAACGTTCACCTGGATCTGTTCTGTCTTCGAGTAGGCGAGCTGGTGAGCCCAGGCTTGCGGCGCGATGCCGCAAGCACCCACTACAACGAGAGCGAGTGCGCGGTTTTTCATGAAGATTCCTTAGATGAGTTCCCAGGTGCCGTTGGCTTGTTTGCAGAAGGTGTTCTTCTCCTGCACAGTGTTTCCGTCGGCCGCTTTGAGGCTCACGGTCACCGGCCGGCAAGACGTTTCAGCAGCGACCTGCTGAGTTGGCAACGTCGGGATCGAATCGAGATCGAAGGCCCTTGTTTCCTTGTCGGCAGCGACGTTCATCTCGTCCAGGTTGGCCGCGGACTTCACACGCTTCGCAACGGCTACTGATTTTGGTTCAACCAAATCTTTGTGGACGTAGCCGACAGTTACACCCTTGCGGCCGACAAGAATCCAGTCGCCTGTCGAACCAACGGCAGTAAACTCGGTGCCAGGTTTCAAACCACCCACTTTGTCTGCGCCTTTTTCAGGCGCGGCGCGCACATTCGAACTACTTTTGGTGACGTACTGTTCATTGATGAGCTTCATCGAAGGGACGGCGACGATCTTCGGAGCACGTTTCACTTCAACCGTTTTGGTTTGGGTGAACTCTTTGCCCTGAACGATCTCCGCCGACGCGCCAGAATGGGCCGATGTCCAGGACACGGGCAGACTGGACCCGCTCGGCGACGCGTTCAATGCATCTTGCGTGCGTTGTGCTAGGGCCTGCTGATCCTGCTCATCCAGTTTTGCACCGATTTTGTTACCGATGTAACCGCCCAGTGCACCGCCGACCAGGGTTGCCACGATCCGTCCGTTGCCTTTCCCGATGAACTGCCCGATGACAGCGCCAGCAACGACACCCACTGCGGTGCCAGCCTGTTGCTTGTTGATACCCAACTCAGCGCAGCCAGAGGTTGATGCTGCGATGGTCAATGCCAGTACTGAAACGAGAAACTTTTTACGCACGGTGACTCTCCCTTTGTGTAGGTCACTCTGCTTTCAGCAGAGGCCTTGTAATGTTGTAAAGCATTGCTTCTGAGGACATGGCCCAATGGAAAACGGTGGCAAGCACAACTGGCTGTTTGCCCAAGCTCCTGAACGCATCTCTATAACCGGGGCTATCGACAATTGCGTTGCCAACAACGAGAGGCAGCATAACGATCGAAATCACGGCGACCGGTCGAACGAAGCGAATTCGCCCGGGGAGGCTTCGAAGCGCCTCAACACCCGAGATGATCAAGACCACAAGACTGATGCCGCCGAAGAACAACCCACTAAGAAGGGAGAAGGGGATAAACCACATATTCTTGAGGACGTTCAAACCTTCAGCCCCGTGGATGTCGGTGTGAGCGACGTCATAGGCCATGTTGTCGGCAATGCCAGGCAGATAAGCCTGGTACTGCTCTCGCGTAGCCAGAAGGTTCATGCCCTTCACATAGAGAGGACCGAGTTTGGTCTTCGCCATGTGGCGAACCTCGGTGGTGTTGGCCAGAGCATCTCGTGTCCGCACACCGGGATTGATTGACCGGGCGTACTCGTCAATGGTCGGCTGGTATCCCAGATCTTCCCCTGCATTCGGCCATTTGATCGGTCGCCACTCACTCCCCGAGATGCCTCCCGCACGAAAACCTTCAAGCTGTGCATACGCCCTGCTGATGTCACTGACTGAGGGCACGACAGTTTCTTGCAAGCGCTCGTATAACGCGTCTCCATTACGGACGGTGTAGCCACGAAAAACAGCAGCTGAAAAGCCTTGGAAGTTCCTGTCGATGCGCTCGACGTAAGAGCCTTGAACACTCATCAGAACGCCGAGGTTTGCTATAAAAGCCTTCCCCTCTCCCTGATCCTTGTAAGCCTTATAGGGGATCTGCGGAATAGTCAGGGAGTCATAGAGCAATCCCTTTTTGGTGACGTATGCGTAGAGGCTACTGACCCGTAGCGAGCCGGGGAACTGCTCTGCGATCCAATCCGGTGCCGCACCCTGAAACCACCACGTTAACGGCGTAACGACAAGTGCCGATGCTCCGAGCCAAACCCACAGCACCCTCCCCTTGCCTTGGTATCGTCGATAACAGATTCGCCATACCAGCAAGCACATACTCGTCGCCGCCAGGATCTGGCTATAGGTCTCAAGGACTTCGAGTTTTCGGAGGGGGATATCAGCGCCAGCCATGTTGAGCAGCTCGGCGTTGAACAGCAGACTGCAGATCAAATAAAGGGCGTTCAAAACCACAAGTGCGATTAGCATCCAACGGGTCCTTGTCAGAAATTAAACGCCAGACCCTGGATGATGAGGGGGAGCGCAAATAGATGTAGCATATTGCCATCTAGGAGGAGACCGCACCACTTAAAATGCCTTGTCGAATTCCGGTGCAGAACGCCGGGCAGATGTTTTTGTTTCCTACGAACAGAACTTAACGGGACTGAGAGGACTTTCAATGTCGCGCACAACATTCCCTCTCGTACGTTCCAAACTTGGGTTTCAGACGGTGTGTAAATGGAGAATGGATGTCTCGGCGGTCGCCGGCGGCCAAGCCGTTAAACTGCATCAATGCGATCAGCACCAATGAGGGATGTTTCCCCATTGGCCGGCCTTCGCGCTCAAACAACAAAAGCGCAGCGCATGAACAATGCGTTACGAAAACCCATGGAATAGGCGGCATGAATTGAATCAGTCACTCAAACCCGGCGAGAACACAACGATCTTTTCCTCCCAAGGTTGGGTGGAAGTTACCCATGCGGCAGGTAACAACCTAGACGTGAACCTTACTGCGTTTTTGGTCACCGACACTGGCAAGGTAGTGGATGACAGCGGCATGGTTTTCTTCAATGCACCCGAGCACTCTTCAGGCGCGGCGACATTCGCGCCCCCGGTCGCTCGTGGCGACACGGTGAGTCACAGCATCAGCTTCGACTCGTCTCGACTGCCTGCCAACATAACGAAGATCGCTATTACTTTGACGCAAGACGGCAGCGCCGGCGGCTTCGAAGCAGTCAAAGACCTACGCGCTATCGTCATTGCCGGGGACCAAACCCTGGAACTGGCACCTGAGCCCTTCTCACAAGAGACGGGCATCATCGTGCTTGAGTTGTACGTCCGGAACGGCCAGCTCAAAGCGCGATCTGTATGGCAAGGTTTCGCCTCAGGTCTTGCCGGACTTTGCGGGTTTTATGGCATCGAAGTTGAAGACGATGCATCCTCCGGGCAGGCGGTAACACCTGCGCCGCCTCCGAAGCCCGTCAACATCGCTAAGACCGTGGTAAAACTGGACAAGCCTGGCAGCAGCCACAAGGTGTCACTCGAAAAAGGGCCGTCAGCTCCAAAGGTAATTCGCGTCAGCGCTACGTGGGTTGATAACGGCGACGGATCTGACAACGACGACCTCGATCTGCGAATCGGCATCCTTCGCCCTGATGGGCGAATGTCCATCATCCAGGCACCTGACAAGCGTGGGGCTTTTGACGTCGATCCCTTCGTTTTCCATACCGGTGACGTGGTCAGCGCCAGCACCTCAGCTCCTGGTATTGAAACCGTCGAAATTAACCCAGCAATCTCGCAGCTCATGGGCGGCAAGGTAGCGCTGGTCTGCAGCGTTTATTCAGCAGTAGATAACGGTGCGGTTTCGGTGGCATCGCTGAAACCTAAGATGCGGATGGAGTATGGCGACCAGGTCGTGGAATGCGCATTCGAGTTCAAATCCGGGTTTTTTAGCTCAATGGTGTATACCTATGTGATCGGGCAGATCGAAATTTCCCAGGACTTTGTCCTGCTTAGCCCGTCCGGAGTTACCTCCAAAGCCGGCAGCGAAGCCACCCCGTGGCTGACTCGAAAGGGAGACAAAATTGAGCTGACCATGGACGGCCCACACGTATTTAAAGGCCACCCAATCGAAAGGAGCGGCAAAAAACAGTATGTCTAAGCTTTCGTGCTAGCAGGCGCTTTCAGCAGATTCATGCTTGACAAGTAATCCCGCGACGGCACACGGCCGCCGCGGGATTTCTATTTTGGTTGTATGCAAGCATCATCGGCCTCGTCAACCCATGATGAATTGCCCCGTGTCCTCGAGAGAATGAACAGTTCTTCCCATAGGAATTTCCCGCTGCGACCTCATTGGCCGTATAAGACTTGCAGAAACATCGAGCGCCGTTAAGTTTAAGCCTACGGATATACCAGCCACTCCTGTGAAAATGGCTGTATCACCTTGGCCGTTTCATAATTAGGCGCTCTAATCGTCACAAGGAACCATGCATGCAGATCACCCAAGGCCAGCGTATGCCTCTGGCAAATATTCTTCCCGGTCTCTCATTCACTCTCTCGGTCAACATTGAGAGCCCCAGCGCAATCGATTTCGTATGTTTCGGTGTCGACGAACATGGCAAGCTTTCTGATGATCGCTACATGGTCTTCTTCAATCAGCCTTTCACGCCTTGCGGCAGTTTGGTTCTCGCCCCCGGTGGCCAGTTTGAAATTAATCTAGCCACCCTGCCCGCCTCTATCGATCGCTTGGTCTTTACAGCCTCCATCGACGGTGCCGGGGCGATGAATGACATCCAGAATGGCAACTTCAAAGTAATCAGCCCATCTGGTGAGATAGGAGCGACCTGCGCATTCTCAGGGCTCACATTCACAACCGAGAAAGCGGTAATGATCGTTGAGCTTTACCGTAAGAATCGGGAGTGGCGGTTGGCCTCAAACCTTCAGGGGTTTGCCGAGGGCTTGGACGCTCTCGTGAGGTATTTTGGCGGCGAAGTTACTGAAGAGGCTGCACCGGCCCCATCTCCCTCCACAATCTCTCTGGAGAAGCGTGTAGCTGCTGTCGCGCCGGAACTGGTCAGTCTGGCCAAGAAGGCACAGGTTAGCCTCGAGAAAGCCTGCCTGGTTGGAATGAAAGCTCGCGTTTTGCTCGTGCTCGACGTCACCGACTCAATGAGAAATCAATACAAAACCGGCCGGGTGCAGGAAGTACTCAATCGACTTGTGCCAATCGCCGTCGCCCTAGATACAGACGCCGAACTTGAGTGCTGGACATTTGCCGAACGGCCATTGCGACTCTCACCTGTGACACTGAACAACTACCAGAACTTTGTCGAATCCGACAACAGCGGCTGGAAAAAGTGGGACGTCGGTCGGCGCTACAATGATGAGCCGAAGGCGATCCAAAAAGTGATCGAGTCCTTCCAAGCTTCCAAAGACAAAACCCCAATGTTTGTGGTTTTCATCAGCGACGGTGGCGTGTCTGAAAACCGCAAGATCACGCAACTTATGGTGGATGCAGCGAAGCTGGGAATCTTCTGGCAATACATTGGTTTAGCAGGCCGGAATTACGGCATTCTGGAAAAACTGGACACCATGCCCGGGAGAGTCGTGGACAACTGCGGATTCTTTGCCCTGGATGACCTGCACGACATGACGGAAGAGCAGTTGTACGAACGGCTGATGCAGGAGTTTCCGATGTGGATCTTGGAGGCAAAGCGCGAAGGAATCATTCGCTAACCCTCTCCTGCCCTCCCCACACCGCGGCGGCTCTAGCCGCCGCGGTTGTCTTCAGTTCAAGACCGACATATCCATCGGCGTCACCTCAACAAAACGCGCAGAGCGGTCCAGCTTTACCACTGCGCCACACGCGTTCAGGGTCGCTGCAGGATCGATCGCATCCAGACGATTGAAATCAATCGCATCCCACTGATCTCGCGTTACCAAGACCGAGAGCACGTATTGATCCTCCACTGTCCCGGTAGCGGGGTTGTCACGCTGGATATAACCCGACACTAGAATCTTCTGGATCGCCGGCAGTAGAGCGAACACCTCCCCTACAACTCGAAACAGAGATCCATAGCACAGCGCGACAAAGTCTCTACGTACCTGGGCATCCGAACGATTTTTGAAGGTTAGTTTGCCGTTGCCACGGGCTTCAGCGCTGCGCTGCGGGATATCGCCCTCATCAGGTAAATCAACATCGAGCGCGACGCCGGTAACGTCTTGTGAGAACTCATAGTCCACCTGGGTTTCTTTTGGCCAGGCAATGCCGCTCAACACATAGTCCAGGGCACGTTCCATCTGAGCACTGAAGCCCTTTGCCGCCAGCCGGAATGCTTTCTCGATTTCGGTGCGTTCAAGTTCATGCGCGTCACGCGTGGCCTGCCAGTTCGCGAGGTCTTGTCGATACTGCTCTTCCGCCGACTCAGCCTCACGCTCAATCTTAGCGATGCGCAGCAGCATTCGATCCATCAAACCTGGCGTCTGCTGAGTGGGCCTCGTGGGTTCTTCAATGGCGAATGGAGCTGGGATCAACGGCATGGCCCCCGGCCGCGGCGTCAGTAGGTGCACACCAAGGCAGGATTCGAGATCCTGATTGACCTTATCAGCTGCTTGAGTCAGCAAGTCCTGAATGGAATCGGCCATCTCGGATTTGACGCGTTTGATGACAGCAGTCGGCAACTCGATGTCATCTATATCCGTAATCAACAACGTGCCATCGTCGTTTACTTTCACCTTTACCTGGCCAGAGTATTCGCTTCCGGCAGGTCCTGGTTGGGAGCTACTCGATCTACTGGGCCGGTCGATCCTTTCACGATATGAAAGACCAGTACCGGGTAAGCCCGCATTGAGATAGGTGCCATTGCGACCCATCGTCATACTCAGACCACGAGGCCCTATCGAAGTACTTACCCCTTTGCCGCTAATGTTAAGGCGTACGCCAGGCACAATCGTGATTCGCTTGCTGAAACGAAATCCCATGACTACTCCTTGATCCTTCTTCCTGGATTCTTTGTTGTTTGAAAATGCCGGCTTCGGTCGGGCCCCTTAGACTGGCCCGACGTCCATTTACATCGGTGGCCGCGCATGTGGCAATAGCGCAACCTCCGATATGTCACTTATGCCCGTCCGGCTATGTAATCGTCGATCGAACTGAATTGCCGATGCCGACACATCCAGCCTGAGAGGAATACGAATACAGTCGTGGCAAGCACTGCCCAGCCGCGCCGCCGCCGGGCCTCACTTTTGGTTCGCGCACCGCCGCACAGCAGGAGGGCCATCATCAGGAGGTAGAAAGTCAGCAGAGTGACCTTTGCGAAGAGGGATAAAAGGAAAAACCAGATGCTGTTGCTTCTGTACGTTTGGATAAGCACCTGCAATGACATAAGACCACCAAGGACACAGGCAGCAATGATGGAGTAGTTGCGTGGTACCTCCAGCCAGGCGCTCGCGGCGAAATACGCCCCAATCCCCAAGATCGGAGTCAAGGTTGTCCAAAGCGCGTCGGTGTAGTCCTGATAGATCGTAATGGTCCCCCGACGGTGCAGGTAAATGCAGACCAGCAGCAACATTGCCATCACGAACAGGCCAATCTTCAAGTTCAGGATCGCTTGATGATCATCCGTGGCATTTCGCGGGGCTGCCGGCTTCACCACGGCGGGGACCATTGGAGAAGTAGCGGCCTTTGAAATCACATTCGTTTCAGATTGATCAACCCGGGTAGCGGCAACGGAGGTTGGCGCTTTAGATGGCTGATCCACCTTGGTGCGTAATAGAACACTGAGCCGATCAGTCATCGAAGCGGTTAAGCAACTGGCGGTCTTGCAGTTGTCGCGCAGACGCAACCAGTCTCGTTGATCTTGACGGACCTGGGCCTTGTTCGGCGCTGCGTCTAAAGCGCGGACATATTCGGAGTTCATCTGCTCATCCAGACGACTGAGTGCAGAATCTGTGCAAATCGATTTCTCAGCAAAGCTTGCAGCTTTGGTGCAATCAAAGCTGGTGGCATTGGAGTGGGCTGATACCAGGGTGAGCAACATGACGAAAAGGCCAGAGCCGATGTTGAATCGCGACATATTCGATTTTTCCTTCATTTTGTTTACTCCAGCGTTTCGTCAGAGCCCTGCCTAACCGCGCTCGTATGCACACGGCTAGGTGCCTGAAGCCTGGCTCTTACTTACGACGTTGGGGCTTGAAGAAAGGTCGTGCCGTCCCACTTGTAGTTTTCGGTGCTCTGAACACTCGGGCAGCAATCCGCATCATCCGGACCGACGGAGAGAACCGTCAGTCTGACGGTTTGGGGATCAACTACCTGAATGTCCTGGACACCATTGCCGACTACAGCTTTTCCACGGAAGTCCCAACCTGCCGAGTTGCCAATGAACGCGGCAAGGGTTTGGAAGTAGCCATTACCGCCACCTTGACCTTCGATCGTGTAAAGCAACACGGCATCCTTGATGCCGTCGTTATTCAGGTCAGCAAAAATAACCTGACGGCCCTCCTTGTATTCATCCCCGCCATCCTGGGCGATTTCACTCGCGATCATCCGATCTGCAGATGCAGCAAGGTTGGATGGCACTAATGCCTGAACAGTCGATTCGACGGCCTGTGCTGCTGGTTCCGCCGGCCGGGCAGTCTGGGTGACCTGAGCCTGAATCGGTGCCTGAGGTACCTTGCCTAACAAGATTGCCTCAGTCTCAGTCATTGGTTCATTAGGCTTAGCAGATGCTTTGCTCGCGTGGACACCGGCGCTGATGTTTTGAAGCACTGCAGCGCGTAATTCTTGCATGTCCGCAATGTCAAAAAGTTGGTTGCGTGTGTTGCCGAACGGTTGACCTTCACCCAGGAACCATCGTGCAAAAAAACCTGGACGCTTGTTTTCCTGTTGATCGACCAAGTGGTCAATTAGCTCATTGGCAGTTTTTGAGAAACGATCAAATCCATCTTTGCCGACGACTTGCACGATCGAGTCCTTCTCCCGCTCGATGTTGCTTCGTGCGAGCTCGAGCATGACAATGTTCGTGTCGACCAGTTTGCTTTCACACTCGTTCGTATAATTTCCAAGGCATGCCTGCCTGTATTCTTGAACTGCATTGTTTGCCTGGAAGTCGTTGTAGGCTCCGCAGCCTGACATAGACACCAAAACACCCGCAGCTACAACCCCACGAAACATGCTCATCCAAATATCCTTTTAAACCCGAGAACCGGTAGACTGCCGTGGCGATCGCCAGCAGTCGCTCCTAGTGATGAATTCGTCAAAACCGCCTACAGGACCAACTCCGTGGACTTTCAGTAGGCAAGAAAAAGCCCCCGTTTCGCGGGGGCTTTCTCACCCCTTGCGCGTTAGCCGATGTTCACGCCCATCGATTTAGCCAGAGGCGCCAGGCCACCAGCAAAACCTTGGCCAATCGCCTTGAACTTGAACTCGTCGCCATTACGGTACAGCTCGCCGAAGATCATGGCGGTTTCAGTCGAAGCGTCTTCGCTCAGGTCGTAGCGCGCCAGTTCTTTGCCGTCAGCCTTGTTCACTACACGGATGTATGCATTGGCAACCTGGCCGAAGCTCTGCTTGCGCGCTTCAGCGTCGTGAATGGTCACTGCGAAAACCAGCTTCTTCACAGCGGCAGCCAGACCGTTCAACTTGACGGTGGCTTGCTCGTCATCACCTTCGCCTTCGCCGGACTGGTTGTCGCCCATGTGTTCAACAGAACCATCAACCGATTTCTTGTTGTTGTAGAAAATGAAGCTGGCGTCGTCGAGGACTTGGCCGCTTTCACCCAGGATGAAGATCGACGCGTCGAGGTCGAATTTCGAACCATCGGTAACTCGTGCGTCCCAACCCAGACCTACAGTGACTTCGGTCAGGCCTGGGGCCTCTTTAGACAAACTAACGTTCCCGCCTTTCTGCAGAGATACGGCCATTTTCGATTCCTTTAAGTAAGGTAGACCAGGCCTTTAGATCAAGGCCAGGTAAAAAAAGATAATTAGATTAACGGCTTAGACGTTAAAAATTCATGCCATAGTTATTGGCCAGAGCTTTCAGGCCGCCGGCATAACCCTGACCAACAGCCCGGAATTTCCACTCGCCGCCGTTGCGGTACAACTCAGCGAACACCATCGCAGTTTCAGTCGATGCGTCTTCTGCCAGGTCGTAACGAACGACTTCCGCATTGGTCGTATCGTTAACGATGCGAATGAAGGAGCCGCCGACCTGACCGAAGCTTTGCTTGCGTACTTCTGCATCGTGGATGGTAACGATGAAGACCACTTTGTCCACGTCGGCCGGGATGCGGCTCAGGTCTACCTTGATTACTTCGTCGTCGCCGTCGCCCGCACCAGTGCGGTTGTCGCCAGTGTGCTCAACCGAACCGTCAACGCTTTTCAGCTGGTTGTAGAAAATGAAGTCGGCTTCCCCGCGTACTTTGCCATTTGCGCCCAGCAGTAGCGCACTGGCGTCCAGGTCGAACTCAGCACCATCAGTAGCACGCGGGTCCCAGCCCAGGCCTACCAAAATTTTGGTCAGGCTCGGGTCGGTTTTGGTCAACGAAAGATTGCCACCTTTCTGTAGGGTCAACGCCATGGGTATTACTCCTTGTGGTATGGGCTATTACTCAGCGGTTTCAGTTTGAGCTTCTTCCTTGCCTGGAAAGACAAGGCTTGCAACTACACCAATCGCCAGTACAACCATAACGATTAGCAGGCTGGTGTTTGCATCGATTGTGTAGCCATGGTGAAACATGTGGTCGGTAGCGTTCAGGCCGAGTTTAATGGCGATGAAGAACAGCAGGGCGACTACAGATTTTTCAAGGTGAACCAGGTAGCGTTTCAGCGCTTCGAGCACGAAGTACATGGTACGCAGTCCCAGGATCGCAAACAGCATGGCAGAGTAGACGATCAGGGGCTCACGGCTAACGGCGATCACCGCTGGCACAGAGTCGAACGCGAACAACACGTCAGAAACTTCGGCCACTACAAGGCAGAGGAACAGCGGGGTCGCAAAAACTGTTCCTTTTGCTGCCAGGGTCATGCCTTTGTTCTCAGGCTTCTGGAGTTCCACCTCTAGCTGCTTACGGCTGACGAAGAAATTATGGCCGTGAAGTTTCGGCCACACAGGGAACAACTTCTGTGCGAAGCGGTAAGCCATGTGCTTGGAGTAGTCCTCTTCCTCTTCATCATCGCCGCCGGCGCGCAGCATCATAACTGCGGTCCACGCAACGATCACGGCGAACACGATTTCGACCCATGGACCGAAAGCCAGCAGACCGGTACCAATGGCAACGAAGATGCCGCGGAACACGATCGCGCCAATGATGCCCCAGTACAGCACGCGGTGACGCATGCCATCCGGCACTTTGAACCATGCGAAAATCGCCATGAACACAAACAGGTTGTCGACGCTGAGAACTTTTTCGAGGGCGTAGCCAGTTACAAACAGGCTGGCGACCTCCGGGCCGTGCTGTACGTATAAGAAGCCGGCGAACGCCAACGAGATAGCGATCCAGAAGATCGACCAAATCGAAGCCTTAGCCAGGGAAATTGGCTTGTCACCGCGGTGAGTGACCATGTCGAGGAGAAGCGCGCCGAGCGCGATCCCCACGAATACCGCCATGGTCAGCGGAGGGAAACCGATGTGAGTGTCCAAAGTACCGCTCCTTAAAGTTCAAAGTCAGCTGGGTTAAGGCCCAGCTCAAGGCAGACCAAGCGGCACGCCGCTTTTTCTTTGTCATCGAAATCGCCGTCAGACGCACCAATGGCGCAGCCGACTCGAACCAAGAGCCGGGCAGCGCCAGCATCGTTCTTGATCTTGCCGATCACCTTCAGTGCTTCGGCCTGGCCAATCTGAAAGTCGAACTCGAACTTTTCGCAGTGTGCGTTGAACGCCTTGATTACGTCGCCCATGTCGAACACATTCAACTCAGGCGAGTTTTGAATGAAACCGGTCATCTTCTGTTTTTCTTCAGAAGAGATACCACCTGACGCAGCCGAGATGAGCGCGCAATTCGCAGTCATCGCATCAAGAAATTTCTGGTTCTTGAACTTTGAAACTTCAGTAGACAGTGCTTCACGCGCTGCAACAGCGTTTTGTTTAAGCCATGCAAACATGTTGTGTTCCCCCAAGGGCCGGGTCGACAGACCCCGCCAGATTTTCTATTTGGAGCCTGCGCGCCAGTTCATGCCCCAGCCGTAAGCTTTGTCCATTACTGCGTGACCTCGATGGAAGTCCACACGCCGAGAGACCTTAACGGCGCCGTTCACATTTTCAAGCATCGCAATGGCACACATTGCGTCACGACCACCCTCTTCATTGAGACGCACCTCAATTTCAGGTTGGCCTGGGATGAGAATGGTCACAACACCATCGGTTTCTCTCCAGTTCGGAGCACCCTCGTAGATAAAGGCGAAGACCAAGATCCGGCGGATTTCACTCCACTTGGTCCCGTTGATGTGCATCCACTCACCACCAGCGACAGAGCCAGTACGGTCGTCACCCATCAACTGAATGAAAGGCTCACGTGTAAGACTACCGAACGATTTACCGAGGGCTTGAACAACTCCTTTCTCGCCGTCCTGCAGTTCGTACAGGCAACCAACGTCCAGGTCGACGGATTGGCTTCGCTTGAAGAACCCGCCCGAGCTGCCTTTGTTCCAGTTCAAGTTCACCTTGATTTCGCCGAAACCGGCTGCCGTCTTTTCAAGACTGATAGACGATCGTGTTTTATCGAGGGTGACCTTGTTCAGACTAATCGTAGATTTAGGGGGCGCGGCCGGAGCAGGCGGCGGCGTTTGTACCACTGGGGCAGGGGCCGGCGCTGGTGCGGCGACATCTACACCGAAGTGCTTGGCCAACGGCTCAAGTCCACCATTGAAGCCCTGGGCCACACAGCGGAATTTCCAGTCACCATTTCGGCGATAAAATTCGCCGAGGATGAGTGCTGTTTCCTTCATGCCGCCAGTAGGGATTTGAGCTTCGATTCCACCTGTCACCACAACCGAAAGTTGTGACACACGTTCAAAGCTTGCCTTGTTTTCGTAGATAGTGGCGGTAAGGGCCACTTTCTCAACTGAAGACTCAAGACGACTCGTATCGAGGGAAAACACTGCGCGCCCGGCCGAGGACTCGGTCAGTTGAACGGCGCCACCCAGAATTTGAGGCTGGCCATAGAAACACATGTCGCCATCGCCTCGGACTTTGGCCGAGGCGCCCAGTGCGAAGGCCGAGACGTCAATGTCGGCCCCCGGGATTGGCGAGTAATTGATATCAACGCGAAGCTGGCCGCTGGCAACAGCCGCATTACCACCAGGTACGAGATTCGCCATTAGCGCAGCGCCTGAACGGCCAGAGTGATCAGGTCGTCGGCAGTTCGGCCATTCGTGGTCGTACCGATTGCCTTGAATTCCCAGTCGCCATTCTCGCGGGTCAGGCTCGCCATGACGATTCCGGTGTGCCCACCTTTGTCCGATAGGTTGAAGCGTGCAAGCTCATTGTTGTTGCTGCCATTCACAATACGGCAGTAGGCCTTTTCGACTTTCTCAAAAGTCTGTCCCGTAAATGAGTTTACCGTAAAAATCAGATACTTGACGGAGGCAGGCAAGCGCTGCAGGTCGACATTAATGGTCTCGTCATCACCATCGCCTTCGCCGGTACGATTGTCACCGGAATGTTTGATCGAACCGTCCTGAGACTTCAGTTGGCGAAACCACACCAGGTCGATTTTTTGATAATCGCTGTTCAGCAAAATGCAGGAAGCGTCGAGGTCGATCTCGGCACCGCCACCAAACATCTTGCCGAGGAAACCGCCCGCCTTGACTGGGTCCCAACCCAAACCAAGGCTGATGCTGGTCAGCGAACTGCCGGCCGTTTTAGCCAGGGAGATGGATTGCTGTTTTTGCAGGGTAAGTGCCATGGTTACGCTCCTTGTTGGTCATCAGTGTTCGCGTGTCGATCAGGGTTGATCGTCACTTGCAGGTTGGCTTGCGCGACATTGCGCACACCCGAATTCCCGCTTCTATTTGCCCGCAGGCCTAGACGACGCCATGCGGGATGAAAGTGTCGCCAGTGTGCTTCTTGGGCCGCAGCCAACAACTCGAAATCGCCGCGGGTATCACCCCATGCTTTAACCCGGAACAGGTCCAGTGGCCCGTACACAGCCTCAAGCCTGAGTACTTTGTTCTCGCATCTGCAGTTGTTGCCAGTCATGCGCCCGGTCAACAGACCGTCTACTACCTCAAGCTCGGTGCCGATCAACCTGATGCCAAGTCGATCCGCAAACGGCTGGAGAACCAACGCTGGGGACGCGGAGCAGAGAGTAACTACTGCTCCCGCCTCTACTTCGGCGGCGACAGATTTTAAACCTGAAGGGCGCATGAGCTGTTCCCAAAATAACCCGCAGAGTTTCACGGCCTGCTCCTGCACCCATTTCGTTTCTACGCCTGTAAGAAACGTGCTGATCAGCTGTGCTTTCAACTCATCACGATTCAAACGCCGAGCCAGGTATCGAACGCTTGGCAGGGCAAGCCGCAAAATACGTCGATTGAATTCCCGGGTTCCAAAGGCAAACTTCAGGAATGGAACGAAGCTATCGTGCCGGGTCAGCGTGCCGTCGAAGTCAAAAACCGACAGCACATGACGCCTTTGCCCGCCAGCATCGTCATATTCCATTGTCATCCCGCGGCCTCTGCCAAACGGATAGGGGCCTCAATGGGTCCTACATCTGGTTGCCGAACCCCGTGCCACTTCGCTCGTTCAAGGATGTTGACCGCCCACTTGTAATGGGTCGCAGGTTCGCACATGGCATCGTTGTGCTTGAACACTGCCGGAGCAGCGTCACTGACAATCATCTTCGCGCAGTTGAGGTCTTCGAGGCTTACGCGCAACGTGTCTTGGATCATGCTGATCTGCGATGGATGAATCGCCGTCTTCCCTACCAAGCCATGGGCGATGTCGAGTTCAAGCTCCTCCATCAGCAAATGCGGTGTCGCGAGTTGCTCGAACACTGGTGCCGTCAGTGCGAAACCTTGGGACCCCATGAC
Organism: Pseudomonas sp. MF6755; assembly: GCF_016405635.1. Lineage (NCBI taxonomy): Bacteria > Pseudomonadati > Pseudomonadota > Gammaproteobacteria > Pseudomonadales > Pseudomonadaceae > Pseudomonas > Pseudomonas sp. MF6755. Next base: position 61,882 of record NZ_JAEKDA010000022.1, read on the forward strand.
GCCTGCCAACATTGGGATCACGTAGCCCATTGGGGTGCTATAGAGCGTTGTTGCAGGATTCCGACGAAGTCCAAGACTTCCCATCAGGTCGTTCCCACCGATACGTAGGGCGATAATCCGCTGATTTAGGTTCGCCTTCAGCGCCTGGCCCAACTCGACCATTGCACCAGGGTTGAACACCTCTGTGGTTTCCAGCGTCGGCATAAGGTACAGCGCCGGGTTTGTAACGGCCTGTTCCCATTCCCCGAGGTTGCGCAGGGTCAATTTCGGCACAACGAACCCATCAACGTGGGCCATCAACGACCAATCATTCAGCACTGCAGCCATCACCGAGTCTCGGGGACGAACAAACAGCAGTGGACCATCGGACGGACGCCCACCGCGCTCGTTGATTGCGGTCAGCAGGCCATGCAGATTTCTCAAAGCCGTGTCGACGTCAATCTCCGCGACCGCATCCTCAAGGCACACGACCAAAGAACGCAGTTCTGGCAGTTTTGTGCGGAAAACCACATCCAGAAGATCCGGACGTGTGGCCGGCATGTAGAGCGTTGCCCCCAGGGCATAAGGAGAAAGGACTTTCATCAGCTCACACTCCGAATGATAGTTACCGCCCGGTAAGGGCCCAATGCAGCCCCCACCTCTTCCACAGCGACCCCAGCGCCCTCAGTCAGGTGCATGAGCAACTGAACATCACTGTCGCTACGGCTGCGGACCAAGACGTGATCCGGTACACGACGCAGTACCGCGCGGGTTGCTTCGGCAATACCAGGCTTAACTCGATTGTGATTGGTAATGCCTAACTGGGAGGCCAGCGATTTGACTACGTGCGAAGCTGCACCCTGCAGTTCAAAGCGCTGGGTATCGGTCCATGGAGAGGCTTGAGGAACCGTCCCCAGCGCCTTTCGCTTCTCCTCGATCTGCTCGATGAACTCGCGGGTGACATCGTGCGCACGCAGATGGTCATAAACCACACAACCATGCAGGCCCCCATCTGCGGGCCATATGGAGCGCGAAACCAGACCAGACACCGTCGCACCAAGGATGCCGGAGGGGATAACCCAGTCTTCAGCCGACGCGGACAACCACGCCCGGCCGCAGGGATCTGCCAGCACTACAAGCCGGGGTTCCTCAGGGAAGCGCGAGTCGCCATTGAGGCTGCGCTGAATCTCGCCAGAGATTGCGCCCTTCCCTGTCCAGCCATCGACGAAGACGACGTTCTCGGAACCATGTCCCTGAATGATGGCCTCGAGGGCAACTTTGTCGATCCCTCGATCTCGGACAATGCTGATTCCGTAGTGGTGCGCATCTCGACCCATATCTAGCAGGGCCCGTCGCAATAACACGCCGAGCGGCAAGCCAGCACGAACGAACGACACAAGCACAATAGACGGGCCCGTGCATGCCTCGCTCAGCGCCAGCGCCAGGGACTGAACGTCCATGGCCATGCGGGTACCGTTTTGTTCGAGTGCGCGCTCGTAGAGGGCTTTGTGCACGTCAGTCGGCGCACTCTCAAGGCTGATCATTTCGGAGTAGTGCTTCTGCTTCGACTGAATCAGACGCTCCTTCTCCAAGACATCAGTGGTCTCCATCTGAACGGCCTGCAGCAGGAACTGAACATCATCTGCTGCATAGCTGCCGCTCCCCACGGTAACCAGACCCGCAATGGCCTTAGTCATGGACCTTCCCTCCAACGAGCTTGGCCAATTGGCTACGCGCTGGGGTCGCCCACATATGGCACTCCTGCATGAAACCGAGGTCAGTGATGCTGTCCCCAAAGCCCAGCACCGGACGCTCACCATTGGCCTCACGATCACGGCGCAACAATTCTTGAACAGCCACTACCTTCGACAGGCCCAGCGGCAAGAACGCGAGGTTGTTGGAATTTCCGTGGATGTGCATGCCTTCCAATAAACCGCGGGCCTGTACTTCAGCGAGAACCGTCTGCAGGACTTCATCATTGGATTCGTTGTGCTTGGTCACTACGTAGTGGCGCAGGCCTTCTTCCTCGACAACCCATCCGCGCAAGGAAATGCCCAGTTCCTTGCCAATGGCGAGGGTTGCTTCACTGAGGCCTGGCAAGCGAGCCTGATAGTCAGCAAGAACATCGCTCATGCGTGCTTGCCATTCCTCGTCAAGCTTTCCATCAGCACCAAGGATCACGCCGCCATGGGAGCAGACGGCACCGTGCATAAAAGGCAGTTGCACACGACTAAATGCTTCAACGCTGCGCGCTGTAACTGGGACCACGTCAGTCGTAGACAGGAGCCACTGGGCGAGGGAGTGTTGGACCGTACTCATGTAGCCATTGGGCTGACCCTCGATATCGAGAGTCGCAGTAATCCGCTGAGAACCTTCTGGCATTTTGCGAGCAGTCTGGAACAGGGTGTCGTCGAGATCGACCAGGGCGAGGGGGCGATTATTGACCATCGACAATCACCTCCGCGCTCAGGGATTCAATCAGCGCGACGGACACAGCCTGCTCAGGTGTTTCCGAGCAAATAAGGACACGATCAAATTGCCCTGGTCTGACATTGTAGAGGAAGTTGGGGATACCGAGACCGTAGTTGTCCGCGAACGACAACGCGTGACCGATGGCATGGCCCAGTGCGATTGGTGAGCGACTAGTCGAACTGAAATGCACATCAGCACCAGCACGCTCCAAGCGCTCGGCGAGCAAAAACGGACGCCAGACGAATTCGCTGGTACCAACCACGAGTACGCGCTCACCCGCTTTGACTTTCAGATCGAGAGCCAAAGTGTCTTCTACACAGCGAATACCATGGCGCCCCCAATCGCTTTCCGCCGACAACGGCCACTCTCCGGGCTCGATGCTGCCCACGGCCGGCATTTCCGGCAGCGGCGCATCAGCGTCCTCGTGGAAGGTATACGACCCCTGCAACAGCGAAACCTGATGCGCAGAGTCACCGATGGTTTTGCGCACCGCATCGCCGGACCAATCCGTCAGTACGCACGTCACCACGCGCTCGACCCAAGTCAGGCCGGCATCGACCAGCGCACGGTGAAGATTGATGAAGGTTTTGCCCGTCGAGGCTTCGTCGTCGACCAGCACTAGCGAACGGGCCTTCAACATCATTTCCCGAACGTCGGCATCGATCGGCAAATGAATGAGGTGCGCACTGGCGTGGCTATGTTCTTCTTCAAAACGGGTGAACAGGTCATTGCCAGTAGGGTGGCGTGTGCTGACCATATAAACCGTGTCCGGCCGCGTCGCGCTGTATGCGCGATGCACACCAGCACCCAGGCCAACTGCTGTTTCAGCCATGCCGATAACGAGTACGGGCCCAGGCAGATCGTCAGGAATTTGTGCTGCGAGGCTATTGAAGCTTGAATTCATGATCGAAGGCCGCACAGGTATGTGGCGACCAAGTACTTTGGACACGAAAAGAAACGCACGCTTTGGATTACGGCGCTCGGCAAAACCGAACAAGGAGTCCGGGTCGATATGTGTGGCATCGACAGTGACATCGAGACGCCCGCGCATCAGTTGTGCGCTTAGAGCTTGTTTAACTGCGTTACATTCCATGAAACAAATTCCTAGGGTAGCGTGAGGTCGATAACCTAACGTCTCTTCCGCAGCTTTCAAGTCAAAATAGGGGCTAAAAATTCTTGGCTTCGACGCGCCACATAGATGCTTGGGCCGAACGTGCTAATTCAGCAGTTGTGAACGTCCTGCTGCTGGATGCTTGAACTGCATCAACGCGGCACGCATCCAGAAAGGAGAGGAGCAAAGACGCTTTAACGGCAAAGTTCATATTTTGAGCATCAGGCATTGTAGAAGTTACCAAACCGATAACAGCGCCTGTCGAATCAAATAAAGGAGATCCGCTAGAGCCAGGTTGAATAGCCGCAGTAAATTGTAGAAGGCTAGAATCGTTATGCAGGCCAAACAACGCCGACACGCCGCCCTGGGTCACGTGGACACCACCGCCGGCGAAACCCGACATAGGGAAACCCAGCGCGACTACAGATTCGCCCAAGTCGCAGCCGGAGCCGTCCTTAAAAGAGACAGATCTGAGGACAGGGGACTCCATCACTCTGAGGAGAGCGATGTCATTACGCTGATCAACGACGACCGGCTCTGCACGATAACGACCTTCAAAGGAGGAAATGAATATGTCACTCATGCCCTCGATTACATGAGCACAGGTGAGCACATGGTGCTGGGAAACAGCGAAACCAGTGCCGGTTGCGCCCGTACGTGCGCGGTCAGCCTCCGCAGAGCTACTGCGCCCTTTTGGATGAGCGTCATTAATATCGATCCCGATGCGGCGGCCTAGAGCGGCTAAACCATAAGCCGAACCCTCAGCCAGTGCGCGAAACTTCCATTGCTGATTGCGGATGTAGAATTCGCCGATAATGATCGCCGCTTCACCGTTATCGCGAAGGTCCAACCTATATTCAATCTGTTCGTCAACAAGTAGGTGCAACGAACGAAGATCGCTTACCGGTCCTGCTGCAGAAAAAGAGTATGCGATGAGAAGTAGCCGATCGCTACCGGACGGGAGGGCTGACAAGTTCAATTTACAACCAACCTTTGCTTGGTCGCCGCTCCACTCCATCCAAGACTGTGACGTCTGAAATAGGGCAGCCTCACCAGTGGGTTGGCGTTTGTCATTTACCGGCAGTATGGCAATCGCAGCGTACTCCCCGAAAGCCGAGGAGTTCCCGCATTCCAGAGTCCATTCACTCCGTGCACTTGATACCGCAGTGTTTGCGCCTGGCGCGAGCACCATCATTCCTTGATTACTCCTTAAGTGCTAAAATCACCGCGCTGCAATGGTACCAAACTTCAGGTTTCTCAATGCCTCAGGATGTCATTTTGGCACTACAGCTGCAACGGTGACCCCTTTCACACGTACGTCTGGCCGCCAAACGGTAGCTGGCTCAGGGAGATTCAGGCGGCGCGTAGCAAATATACCCGCCAAATTGACGCCAGCCTCCCGGGTATAACCAACGCCACCAGAGTAGCGCGGGTTAATTTCCAACAAGTGGGGTATACACTGCGCATCATCCTTTGTCTGAACATTCACAATGCCGTCACACTGGAAATGCTCGGCCGCTTTGAGTGCAAGCTCAACCGCTGCACCAGCGTTTTCAAAAATCTGATGGACGCCGGTCTTCCTCCGGGCCACGAACGCGATCGCTCGGCCAGCTTCGCAGACCATATCGACCGAACACTCGCTCCCGGGCATGTAAGGCATTACAAGCATCGCTGGCGGCGATGCGATTTCGCTGTAAGCACGCATGTATGTTGCGAAATTCGCAACCCGTGCATCGGGATCAGCGAAGCAGCGAAAGGAATCAGTTCCCTCTTTGAAACGCCAAAAGCCTTGACCATAGATGCCGATTGAAGGTTTTACGCACACCTCACCCGATGCCAAAAGAGTTTGGTAAGCAGCAAACATTTCCTCAGTATTCGTAGCAGTAATCGCCGGCACGCAAGCCAAGCCAGCACGCTCTGCCTCAGCAGTAAACCTGCTCTTGTCATCAACGAGGTCGAAGGTACGCATCGATGTCCCACCGGTTACCAGCACCAGGCCAGCTTCCTCGAATCGAGCCCGAGCCTGCTCAAATACCCCCCCCAATCGACCTGCCAGGATTACTTTAATGCCATAGGTTCGCGCAGTTGAAATCACCCACGAGATCCGATCTTCAGAACCACGAGGCTCAATGAAACTCATATCTGCACCGGCCGTGATTTCAGGGCGATCGTCGCGATGCGAGGCGAAAATTTTCACTTCAGGTGGCAGCGCATCACGCGCACCTTGAATAATGTCGCGCTGGCTAGACTGCCCTTCGAGAAACCAAATCATGTTTTAACCTCACTTGTAGATGTGCACTGACAGTCAAACCCGATGAAGGGGACAGACAGCATCCGATAAGTTCAACCGGAACATAACGAGTCCGGCCGTAGCGTCAAGGCAATGCAGCGCGTTGTTCCAGGATAGCGTCATCACGAGACAAGCTCCCATCCACAATCGGTTTTCAGGTTTTAAACTGGACCACTTGCATGTGGTTCCTGCGCTCGTAAAATAATTCGGGACGGTGGTGGTGAGGCAAAACTAGGCGGGATTAGCCGGAGAAAAACAAACAGCATCGTCATTTTCGAGTCGAGTCCAGTTAAGAATGCGCACCGATCGCGACATTTTTCTAACAATTTTGCAGCGACATCAAGTAAATCGTCCACAGACATTCTATTTCAGCGTATGAAGCTGCAGGGCAACTGAAGCTCTCGCTCCGGTTTTCTCATATGTCCTGGTAAACGAGTGTCAGGACACGAAGCAATTCAGTATGGCCTTCTTACCACTATTTTGCGTGCCGGAGCGGGGCGAACGAAGACCTTCATCGTCGGCGATCCAAACCAAACTATCTGCGGCTCCCTCGGTAGCTACGCAGTTCCGGTGGCTGATTTTCGTGCCGAGGTTGGAATCCCGATAAGAGAAATGGCGCTTACCCGGAATTACCGTTCGAGCAAGAGGATCATTTCCTACTTCTCGAATTTCAACGTTTATCCGACATCAATTGAGAGCGCGGGATCGAATGCGTCGTTTTCCAAGCAAGGTTTCGTACAACCAGCACGTAACACTCCCCAATTTGCATGACGAGCTAGTACGACTGATCCAAGCAAGCCTTGCTGCCGGGGTCAGTTTTCGGTCAGCGGCAACACGTAAAGGGGAAACGGTGTCCTGTCTTTCATGGGGCTCGTTCACATACTGGATCGTTGCACCGTCGGTTAGACGCGACGTGAACCAAGTTATTGCCGACATAGTAAAAATACAACGTGTCCGCAAGGTGGCAGTCGGCGATCCCCACCAGCAGATCTATCGCTTCCGCGGCGCAGAAGATGCGCTCAACAGCGACCGGATGGCCGACGCTGAACGTCACTACCTGACCCAAAGCTTTCGCTTCGGCCCTGCCGTCGCGCATGTGGCCAACATCATTCTTTTTTACAAGGGTGAGACACGAAAGCTGCAGGGGTTAGGTTGCAACACCCTGGTTAAACGGGCTCTGCCTGAAGAGCTACCGCATCGCACGTTTATCCATCGTACCGTGATCGGCGTCATCGAGAACGCCCTGCAGCTGGTCGCAAGAAACCCCAAGATTTTCTGGGTCGGCGGTATCGACAGCTACTCGTTACGCGACCTAGAAGATTTATACCTATTCAGCCGCAACCGTAACCAGGACGTGCAGAACCGCAGACTGTTGCGAGATTACCGGGACTTTTCACAGTACGTGGAAATAGCCGAGGTAAGCCAGGATACGGAGATGTTGCGATCGATCAAGATTATTACAGCCTATCCGGACCTGCCCCAGCGGATCCAAACCTTACGTTCCCGCTCGGTAGATAACGAGCTAGACGCCACCGTGACACTCACGACTGGGCACAAAGCCAAGGGGCTGGAGTGGGACTTTGTCAGCCTGTATGACGACTTTAGCGCTGATCCGCTTTCACCCGATATCGATCAAGGTCGTAAAGATGACGAGTTGAATTTGCTGTACGTGGCGGTGACGCGAGGGATGAAGATTCTAGCGTTGAACTCGATGGTGCTTTCTATCATGCAGCGCTATGTCGATGCTCGGACCTCTGCTCTCCAACCTCAGAAATCACGCGCTTAGCAGCAAACTATTTCAGATTGCTGGCACGCGCTCATTATTGAAACCCTGGTAGCTCTGCACATTGAGGACGTCGCCATGGGCCGTCAGAAATTTGAATACTACACTGAATTCTCTCCCTTTCAGTACGTTGTCAAAACCAAAAAGCTCTTCATGTTCAAGTCCGAAGAGCCCACCACTGAACCCGACACCCAGGGTTTTCTGGAAGATTCTGAACGTCAAAACCGCCTTGCTCAATTAGGCAGCGAAGGCTGGGAGCTGGTCAGCGTCCAGCCCGTGGTCAAAGGAGAAGTCAAGGTTGGCAATCAAAACGCCCAAGGCTGGGCTTACGGATTCGCCTTGCCCACCGGCTATCTGCTGTTCTTCAAACGCCCTATCCACTGTGATTGATGGTGTCGGTACCTTCAGAAGAAATCCTTACAGTCCTGAATATGGTTTTCTTGCGGCGACCATAGCTTGATCACGGCAAGCTGACGGCATCAGGAATGACTAGAGCCCAGCCGTGATCCAGTACCCGCGTCTCACTGCACTCACTTGCCGACTTGCCTTGCCAGGCCTCATCGCACTTTTTGGATGCGGCCTGCCTGTCTCTCATGCGACCGCTGCTTCAGCCTCCGAACAGGCCAACCTGGACGTGATGATCCGCCAGTTAAATGCCCTTGAGGACACCGCACGTCGTAGCGCTCAAGTGGCCGACGAACCTGGCAAGCGTTACTTCTTCGATTACCAGCGTCTAGCAGGTGATATCGCTCGAATTCGTCATGGGTTGGAGGGCTATTTAACCCCAACCCGAGCCCAGCCTCGTGATCCTGTTGAGCTGTCAGGCCAATACACGACCGAAGGACCCAAGCCATGAGCATGAGCGGCGCTCAGGCTGCTGCGTTTCAAGCGGCGGGAGGATTCCCTGCCTCGACGAGCTACCTGTTTTTTGTCGGCGTCGCTGTAGCCATCATCTTTATGTGGGGCGCCTGGGCTATCTGGAGCTGCTACCGAGGATGGGCCACTGGCAACCTTGATCGAACGATTGCCTCGACCTCGGTCGTCCGCATCCTACTGCTTTGCATGATCCTCACCACATTTGTTCTTAGTTGACCCTATGGGAGATACACCATGACTTCATTCTTAAAACCGGGCCGCATGCTGATCGGGTTGCTTGCTCTCCCCCAACTGGCCATGGCGGCTCTTCCGCAGTCTCAGCCTCCTACCCGGGGGGAAGGCTCTAACCTGATGCAAACCATGCAGAACTACGCCTTTGACGGTTTTACTTTGCTTGGCCTCATCATCTGCGCCGTCATTTTCAGTGGCGTTGCTTGGCATGCCTTCGGCACCTACCACGAAATTCAACTTGGCAAGAAAAAATGGGGAGATCTGGGGGCGACAGCCGCCGTTGGCGTCGCCATCCTCGGTGTCGCCATTTTTCTGGTCACCAAGGCTTCAAATATTCTTTAAAAGAGCCGTGGCCATGACAGAACTCTCAGACGATGGGACCCTGATTTTCCTCCCTGTGCGATTGAACAACCAGCCAGTCATTATGGGCGGCCTTACCGCTGACGAAATGTGGGCCACCTTGGCGTTAAGTACCGGCGCAGGGCTGGTTATCGGTATTCCGGCCGCGATATTGACCCAGATTTGGGCACTTATCATCGGCGCCGCCATGCTCTGTGCTGTCCTAGGGCTGTTTCTTGCCAGTCGTTTCTTGCGTCGGTGGAAACGCGGCCGACCTGATACATGGCTATACCGCCAGATGCAATTGAACATCGCGCGGTTTTTTCCGACCTGGAATAAAGCCCTGCTGATTACTCGTACAGGTGCGTGGACCTGTCATCGAACGGAGGTTCAATGACTTACCGTAAAAAAGTAGACGCCCAACTGGCCCACATCAACAGCCTGCGCATGGTCATTGGCTTTCTCATTGCACTGGGTCTGTACATGGCTTATGGCTGGCAGAGCGCACCGCGTGACCTAACTGTTCATGTACCTCCAGATCTACGTTCAGGTAGCACCCGTAGGTGGTGGGATATTCCACCGGAGTCGGTATACGCCTTCGGTCTGTACATTTTTCAGCAGATGAACCGTTGGCCCGTTGACGGTGAAACCGACTACGAGGACAACATTACCCGCTTGGAAAGCTACCTGACTCCCAGCTGCAAAGCCTACTTGCAGAAAGATTTCGAGCTACGCCGCAATAGCGGGGAACTGCGCAAACGTGAACGGGGTGTATTTGAAATTCCAGGCAGAGGCATCGACGATAAGTCTGAGCAACATATTGAGCAGCACAGCATCAATGACTGGACCGTCAACCTGGATATCACCGCTGACGAGCACTACGGCGGGGAGCGCGTAAAGCGGGCATTTGCTCGCTATCCATTACGAATTATCCGATCTGACGTCGATCCCGAAAAAAACCCATTCGGCCTGGCCTGGGACTGTTATAGCAGTAATCCACAACGCATCGAAGTCTCCGCAGAAACGACCAGAGCAGGAGGCAAATGATGACACGCCGCCTACTGATCATCGGGCTCTTAGCCCTTCACTTCTGCGGGTTGGCCAACGCCGTCGAAATCCTGCGCTGGGATCGTATCCCTATAGCACTGCCCTTGATCGTGGGTCAGGAGCGTATTGTCTTTGTGGACCAAAACGTACGGGTGGGTCTGCCTCGTAACCTCGTCGACAAACTGCGCGTGCAGAGCACCGGTGGTGCCCTCTACCTGTTGGCGAAAGAGCCGATTGAACCGACTCGCTTACAGCTGCAGAACATGAACTCCGGTGAGATCATGCTCGTGGATATCATCGCAACGGTAGGGAAACCGAATCAGGTCGCATCCGAGCCGGCTAAAATTGTAGCCGGGGACAGTCCCGCCCCGCGTTACGGCCAAGTCAACGCCAAACCTACAAGCAACCATGCAACTTCTTCCACGGCCCAAGCCAGCGCTCAAGCCGAAGAGGATGAGGACGCGCCGAAACCGCGTCGTGAGACCCCACTTCCGGTGGTCATGACGCGCTATGCCGCACAGATGCTTTACGCGCCCCTACGCACCGTTGAGCCCGTGGAGGGGATTGCTCAGATCAATCTGAAGCGCGGTTTGGACCTCACCACCCTAATGCCGACATTGCCGGTCGAAGCCTCTGCGTTGGGGTCGTGGCGGTTAGACGAGTATTGGGTCACGGCGGTGAAGCTACGTAACACAAGCGCCCAAAACCTCACATTGGATCCGCGTGACCTGATGGGTGACTTTGTCACCGCGACTTTTCAGCATCCCTACCTTGGCGCCAAAGGTGATTCTAGCGACACCTCGACGGTCTACCTAGTGACCCGCGGCCATGGTCTAGCCGAATCGTTATTGCCGGCCGCCATCAGCCAGATCGATCCGAAGGGAGGCCGTCGTGAAGAGTAATCCACTTGTTAAATACCTGGTCATACCGTTCGCGATCCTGGCGATATACGTAGTGGTCAAATTATTCAATCGCGAAAGTGCCGATCAACAGGTTCATGCGCCGGAAAAGGTTGTACTTAGTACCAAGGAGGCTAAAAAGCTTGGGGTTGACGGAGATACACCCAGCGACACATTGCGCACCATTGTCGTGGAAAGCAGACAACTCAAGGACCAAGTCTCCAATGCTTTGAAGAACAATGACGAGCTAAAGCAACAGAACATCGAGCTGCAAAAACGCCTGCAGAACATCGACCTCAACGTCGATAACAAACTGCAGAACGTTCAGCAAACGATGAAGCAGGAGGCGCAACAACAGAGCCAAACCCTCTTGGACACACTGCAGCAGCAGTACAATACCCTGAGCAGCAAATCGGGCAGTGGCAATGAGTCTGGATCTGATTTGCCGATCGGCTTCGGCGTTCAGCCAGGTGACGGTCAAGGCTTCAAAGGCGGACCCGGCGCGGACGTTGTTTGGATAGAGCCGCAGGACGCAACGCCGGTCGATGTCAACGGCAAGCCCATCGCTGCCGGGTCAAATCAAACGGCAAGCGGCTTCAACTTCCCGACCTCTTTTGGCGAGTCCGTGGACCGAGGACAAAATGCACTGCGCACGGGCGCTCAAAGTGTTGCGAATGAAATCTCGCCACAGGAGGCCCGCAAACAGGTGCGTAAGGTCTATACCTTGCCGCAGAACTCGACATTGATGGGTTCGGTGGCTATGTCCGCGCTGATCGGCCGGGTGCCCATTGACGGCACTGTCAACGACCCCTACCCGTTCAAGGTATTGATTGGGCCGGACAATCTCACGGCCAACGGCATCGACTTGCCCGACGTCGCCGGCGCGGTGGCCAGCGGAACGGCTTCCGGCGATTGGACCCTGTCTTGCGTACGCGGTCAGATAAAAAGCCTGACGTTCGTCTTCAATGACGGCACTGTGCGCACGCTGCCACAACCTCAAGAAGAAACGAATAGCAGTCAAAATAGTAACAACCAGAACAATGGCAACCAAACCACCATTCAGGGTGGCCTGGGCTGGATAAGCGATGCCTATGGCATTCCTTGTATCAGTGGCGACCGCAAAAGCAACGCCTCGCAATACATTGGCTCGCAGGTACTGATTACCGCCGCCGGCGCAGGTGCTGCCTCCCTCATCAAGTCAGATGGAAACAGCGGCTCTTTTATAAACCCTCAGTCCGGGACCATCGGTTCTGTCGGCGGCTCGGGCAGTGAAGCCATGGGCAAAATCATTGGCCAGGGCGTCAATGACGTCTCCAGCTGGGTCAACAAACTCTACGGGCAAGCCTTCGCAGCGGTGTATGTACAACCCGGGGCAAAGATAGCTGTGCACCTGGACCAGCAACTGACCATCGATTACGAACTCAATGGCCGCAAGGTCAACTATCGCTCAGGAGCCCGTCATGTTTCGACTGCGCTTGACTAATCATGGCTTAAAACTAGGTGCATACCTGGCCATCGCCCTACTCGCCTCGGCCTGTTCCACCAACAAAGACGAATTGCTCCCCCATGGGGACCGCACAATGATGGACGTTTGGGATCAAGGTTCCAGCGGCTCAAGCAGCTCGAGCAGCCGCCAATTGCTCGATGCACGCCAAGATCTTCGTCGGCCTCTGGAGACGAGGGAAACAGACAGCACCATGTTCACACGTACCGCACAAAACGAGATCTACAGCCAATTTAAACGCCTACCCAATCCCGACCTGGTGATGTACGTCTTTCCTCATTTAGCGGGTTCAGACCCGGCACCGATCCCAGGCTACACCACGGTGTTTCCGCTGTATCAGCGGGTGCAATACGCCATGCCTGGCGAACGCACGGAGGCATATTGATGGGTTTTTTTGAACGATTCAAAACGCGACGGGCGACAGAGCGTGTGGAACCTGGCGTAACACCAGGTTCGCCGTTATCTGACGATGTGCAGGGACCAGCCACCGAGACGTTTGAGGCTGCGACAGAGCGTTACTACGAACGCCTTGCTGCCATGGGTATTCCATCGCCGAGCGATTGGCGTAACCCAAAGAAAAAGCCAGCCACAACCGCTGATGCTGACCGTCTATACGACGTCAACCCCTCCTTCGTAGACCTACTGCCCTGGGTGGATTACCTGCCTGCAGAAAAAGCCATGCTATTGGAAGACGGCGTGTCACGCGCTGCCTTTTTTGAGCTGACACCGATTGGTACCGAAGGTCGGGATCCCGAATGGTTACGCAAGGCCCGCGACGCCCTGGAAAACGCCCTTCAGGACTCCTTCGACGAGCTTGAAACCTCACCCTGGGTGGTTCAGCTCTATGCCCAGGACGAAACCAGCTGGGACGATTACCTTCAGCAACTGCATGACTACGTTCAACCACGCGCACAAGGCAGTGCATTCACCGAGCTTTATTTGAAGCTGATGAAGCAACACCTGGAATCCATCTCCAAACCAGGCGGGCTGTTTGAAGACACCAAGGTCAGCCAACTGCCCTGGAGGGGCCAGCAGCGCCGCGTCCGTGTTGTTGTCTACCGCCGTACCCAAGGCGCGCAAGCGGATGTGCGAGGCCAGGCGCCAGGTCCTTACCTGAAAATCATTTGTGATCGCTTGGTGGGCGGCTTGGCGAACGCCGGCATTAAAACCCATCGCATGGATGGCCACGCCATTCGCCATTGGCTGATTCATTGGTTCAATCCACGTCCCGATCATCTTGGCCCTGCCGATGCAGATATTCGCCGCTTCTACGAATTGGTATGCAAGCAAATACCTGGTGCTGCAGAGGGCGAGCTGCCGCTCGCCAGCGGCACTGACTTCTCGCAAAACCTGTTTTATCGCGAACCACTGTCAGATATCGAGAAAGGTCTGTGGTATTTCGACGGCCTTCCTCATCAGGTGGTGATGCTTGACCGCTTGAGGGATGCTCCCAAGACCGGGCACTTAACCGGTGAAACCCGAAAGGGTGGTGATGCGCTCAACGCGCTGTTCGACAAAATGCCAGAGGACACCATTCTCTGTATCACTCTCGTGATCACCCCGCAGGACATTCTCGAAGGGCATCTGGAACAGCTTTCACGCAAGGCAGTTGGAGACACTCAGGCCTCGATCCTGACACGCGAAGACGTCGCCACCGCCCGTCAGTTGCTCGGGCGCAAGCACAAGCTGTACCGAGGTAGCGTAGCGTTTTACCTGCGGGGTAAAGACGATGCCCAACTGCACGAACGCAGTTTGCAACTCAGCAGCGCATTGCTGGGTGCGGGCATGGAGCCGGTGGAACCTCGGGATGAAGTGGCACCGCTGAACTCCTATCTTAGATGGCTACCCGGCAACTTCGACCCCAATGCGCGCAAAGCACTGGAGTGGTACGCACAACTGATGTTCGCCCAACACATTGCGAACCTGGCCCCCGTCTGGGGTAGGTCGACCGGTACCGGGCACCCGGGTATTACCCTGTTTAACCGTGGGGGAGCGCCGATAACCTTCGACCCACTGAACAAGCTGGACCGACAGATGAATGCGCATTTGTTCATTTTCGGGCCTACGGGTTCAGGTAAATCGGCCAGCGCGACAAACATCCTCAGCCAAATCATTGCCATCTATCGGCCACGTCTGTTCATTGTGGAGGCTGGCAACAGCTTCGGCTTACTCGGTGATTTCGCCAAAAAGTTGGGTTTGACAGTAAACCGGGTTCGACTTGCCCCTGGATCGGGTGTCAGCCTCGCGCCATTCGCTGATGCCGTGAAGCTCATCGAGCCCAGCCAAAACGTGAAGATTATCCAAGCTGATGATCTTGAGGCGTCGGACGAACATCTGACTAGCCAGACCGAGGATGAACAACGCGACATCCTGGGCGAGATGGAAATTGCGGCCAGGCTGATGATCACCGGTGGTGAAGAAAAAGAGGATGCCCGTCTTACTCGTGCCGACCGTAGCGCCATCCGCCAATGCATCCTGAATGCAGCGAAAAAATGCGTGACGGAACAACGTATCGTTCTGCCGGAAGATATCCGTGAAGCGCTGCGAGAAATGGGACTAGAGCCCGGTATTCCAGACGCCCGAAGCTCACGATTCTTGGAGATGGCGGAAGCCTTGTCCATGTTCTGTATGGGCACCGAAGGCGACATGTTCAACCGTCCTGGCACCCCATGGCCAGAAGCGGACATTACCATTGTCGACCTTGCCACCTATGCGCGAGAAGGCTATAGCGCACAGATGGCCATCGCTTATATTTCCCTGCTCAACACGGTCAACAACATTGCCGAGCGTGACCAGTTTAAAGGCCGTCCGCTGATCTGCTTCACCGACGAAGGCCACATCCAGTTGAAGGTCCCACTCCTATCCCCCTACTCCGTCAAGATTACCAAAATGTGGCGAAAGCTCGGCGCCTGGTTCTGGATGGCCACCCAGAACGTTGACGACGTGCCGCCAGAGGCCTCAGCCCTGCTCAACATGATCGAATGGTGGATGTGCTTAAACATGCCGCCTGATGAGGTGGAGAAGATCGCGCGGTTTCGTGAACTGACTCCTGCACAGAAGTCGATGATGCTGTCAGCGCGTAAAGAAAGCGGCAAATTCACCGAGGGCGTCGTGTTGTCCAAAAGCATGGAAATGTTATTCCGGGCGGTACCACCGAGTTTGTATCTGGCCCTGGCCATGACCGAGCCGGAAGAGAAAAAGCAACGCTTCGACATCATGCAAGCCAAAGGCTGCAGCGAGCTCGATGCCGCCATTGAAGTTGCTGCAACGCTTGACCGCTATCGCGGTATCGAACCTCACATCATTACTTTCCCCGAGCAAGTCACGGCCTTGGAGCGCCAAGCATGAGAGCATTGAATTCCCTGACCCAGAACCTGATAGAAAGTCTGACCCAGCTGCTTGAACAACCGGGTGAAGACGCCCTTCAAACCCTTGAGGTGTGTGCCCCCGTTTTGATAGAGCAACTGCAACAGGTCTTGGTTCGTGCGGTGGATCGTCGTGACATCGAGTCCCAACTTCACGCGGTGTTAGCCAATTGGCTGCGACAGCACCCACAACCCGAGAATGCTGAGAACGCTCTTCTTGAGGCCCTTCGTAAACAAGCGCTGCTTTCATCGAAGCCAGCAGAGGCTCGGGCATGATAGGCCTTCGCAAATATTGGTTGATGCTGGGGTGCGTTTTGGCAGGCACATCGATGGCCTGCTTAGCCCTCACTCGAAGTGAGATACCATCCCCGCACAACACAGGCCCGTGGTTGTTTGGTCCTTCCAAAGCACGCTGGACTGTGACTGAGTTCGCGGATCTGGAGTGCCCCTACTGCAAGACGTACACACCTGCGTTGAAAACCTGGATACAGCAGCAGAAGGATGTAAACCTGCAGTGGCATCATCTGCCACTGGATGTGCACGGTCCCACCGCATTACACGAAGCCAAGCTCGCTGAATGTGCGGGGGCGCTTGGTGGCGCACCTGCCTTCTGGCAAGCCATTGACCAGATCTTTGACCGGACCCGTAGCAACGGTGAGGGTTTCGATGGGCATCTGAAAGTTGTTGGTGTTACTAACCAGGCCCTGTTGTCCTGTGCAGCCACCGACAAAGTGATCGCCCAGCGTGTCGGCCAGCAGGCCGAGGAGGCCGTCAAAGCCGGGGTTACGGCCACTCCTACTGTCATAATTACAGACAACACGACGGGCAGCTCCGTAAAGCTTGAGGGACCAGCTGATGGGGTGTTGTTGTTATCAGCCATTGATTGGCTAGCTCAAAAAAATGTGCAGCGGCGCTCTGAATCGATGACGCCGCGCTGAACTACACTGCATCAGTCGAGCCTCGCTCCCTCTCGATACTCGACGGCCCGCACGTGCGGGCCTTTTCCACGATGTCAAAACTTCCACCTCTTTCGCGACCAAATGATCGCTGTCAGTCACCTTTTGACAGGTTTATGCCGCGCCGCTCGATGGTCCGATAAGTCGTGATAAAATAGGTTATCACCAATTATCGCCGCTTGTCGGATTTGGGGTCTGCGAGCGCCTTTACCGTTGCTTTCGTGACTGAATCGGTGGCTGATGATCGCGAGCAAGCCAAGAATGAGAACAATATGCAGGAACTGACGAAAGCCCATCAGAACGATCAGCGTCGGCTCACGTCGGTCGAATTTCAGACACTGGCCCAAGTTCCGGCCGCGGTCGAGTGGTTTGCCAACCTGGACAACCCTCGGACACGACGTGCCTACCAAAATGACCTGGAAGACTTCTGTGGGTTTGTCGGGTTGGCTTCGGCGGATGAGTTTCGCGTGGTCACCCGCGCGCACGTCCTCGCCTGGCGTGCCCAACTGGAACAACGGGGCCTGGCCGGCGCGACCATCCGGCGCAAATTGGCAGCACTGGCCAGCCTGTTTGATCACCTCTTGGAGAGCAATGCAATCGCCGGCGGCAATCCCGTGCATGGGGTGAAACGACCGAAGATAGAAAGCAACGAAGGCAAGACACCGGCCCTAGGCGATCACCAGGCCAAAGCGCTACTTGAAGCTCCGGACGAAACGACGCTCAAAGGGCTGCGCGACCGGGCGATATTGGCTGTTCTTCTCTACCACGGACTGCGCCGGGAAGAAGCGGCGTTGCTGCAGGTGAGCGACATCCAGGACCGCCGCGGCATTCAGCATCTAAAGGTGCACGGCAAGGGCGGCAAGGTGCGGTACCTGCCGTTGCACCCGGTGGCGGCTGGACGGATTCATCAGTACCTGGAAAGCTCAGGGCATCATTGGGCGGACAGGAAGGTGCCGCTGTTCATCCCATTGCGGGGTAAGTTGACCGGTGCTGGGATCACGGCCAATGGCATCTATACCGTGGTGGCGGCCTACGCGAAGAAATCCGGGATTGAGGTCGACGGCCTGGGCGTCCATGGACTTCGAGCAACCGCAGCCACCAATGCTCTGGAGCATGAAGCCGACATTGCCAAGGTCCAGGCATGGCTCGGACATGCCAATATCAGTACGACCAAAATCTACGACCGGCGGGAAAACCGGCCGGAGGATTCACCGACCTATAAGGTGAAGTATTAACCACCATTTGGCGGCTTGGTTAATGCTGAACCTGACTTTTTTGTAACCCTCAACTCAGCCAACTGAAAGCCTCTACTCGTTACCTTGGGCCCAGCGGCATGTGCCGCCTTCCCAATACAAGGTAACTCGTTATGAACCTTTCCAAAGCCGTACTCCTTACCCTCGCATTCAGTATTTCCTCGGTCGCCTTTGCTGAAGGTGGTGGCGACCGTGTGTTCGCTCGAATGATGGATGCGCAACAAACAACCCTAAACAAAAAAGCTGAGGCGCAACTGGCTTCTGCAGATACTAAAAAAGCTGAAAGCTCTGAGGCATGTTGCTAACCAGCCCGGGTTTCAAGCTTACAAAAATGTAATCGCGCCGCTTACGATGCTGTGACATCGTCCACTCCAGTTCCTTAAACCCAGCACACGGCTTAGTTGCCGTCCTTGCCTACCTGGACCCGCGCGTATGGAATCAAGAACTTCTCGACGTACTTTCGTCAAAGGCCTCGCGGCTGCCGGCGTGCTAGGTGGGCTAGGCTTGTGGCGTTCGCCCAGTTGGGCGGCGTCCGGCTCGCCGACGCTCAGCGTGTTGAGCGGTACGGAGTACGACCTGTCTATTGGCGAGATGCCGGTAAACATCACCGGCAAACGTCGCACTGCGATGGCGATCAACGGCGGGCTGCCGGGTCCCTTGCTGCGCTGGAAAGAGGGTGACACGGTCACGCTCCGGGTACGCAACCGACTCGACGCTGCAACCTCCATACACTGGCACGGCATTATCCTACCGCCGGACATGGACGGCGTTCCAGGACTGAGCTTCGCGGGCATCGAGCCGGGTGGCGTGTACGTCTACCAGTTCAAGGTCCAACAGAATGGGACGTACTGGTACCACAGCCATTCCGGGTTTCAGGAGCAGGCGGGGGTGTATGGCCCGCTCGTCATCGAGGCGAAAGAGCCCGAGCCTTTCAAGTACGACCGTGAACATGTGGTGATGCTGACCGACTGGACGGATGAAGATCCCGTCTCGCTGATGCGTACCCTCAAAAAGCAGTCCGATTACTACAACTTCCACAAGCGCACAGTCGGTGACTTCGTCAACGATGTGGCTGATAAGGGCTGGGCCGCAACCGTCGCGGATCGCAAGATGTGGGCCGAGATGAAGATGAACCCCACGGACCTTGCGGACGTGAGCGGGGCCACCTACACGTACCTGCTCAATGGTCAGGCCCCCAATATGAACTGGACCGGCTTGTTCCGTCCTGGCGAAAAGCTGCGCCTTCGGTTCATCAACGGCTCGGCTATGACGTACTTCGACATCCGTATTCCAGGCCTGAAAATGACCGTGGTAGCGTCGGATGGCCAGTATGTGAACCCGGTTGAGGTTGATGAATTACGCATCGCCGTGGCAGAAACCTTCGATGTGATCGTTGAGCCCACTGCCGAGGCGTACACGGTCTTTGCTCAATCCATGGATCGCACGGGCTACGCCCGCGGCACCCTGGCCGTGCGGGAAGGCTTGGTAGCCCACGTCCCCCCCCTTGATCCTCGTCCGCTGGTCACGATGGACGATATGGGTATGGGTGGTATGGACCATGGCAGCATGGGCAGCATGGGCAGCATGGATTCGGGTGCCGACGACGGCATGCAGACCATGAGCAGCATGGGGGGCAATTCTATGGCCGCCATGGACCACAGCAAAATGTCGACCATGCAGGGTATGGACCACGGCGCTATGTCGGGCATGGACCATGGTTCGATGGGCGGCATGGTGATGCAGAGCCACCCTGCCAGCGAGAAAAACAACCCGCTGGTGGACATGCAGGCCATGAGCCCCACCGCCAAGCTGAACGATCCTGGCCTGGGCCTGCGTAATAACGGGCGCAAGGTGCTCACCTATGCCGACCTTAAAAGCACTTTCGAAGACCCTGACGGGCGTGAGCCGAGCCGGACCATTGAGCTGCACCTGACGGGGCACATGGAAAAATTTGCCTGGTCGTTTGATGGCATCAAATTCGCGGACGCTCAACCTCTGGTACTCAAATATGGCGAGCGGGTGAGAATCGTGCTGGTGAACGACACGATGATGACTCACCCGATCCATCTGCATGGGATGTGGAGCGACCTGGAGGACGAGGACGGAAACTTCAGGGTGCGCAAGCACACCATCGATATGCCGCCAGGCTCCAAGCGCAGCTACCGTGTCACCGCCGATGCTCTGGGGCGCTGGGCCTATCACTGTCACCTGCTCTACCACATGGAGATGGGTATGTTCCGCGAAGTTCGGGTAGAGGAGTGAAGCCAATGACTGTTTTGAATCGACTCCACGTTTGTTCACTGCTCGCGGTCACCGGCCTGGGAATGCTCCCAGTGGGCGTGTTTGCGGCAGAGGCCGCTATGCCGGGCATGGACCATTCTCAGATGCAAGGCATGGATCACTCCAAAATGCAGGGTATGGACCACAGCCAGATGCAGGGCATGGATCATTCCAAAATGCAGGGTATGGACCATAGCCAGATGCAGGGCATGGACTCGGACATGACGACCATGGCCCCCAGCAAACCTGCGGCACCTACCCAAAGCCGCACGCCTATTGCGCCTGTCACCGATGCCAATCGGGCAGCGGTCTACCAAAGTGCCAAAGGCCACACTGTCCATGACGAAGCGGCTAATTACTTCCTGCTGTTCGATCAACTCGAATGGCAGGACGCCGACAACGGCAGCGTTCTTAATTGGGACGTTAACGGCTGGGTGGGTGGTGACATCGACCGGCTCTGGATTCGCTCCGAGGGCGAACGTACCAACGGCAAGACCGAATCGGCCGAGCTCCAAGCGCTGTGGGGCCATGCGATCAGTCCTTGGTGGGATCTGGTCGGCGGCGTCCGGCAAGACTTCAAACCAGGCTCGCCGCAAACCTGGGCTGCATTTGGCCTTCAGGGCTTGGCCTTGTACAACTTCGAAGCCGAAGCGACTGCGTTTCTGGGTGAAGGCGGCCAAACTGGGTTAAGGCTGGAAGGCGACTACGACATTTTGCTGACTAACCGGCTGATTTTGCAGCCCACGGCGGAGGTTAATTTCTACGGTCAGAGCGATCCTCAGCGCGGTATCGGCTCTGGCCTGTCTGAAACCGAAGTGGGGGTGCGTTTGCGTTACGAAATCTATCGGGAGTTTGCCCCGTACATTGGTGTCACCTGGAACCGCTCCTACGGCAATACAGCCGACTTTGCCCGCGAGGAAGGCGAGGACCGCAGCGAGGCCCGCTTAGTCCTGGGTGTGCGCATGTGGTTCTGAGCCGTTCTAGTCTGAAAATCTGATCCCCCACGAACGGCCTTTTTGGGCTGTAAGGAGTTCGCATGTTGTTGAACCGCACACGTTTCGTCACGCTCTTTGCCGCTGGGATGCTGGTCAGCGCATTGGCCCAAGCCCACCCCAAGCTGGTGTCTTCGACTCCGGCTGAAGGCAGTGAAGGCGCGGCCCCTGGTAAGATCGAGCTGCATTTCTCCGAAAACCTGGTTACCCAATTTTCCGGCGCGAAGCTGGTAATGACGGCGATGCCAGGCATGGAACACTCACCGATGGCAGTCAAAACAGCGGTGTCAGGCGGCGGTGACCCCAAAACCATGGTTATCACCCCGGCCGCACCTCTGACGGCGGGCACCTACAAGGTCGATTGGCGGGCAGTGTCTTCCGATACCCACCCGATTACCGGTAGCGTGACGTTTAAGGTCAAGTAAACATGGAAGATCCGCTCAGCATCGCAGTTCGTTTCGCGCTGTATACCGATTTGATGATGCTGTTCGGGCTGGCCCTCTTTGGCCTTTACAGCCTACGCGGCGCAGAACGCCGCTCGGGCGCCGTATTGCCTTTCAGGCCCCTGCTGAGCGCGACCGCTTTGATCGGCCTACTGTTGTCGGTTGTCTCCATTGTGCTCATGGCCAAAGCCATGAGCGGTGCTTCTGAATGGCTAGAGGCTGTGCCTCACGTCGAGATGATGGTGACGCAGACGGAGCTTGGCACTGCCTGGCTCATCCGCATGGCCGCACTGGTGGGGGCTGCTGTGGCCATCGCCTTCAACCTCCGGGCGCCTATGGCAAGCCTGCTGATGGTTTCGCTGCTGGGGAGCGTGGCCCTGGCTACTTTGGCGTGGACAGGTCACGGGGCCATGGACGAAGGCTCCCGGCGCTTTTGGCACTTCAGCGCGGACATCCTTCATCTGTGGTCCTCGGGCGGCTGGTTCGGCGCGCTGGTGGCTTTTGCACTGATGCTGCGGCCCAACAAGGTCGAAACCCTACAGTCAGTCCAGGTGCTGTCGCGCACGCTCAGCGGTTTCGAACGGGCCGGCGCGGTGATCGTGGCGCTGATCGTCCTCACGGGCGTGGTGAACTATCTGTTCATCGTTGGCCCCCAGGTCAGTGGCGTGGTGAAAAGCACCTACGGGGTGTTGCTGCTGGGCAAGTTGGCACTGTTTGGCCTGATGGTCGGATTGGCCTCGGCTAACCGCTTTATCCTGAGCCCGGCGTTTGAACGGGCGGTCCACCGGGGCGAGTACACGCGAGCGGCCCGCTCGATCCGCTACAGCATGGCCCTGGAGCTGGGCGCCGCCGTCCTGGTGCTGGGCTTGATTGCCTGGCTTGGCACGCTGTCCCCTGAGATGGAAGCGGGGATGTGAGTGTGCCTGGCCCTGTTTTGCCGTCACACTGGCCCGGTGCCGTGGAGGGTTGAATATGAAACTGCTGGTCGCCGAAGACGAACCGAAAACCGGGATCTATTTGCAGCAAGGCTTGCGGGAGGCCGGCTTCAATGTGGACCGCGTGGTCACCGGCACGGATGCCGTTGACCAAGCGCTCAATGAAGCCTATGACCTGTTGATTCTTGACGTGATGATGCCGGGCCTAGATGGCTGGGAAGTCATCAGACGCCTTCGCACCGCTGGCCAGTCCGTACCGGTGCTGTTTCTGACCGCACGCGACGGGGTAGACGACCGGGTCAAGGGCCTGGAGCTGGGCGCCGATGATTATCTGGTCAAGCCGTTTGCCTTTTCAGAACTGCTGGCACGGGTGCGAACGTTGTTACGGCGCGGCAGCAGCAGCCTGCCGGTTCAAACGAGCCTGCAAATCGGAGACCTTCAGGTGGATTTGCTCAAGCGTCGGGCGACTCGGGGCGGCAAGCGAATCGACCTTACGGCCAAAGAGTTCGCACTGCTGGAGTTACTGATGCGCCGGCAAGGTGAGGTGCTGTCCAAATCGCTGATAGCCTCCCAGGTCTGGGACATGAATTTTGACAGCGACACAAATGTCATCGAGGTGGCCATACGGCGGTTGAGGGCCAAGATTGACGATGACTTCGAGGCGAAACTGCTGCATACCTGCCGGGGAATGGGTTACATGCTAGACGCGCAGGACGAAGGATGAAGCCTGGCTCACTCACCTTGCGCTTGAGCCTTCTGTTTGTGGTCGCGGTCGCCGTCGTCCTTATTATCGTGGGGGTCGCCTTCAACGAACTGAGCCGTCACCACTTCCGCGCCCTGGATGCGCAGACGCTGGGAGAAAAGCTGGAAGCGATTAACCAGATCGCCAAGGAATCAGACGCGAACCCGGAACTGGTTAAGGCGCGCTGGCACACCCTCTTGGGAGCCCATCCTGACCTCAGCGCTGTATTTCTGAAGATCGATGGGAAACCTTTTTTTGCAGAACCTCCTCAATCAGCAGCGCCATCGCTCACGCAGGCCACCCAGCGCGATGGTGTCTGGGAGTGGGAAAACGAAGGCCGCATGTTCAGGGCTCTGACCGCCTCAGTATCGCTGCCCACTGCCAGCCCACCGTTGACCGCCTGGCTTGTCCTGGACGTGACCACGCATATGCACTTCTTTGCCATGCTTGAACGCTGGTTTTGGAGCGTTCTGGTGGCCAGTACCGTGTTGAGCGCGGCCCTAGGGTGGCTGGTTGCCAAGAGTGGACTAAGGCCGGTGGCCAAGGTGATCCAGACCGCCGCCTCAATGTCCGCTGGCTCGCTGAAGGAACGCATCCCCTTGGAGCCAGTACCGGACGAGTTGCGTGAGCTGATCACCGCGTTCAATTCCATGCTTGGTCGCCTGGACGATTCCTTCGTGCGCCTATCGAATTTTTCCGCTGACATTGCGCATGAGCTTCGTACCCCGATCAGCAACCTGCGGACCCACACCGAGGTGATCCTTGCTAAAAAGCGTTCTCCCGAGGTGTATGAAGAGAATCTGAGCTCCAACCTGGAAGAGCTCAACCGTCTTTCGGGAACCATCGACGGCATGCTGTTCCTAGCCAAGTCCGATAACGGACTAGTTGTGCCCGAGCCTGTTGAACTGGACCTGAGAACGGTCATCAGCAAGCTGTTCGGCTATTACGAGTTTCTGGCTGAGGACAAGGGGATTCAGCTGCAAGCATCAGGCAACGCTTCTATCTTCGCGGACAGCGTGATGGTCGACCGTATCGTGTCAAACCTGCTGTCCAATGCCCTGCGCTACACGCCGTCAGGGGAGACTATCAAGGTCAGCATCCACGACCACGGAGGGCGGGTAGAGCTTTGGGTGGAAAACCCTGGTCCCGAAATAGCCCCGCAGCACCTGGACCGCATCTTTGACCGGTTCTACCAGGTGGACCCTGCGCGGCGAGAAGGCGCCGGGAATTCGGGGTTGGGGCTGGCGATTGCCCGGTCCTTGATGCAAGCACATGGGGGCACTATCTCGTGTACGTCAACTAGCCGCCGAACAGCCTTTATCCTAACGTTTGTGCGCTAGGGCTAAGATCGTACAGCCTCGCACGGCGGCTATGCTCGGGCCTCCTAGCCAAACGCTGGCTTAGGCCGCCATCGCCTCACAGGCCTGAGCGCAGGCATGGCAAGCCTGAGCGCAATGCTGGCAGTGATTGGCCTCGTGATTGCCGCACTCGTCTGCGCAGGCTTTACAGGCCTTTGCGCACAGGGCGCAGAACTCTTTGGCCAAAGGACTTTGGCGTGCCATCAAAGTCGCCGCGAGCCTGCACATATCTGCGCAATCCCTGTCCAGCTTTATGCAGTTCGCCATCATTTGAACATCCTGCTCTTGCAAGCAGGCTGAAGCACAGCTTTCACAAGCCATTGCACAGCGTAGGCACTCTAAAATGCAATCATCATAACCACTGTTCATGAAGTAATCTCCGGGGTTGTCGGTCGATTTAGACGTTGAACTCAATGCCTTCTTCTCAAGGCACAGTAAGTCCGACTGATCCAGGCATTACGAGTTTCTCAAGTTTTATTACATTTCTGTAAGGTAAGGAAAAGGCTACCTATCATTAGCTTGTTAGCTCAAGGGAGATCACTTGCTGCAAAGCATTTACCAGACCAATAAGTTTTCGCCTATCGACCGCTCACCCTCCCATTAGCCAGCCGTCGCTGTCGTCCCGAAAAGTCGGCACAAGCCCAGTGGGTGTGGAGAAGAGTCATTGCGATGGGTAGTCAGCCACCACCTCCTGCTCGCCGGTTTTCTTCAGGCCAATGATTTGATAAGCGCTTTTGTGGCCAGTTTCCATGCCGGGTGAGCCCATTGGCATGCCGGGTGCGGCCACGCCGATCAGGTCGGTCCGGCGTTGAAGCTCAGCGATTTGTTGCACCGGTACATGGCCCTCGATGAACTTGCCATTTATTACGCCGGTATGACACGACATTAATTTATCAGGCACACCCAGTTTGTCCTTCACCGGGCTCATGTCTTCTGCGAGATGGTCATTGACCGTGAAGCCATTGTCCCGCAGGTAAGCAATCCACTTGGAGCAGCATCCGCAATTGGGGTCCCGGTACACGTCGATTACGTGCGCAGGAGCGGCTTGCGTCACTGACGCGACCGCCAGCGCCATGGCTGCGACAGTGCGCCGTCCAGCGGTAGTAAGGCTTATGAATTTCATGTGCGGCCATCCTATAAACTGAGTGATTTGCAGCTTACCTTGCCTCAATGAGATAGAAAAATGGAGTAATCGGCGCTTGAGATTTTGGACTGCTCAAGCGTATGCATCAGTACCCGACGTCATGCCATATGGTTTTTGGACAGGGTTGATTCAACGCACCATGCTTCGGTCGCTGCTTAATCAGTGTAAGAAATGCGTTATCACCAATTATTGCCGTCTGTCGGTTTCAGGGGCAATGACGGCATATGACGTTGCTTTTGTGACTGAGGACACGACCAATGATCGCTGCCGAGCCATTTATGAGAATGAAATGCAGGAACTAACGAAATCCCATCAGAATGACCAGCGTAGGCTCACGTCAGTCGAATTTCAGACGCTGGCCCAAGTTCCGGCCGCGGTCGAGTGGTTTGCCAACCTCGACAACCCTCGCACACGACGCGCCTACCAAAATGACCTGGAGGACTTCTGTGGTTTTGTCGGATTGGCTTCAGCGGATGAGTTCCGCGTGGTGACTCGATCCCATGTGTTGGCTTGGCGTGCCCAGCTCGAGCATCGCGGTTTGGCCGGAGCGACGATCCGGCGCAAATTGGCAGCACTGGCCAGCCTTTTTGATCACCTCCTGGAGAGCAACGCGATCGCCGGCGGCAATCCCGTGCACGGGGTAAAGCGACCGAAGATTGAAAGCAACGAAGGCAAGACGCCGGCACTGGGCGATCACCAGGCGAAAGCGCTGCTCGAGGCGCCGGATGAAGCAACTCTTAAAGGGCAGCGCGACCGGGCGATATTGGCTGTTCTTCTCTATCACGGCCTGCGCCGTGAAGAAGCGGCGCTGCTGCAGGTGAGCGACATTCAGGAGCGCCGTGGTATTCAGCATTTGAAGGTACACGGCAAAGGCGGCAAGGTGCGTTACCTGCCGTTGCACCCCGTGGCGGCCGGGCGTATTCACCAGTACCTAGAAAGCTCAGGGCATCATTGGGCGGACAGGAAGGTGCCGCTATTCATACCATTGCGCGGCAAGCTGACCGGTGCCGGCATCACAGCCAATGGCATCTATACGGTGGTGTCGGCCTACGCGAGGAAGGCGGGGATTGAGGTCGACGGCCTGGGCGTCCATGGTCTCCGAGCCACCGCAGCAACCAACGCCCTGGAGCATGAGGCCGACATCGCCAAGGTTCAGGCCTGGCTGGGTCATGCCAATATCAGCACAACCAAGATCTACGATAGACGAGAGAACAGGCCGGAGGATTCACCGACCTACAAAGTGAAGTATTAAAAAGCAAGGCGGCACAAGAATTCGCGGCTTGGCTAACATTGATCCCGCAAATTGGATAGGCCCGTCTGATATCGGGGAACCAATGCACGCTCCTGAAAGGTCATAGAGCCTATTGATCGGTACCGGCGATCCGTTTAAAAACAAGTATGTGTTCTGCTTTTGTGGCCGCGCCGGTTTTTCGAGATCTTCTGATGTCCGGGATATTATCTCGGATTGCATTTGTAAGTTCAAACTTCCCGGTGGACAAAAGTGCATCAATGTACGAACGCGATGGGTGGGTTTTGGTCCGCTTTCTGATTACCGTCTCTCCGATGATGAGTACTACAATTCCGCCGAGCTTAAGTGACTTCAGTGAGTGCATCACTAATGAAGAGACCATAGCCTCTAAGCCTTTAGATTTATCCGTGGGCTCAGTTGAATAATTTTGCGTGTTGCGATCAAGAATCCAAAGCCTCAGACGGTTGTCGCGCCGGTAATCAAGCGCATTCATATACGGAGGGCTTGTTATTATCGCGTCGACGTTGTTGGGCAATACCAGACCTTCAATGCTAGATTTCTTGACGCGCTGTGACTCAGTAGATGTCGAGCTAGTATTCTTGAACGCGCGTGTAATCTTCGCGCGCATACGGGGCATCAAAGCCCGGTATTCATACATTTCCGGAAACTCTGATTTAGGGTATTTTTTGTCTCGCAGGTATGGCACTAGGTGACTACTGGGGTAAGACAGAAATCCGGGCCGCTGATGGTGAAGGATACCAAGCAGACAGCCTAACAAAAACCAATGTCGGCCAGCGATGCATTCGTCAGCAAACTTCAAAAGCTCCATGAAGCTTTGCGGGTGAAAAAAAGAACGGACCCAATCTGGAGCGTTATCGAAGCTGTCCTCAGATCGGTGAATGGATTTCGCGTATACCTTTTCTAGCTGGCTCAGTGCAGTAGCTAGAGACGCAGGGGGGCCTAGCTTGGCCTTAGTGAGCACAAAAGCATAAGGGTTTGCGTCACTCGCGATCACATGCCTCCCGGCAAGGAAAGCTTCAAGTGGCACGGTACCAGATCCGCAGAACGGGTCTACTATTAATTGTCCAGGCTGCGTGTAGCTGGAAATTAGTTCCCGAGCGATGTTTGGCTTCAGCTTCCCGATGTATGGTGACAGCTGATGGAGAGACGAGTATGTGGCGTCCGATGGTGCAGCCCAGTGATCGGGAGCATCCGTGAACTCCAGCCCTCCTATCAGGGTATGAATATTCATCGGCCTACCAGTCCATCGTCTCAAGAAGGCCCATTCTTGCCTCCTCGACTTGGGTTCTCAGTTCTTTAATGCCGAGACCGAGCTGTGCGTGGTTATCGGTGGAATCGTAAGAAATTGTCTGGAAGTTCATAGAGTGTTCCATGACCTCTAACACCTGCGAAGACATACTGCCCTCGGGCATGACGACATAATGCGGGCGCGATCCCTTGTAGCGTAGCGAATAGTCTTCTAGAAGCAACGCCATATCGGGGTCCCGCATGGACGCTCCGAGAAAAAGGAAGGTGTGGGTCATGAAAAGTGCTTCTAGCACAGAGTAAAAATGTGAGTGTTTTGTTCGTGCATCTGCGTAGTCTATTCGAGTAAAAATCGTACTGCCTGGTGTGTCGATAGTACCGTGTACCTTGATAATGCAACGATTTTGCCTTCTGATTACATCCGCCACGTCGACATCTGAGTGGGCCTTAACAATCACATCGCCGTGCAAAATAGTATTAGCGATAGTGTCGTAGAGCTTATCGACATTGGTGGTAAGCACAACCCTTGAGTCAATTCCGACTAGATCGCTGTGGATTTCACCGGGGTGAAATCGTTTTTCTGAAAAGCAATGAAGTAACTCAGAGTTGAAGTTAGCGGGTCTTAGTGATTTCCTTGCAATTTCACATGCTGTAAGTAAGTCTCCAGCAGCAATGCATTCTCTCACTGCCGCGGCAGCTGGCGCGTCTGTTATCAAACCTGCCAGATGAGCAAGAAATTCGGTCCAGTCCATCGGACGCTCGCCTTTATCGTTACACGAATTTTTCGAGACACCCGCACCTAAAAACAATACGCATCGGCGACGAGCGATATCGTTAATCAGGTCTTTTGGCCAATTGATCATACCTATGCGGCTCCCTTTACAGTCTTCAAGTTCCGAATCAGAGAGCCGGATAGGGCGGCAATGAATTTTATGTAGGCCCCTTGCTGGTTGTACTGTCCACCTGAAAGGCCATCTTTCGACGTTAATAAATCTATCGGGGAGGCAGCACTTTGCGCCAGGGGAACTAGGCTGAACATGTGAGGCACGTCGCCAAGCTTGAGCATGTCTTCATCCAAACCTGGTGCCATCATGTCGCCTAAGCTTGAATTGATATTTTTAGGGATCGAATTTAAAATTTCATCATATGCTGCTGTCGCACGGCGCTCATCCCTGATTGTCTTAGTGATGTATTGCTGTACTGTATAGCCAACAAAACGACACATCTGGCTTTTATCAGTCTTGATGGGATAGCTCGAGATTTGGTCTGCAAAATTTCGTTTGCATAGCTCTAAGCCTTGAAAGTACAACGTGTGCCAATCTTGCAACCAAGCCGCTATGTTTTCGATCCCAATCAAACTGAAGATGTCACATCCCATCGGAGCTAGAAAATAGTCAACACCAACAAGGACCGCTCGATTCAGAGCCCCAAGACTTGGGCCAATGTCGAATACCACCAAGTCATACTTTCCGTCGAAAGCACCGAGAAAATCTGTGTTCCAGTTTGTGACCCTAGCGCCGCCCAGATCACCACCAACGAATGAGGTCCAATTGGTACTGAGCTTATCCTCAAGCAAAGCAATCTTGGGATGGCCTGGCAACAAATCAATCCCGAACCTGTTGTGCTCATGGGAAACAACGTTGAAATCTTTACGAGGCGCTGGCTCACCAGCGTTGAGTGGCGATAGCACATCCTTCAGTGTATCGACGGGAATCTGCTGCCCATTGACGTTAAGGTATCCCCCGCTATAGATCTCTGCCGCGACGGTGGAACCTAAGATCAGCTGAGATGCATTGCATTGAGGGTCCGCATCGACCAGCAAAACTCTGAGGTTTTCGGTTCGAGCTAAATATGAAGCTACATTGCATGCTAACGTGGTCTTGCCTACTCCGCCTTTATTGTTAAAAAAGCATAGCGTCCAAGGTTTTTCAGCTGTCTTCGATTCCATGACGTTCTCTGCAGGCTTCGGCGGTATCGGCATCTTGACATGATACGGCACGCGACTCAGGTTTGCATTGCACGACCGCTGGTTTCGAACGTCATACACCAACTGGGTAGACTGCTCGTCGGTCACGCCGCCTTCCTTGCGCGCCTGCTGCTCTTGCACGCAGCCCGGCGAGCGCGGCTTCACACGCACGGGCAGTGCCAGCATGCTCCCTGTCATATGGCCGCTCCGACAGTGTCCCAATCGGGGGCAGCAAAACGCGGCGCACGGCGCGATAAGCGATAAGCGATAAGCGATAAGCGATGGAGATTGAAGGCTGTTAAGCGCTGGAGACACAGCAAGAGGCTGGGGCAAGTGAAAACCAAATGGACGCCAGAGCATCCGGGGTTGACGCAAAGGTGCGGCATGCTCACCTGAGTGCATATGGGCTGTTTGAGGACCCCGGACTCACGCCTCGGTCAGTATATGCAGGAGAAACGTTCGGTGGCACGGTAAAACTTAGCCACCGCGCAACAGCCTACAATTCGGCACTACGAAGAGAACGATCCGATCCCCACTTAGCGCATAGACAGGCCGCTTTGGGTCGATAGCTGACCCACGAGACTGCTCGGCGGGCCTCAGCGACGTGACGTGGTAAGGTTGAGTTGCCTACTTATCCTCTGGCGTAGTCTAGGATGTCGTGTAGCGCAATCCACGGATGATTAGATTTCTCATCGTTAGTCTTGCACGCGTGGGCGTGAGCAAACGGGCTCTCGCTGTCTTCCAGGGCCTGGCTTTCAAGACATCCAGTGCACACCGCTCGCCCGGCTACGATCATCCAACGTGCATTCCATTGTTCAACCCTTTGCTCGCTGTCCATATCCCGCTCCCTTCCGCATGAGCTTTGAGTAACCGACGATACATGCGCATCGGCTGCTTTTATACGCTCGGAACGATACCCTCAATTGAAGGTTACACTGCTGGATTGATAGCTAGAGCAGTCCAGCGAAGTTACCCGCCGGATAAAATCGCCATTTAACGTAAACCCCGTTATTCGCAGCCGAGCAGTACCGCAGTTCGTACTGCTCGAGCGAGTTGGGAGCTTTCATTTCCAGATACAGAGGGAATAATCTGACAACGCCGGTGAGAGTATGAATCACTCTCTATCTTCTACCCTAATACGCCGCTTAGCTGCGCTGTTCATCGACCTGTCGCCGACCGCTGTCCCTTCCCAAGCTCTACAACGGCTTCAGGCCACTCATCTGCATAGCTGCGCGTCCTTCTGACGACTTCATGTACTGGAGCAATGCTTGGGCTTCCTTAGGATGGCTGCTGTCATTCATCACCGCACCGGAATACAAGACCATCTGCTGCACGCTGTCGGGTATCAATCCGACAATATCAATGCCTGGTACAGCTTTGAGCTCACTCAACTGTTGGAAACCCAATTGGGCATCGCCGCGAGCGACGGCGTGGCCCACAGGCTCGGCTGAAATAGCCTCGCTTTTCAACACAAAGTTCTGGTCAAGCTTCATATGCGGGAACAGCCAATGTGAAAGGTACATGCCGGTTGGACTGTTTGCGTAACCGACGGACTCAGCCTTCATCAACGTATCGCGCAAAGCATTCACAGTGTCGATCTTAGGCTTTGGAGCCCCATCCTTTACCGCCATGGCGATGAACGACTGCCCAAGCTCGACCAAGGTGGTTGGATCGACACGCCGTTGCGCAACTAGTCTGTCCATCGCAGCCCTGTCCGTCACAACTAGGTCGAAACCTTCAGGGCTGGGTTTTTGCTGAAAAGCATCTGCCAGCGGCGCACCAGCGGTCGGCGCTTTGATGATCTCAAAATGGATTGCACCGCCTTTTTCGTAGTCGCGAGCGATGGCGGCAGCCGCACCGATGAAGCCGCTGGCGGATAGCAATCTCAGCGTCACTGGACCATCTGCGGGCTTATCAGCTGCATGGCTCAGGCCGGAGCTCAAAAAAATGCAGATCAGCAAAAGTGGTCTGAAGCGCGGGTGCATGGCAGTCAATTCCTCGTCTGGAAAACCCCCACGCTAAAGCACCGTCTGACTTACCCCGTGTTAACCCGCGTTAAGAAAAATTTACTTTAACGGACAGACGTACCGGCTCATCTTGCGCCTGCCGTTAGAATGTATGCCCACAAGTCTGGAGTTCAGAATGAATCGTGCGTTAGTCATCGAGGACGACGAAGTCACCGCACAGGCCATCCTCACCGAGCTTGACGCCCATGGATTTCAGGGTCAGTGGGCGGACAATGGACGCGACGGTCTCGCTTTGGCCATCGCAGGAGGCCATGACGTTATTACCCTGGATCGCATGCTGCCCGATTTTGACGGATTGACGATCGTCAGCACGCTACGTCAGTTGTCTATTAAGACCCCAGTGCTGATGATCAGCGCCCTTTCGGACGTGGACGAACGCGTTCGGGGCCTGCGCTCGGGTGGCGATGACTATCTGACCAAACCATTCTCAATGATCGAAATGATTGCGCGCCTCGAGGTGCTGCTACGTGACTCAACACCCGACGAGGCGGAACATTGCCTACGCTTCGGAGGCCTGGAGATGAACCTTATTGCGCAGGCCGTCACTCTCGAAGGTGAGGCAATCGGGCTGCTTCCCACCGAATTCAAACTCCTGACCTACCTGATGCGCCACGCCGGGCAATTAGTCACGCGCACTATGCTGTTTCAAGAAGTCTGGGGCTATCACTTCGACCCCGGCACGAACATCATCGACGTCCACCTCACTCGCTTGCGCAAAAAAATAGAAGGCCCCGGCGCGCCCGTAATCCAGACTATTCGTGGGTCAGGCTATGTTCTCGTCGACAAGGACTGAACGCTGGCGGTCCAGCGGGAGCCGTTTGATCGGCCTTTATTCACTGTTTTTCGTAGCCTGGGGCGCCGTCTTCACCGGCGTATTGTACTGGCAAATTACCCGCTATCTGGGCTCTGTGGCCGAGCGAACACTCATGCAGCGCGCTCATTATTATCAAAAGGTTGATGATGAAGCGTTGGTGGCCGAGCTTGCCGGGAGTGAGGTGTATTCCACCCCAGGTATTGATGCTTACGGGTTGTTCCAAGCTAATGGCGAGCACTTGACAGGAGACTTGCTCAAGCTGCGCGCCAATCTTCCTGACGATGGGCGAGTCCATTATCTGGAGCGCGGTTTAAGCATCGCGTTACCCAATGAGGAAACGCGTAGTAGCTACGCGCTGCGGCTTGATCGCGCTGATGGCAGGATCCTGATCCTTGCAAGAGACGGAGGCTCGATCTCCGCCGTGGCGGGCATCATCGGTCAGGCGGTTTTCTGGGGGTTGTCGCTGACGCTGGTTCCAGGGCTAATCGGCTGGCGTCTGCTGCGAAGGCGCCCTATCAGGCGAGTAGAACGGTTGCAACGCAGCACGGAGCGGATCGTTTCGGGCAACTTGCGTGAGCGGCTGCCGCTTTCAGCCCGCCGTGATGAGCTCGATATGCTGGCCAACGCGGTCAACACTATGCTCGAGCACATCGAACAACTGATGCTGGAGGTCAAAAGTGTTTGTGACGGTATCGCACATGACCTGCGAACTCCGCTGACCAGGTTACGGGCCCGCCTTTATCAGTTACAAAAGCTGCCGCTGCAAGAGGCCCATGTCGATACGCTCAACTTAGCACTTGAGGAAAGCGAATCCATCATGTCGCGCTTTCAAGGCCTGCTCAGAATTTCTGAACTGGAGGACACCCGACGGCGCTCGGGCTTTGAAGCATTCCAGCCTGAACATCTGCTAAGGCAAGCTCACGAGTTTTATGAGCCGCTTGCTCATGAAAAATCTCAGCAACTGATCCTGCAGACACTTGGTGACTATCCGTCGCTGAAGGGCGACACCTCTCTGCTGTTCGAGGCGCTGGTGAACCTGATGGACAATGCAATCAAGTTCAATCAACCGGGAGGAAGCATCTTTCTCCGCTGCGTGCGGAAGGAGCGCAGCCTGAGCATCGAGGTGGAGGACAACGGGCCAGGCATCCCCTGCAACGAACTCAACAGCGTGACCCGACGTCTTTACCGCAGCGACCAGACCCGGCAGCAACCCGGTAACGGTCTGGGGTTGTCGCTGGTGGCTGCGATTGCCCGCCTCCATGGGTTTGGGCTAAGAATTGAGGCAGGCATCGATGGTCGTGGCACGCGAGTAGCGCTCGACTGTCCTGTGCACGATGGACGGCACGACGCTTCTTAAATTTTTCTTAACCCTGCTTAATTGGTCGCTGTTTTTTCGCTGGTCTAGGTTGTCGCACCTCGCGTCTAACCAAGGCTTTTCGTACGTGAAATACCTGACCCTACGTTTCGTCCTGACTCTCGTGTTGACTCATTTGCCGGCAGCGTCTGCCGCTCCTGTTCCAGCAGGCCCTATGACGCCTTCGGCCCCGCAACTGCACGCAAAGTCTTGGGTGCTTATGGATGCTGCTACTGGGGACGTGCTCACTAGCCATGATGAAAATGAACACCTGCCCCCTGCCAGCCTGACCAAGTTGATGACTGTGTACGTCGCGACCAATGAGATACAGGGCGGCCGATTGCGATCCGATGATGAAGTCACCATCAGTGAAAACGCTTGGCACACCGAGGGGTCGCGAATGTTCCTCGATCCGCAAAGTAAGGTTGCCATTCATGACCTGTTGCGCGGGATTGTCATCGACTCGGGCAATGATGCCAGCGTCGCACTCGCCGAGCACATTGCCGGCGATCAAAACAGCTTCGCCGGGTTGATGAACGTCACCGCGAATCGGCTAGGACTCCGCGACACGCACTTCATGAACCCTACCGGTCTTCCTGCGCCAGAACATTATTCTTCAGCGCTGGACATGGCGAAGCTTGCACGCGCGATCATCAACGATGAGTCGGCCTACTATTCGCTCTATAAGCAGAAACATTTCACCTGGAATGGCATACGCCAACCCAATCGAAATTTGCTGCTGTGGCGGGACGAATCCGTGGACGGTCTGAAGACAGGCCACACGGAGGCAGCGGGTTACTGCATGGTCACCTCTGCCATGCGTGACGGTCATCGATTGATCACCGCGGTGTTTGGCTCCACCTCTATGAAAAATCGCGCCAATGACGCTGAGAAGTTGTTGAGCTACGGTTTTCGCTTCTTTGACACCCAAACGTATGTGAAGGCCGGTCAAGTCCTCTCGGAGCCTATTCTCTGGAAAGGCATAAGTCGTACGCTGCCAGTAGGGTCGCTGGATGATATATCCCTGACCCTGCCAAAGGATCGGAGTCGTAAAGTCGATGTTCGCGTCAAAATCGACCATCCGCTCGTCGCCCCTCTCGCGATGGGTACAATCGTGGGCAGTCTGGACATTTACGACGGCGAAGAGAAACTGACCACAAGGCCTCTTATCTCGTTGGAAGAAGCCCCGGCGGGAGGGTGGTGGAAACGTGCTTGGGACGCACTGCATCTATTCTTTCTGAACATGCTTGGGAGTGACAACTTTACCTACAAATAACTCGCAGCCCCACCCCTCAATGGGCCGGCAGGCCTCACCCTAACTGAGGCTTTGAATAGTTACGATCTGGGTACATGCGGAGCGTAGTTTTTGACAGTGTGACCTCACTGTTTCTCTCAGAGAGGAATTGGCTGAAGGTAATGGTCAGGCGTTCCAGGCACCGGCAGTTGCCTTTTGTTACGATGGAAGTTCACCCCTCCGGTTATGCCACTTTACAAGGTGACAAACGACCATCACGCATCAGCGTTTTCGAACAAGGAGCCCCTCATGGGTAAAGAACCTGTGGATGATCCGACCATTAAAGGTCATTCCGCCAGTGATGACGGCATCCCAGCCCCTAGCGGAGCTGCCAACCTTATTGATACCGATTATGTTATCGGGCAAGACAACATCAAGGGCGAGTTCTCTTTCTCCCTCGATATCCACGGCAAAGTGTTCATCATTTCTGCCACTGCAATCCTGCTTTTCGTCGTCTTGACGCTGGCATTGCAGAACGAAGTGGAGCCTCTATTCAGTGCCATTCGTAATTGGTTGACCGGGCATCTTGCGTGGCTCTTTATGAGCATCGCCAATATCTTTGTAGTGCTGTGCCTGGTCCTCATCGTTTCGCCTTTGGGCAAGGTCAGACTGGGGGGAAGAGACGCCAAACCGGATCACAGCTATGTCGGCTGGTTTTCGATGCTCTTCGCTGCCGGCATGGGTATCGGCCTGATGTTCTACGGGGTTGCCGAGCCAATGTCCCATTTCGCAGCGTCTATGGGGGGTGTCACGGTTGATGCCAGCGGAGCCCGCACGGACTGGGCGCCATTGGGCGGAGCCGCAGGCGATGCCAAAGCATCGGCAGATCTGGCAATGGCCGCCACGATTTTCCACTGGGGTCTGCACCCATGGGCCATCTACGCAATCGTCGCGCTGTCGCTGGCCTTGTTCTCGTATAACAAGGGCTTGCCACTCTCGATCAGATCGGTTTTTTACCCACTGCTCGGGGAACGCGTGTGGGGTTGGCCGGGACATATCGTCGATATTCTCGCCGTTTTCGCGACCCTGTTCGGCCTGGCAA
The DNA here is from genome assembly GCF_016405635.1 of Pseudomonas sp. MF6755. Lineage (NCBI taxonomy): Bacteria > Pseudomonadati > Pseudomonadota > Gammaproteobacteria > Pseudomonadales > Pseudomonadaceae > Pseudomonas > Pseudomonas sp. MF6755. The sequence goes on from NZ_JAEKDA010000022.1 coordinate 98,893, forward strand.
CTTCCCTTGGGATTGGCGCAGAGCAAGCCGCCGCCGGCCTCGAATACCTGTTTGGCATTCAGTCCACGAACCTCAGCAAGGTCATGTTGATCGTAGGGATCACGCTGGTTGCGCTCTGGTCAGTGCTTTCCGGTCTGGACAAGGGTGTGAAAATGCTCTCACAGATCAACATGGGCCTGGCTTTGCTGCTGTTGGTGTTCATCATCGTGGTCGGGCCCACACTGGCGATCTTCACCGGTTTCTTCAAAAACCTGGTGACATACGTGGAGTATCTGCCTGCGTTGTCCAATCCCTTCGGACGCACCGACACCGAGTTCACGCAAGGCTGGACTGCGTTTTACTGGGCCTGGTGGATCAGCTGGTCGCCATTTGTCGGCATGTTCATCGCCCGTGTCAGTCGCGGCCGTACGGTCAGGGAGTTTCTGATTTCGGTACTGCTCGTCCCTTCAGTGGTATCGGTGCTGTGGATGACCACCTTCGGTGGTACGGCCATCGACCAGGCCACCGTGCAGGGGCTCGTTGGCGTCAAGGACGCTGTTCTGGAATTGAAGCTCTTTGCGATGCTCGAAGGCCTGCCACTCAAAGAGATCACGTCGTTTCTGGGCATCGTGCTGGTCATCGTGTTCTTCATCACTTCGTCGGACTCCGGGTCGTTGGTAATTGACACCATCACTGCGGGCGGCAAGGTCGACGCGCCTGTCCCTCAGCGTGTCTTTTGGGCCGTGATCGAAGGCGTCATCGCGATCGCACTGCTCTTGGGTGGCGGTCTGGTCGCGCTGCAGGCTATGGCGGTGTCAACCGGGTTGCCGTTCGCCATCGTGCTGATGATTGGTTGTATCTCTCTGGTGAAAGGACTCATGTCCGAACCTCGATAGCGACGCCGTTGATTCCTTCCCTTCCCCCCACGCTCAACCGCACAAGCGCATCCCATCCAGGGTGCGCTCGTGCATCAGACAGAGGACCGCATGTTTCAAGACGTAGTCAGCTTTTTCGTCAATTACACATTTCTGGGCATCTCATTAGCCAACTGGATTTTTGCGGGGTCGTTGATCGTCGTCAGCTTTGTGCTGGCAAGGACGGTAATCGGCTTCTTCCTGAGACGACTCAGGCAGCAGTCGGCCCAGCCGAACGCGCACCTGAGTCGCATCGCTGTCGAGGTGTTGTCGGGCACCAGTAATACGTTGCTGTTGCTGGCCTCGATCCTCATCGGAGTCGGGGTTCTGGATTTACCCGAGCGCTGGCTGGGGCGTGTCAGCAGCCTCTGGTTCGTGGTCGCGGCTTTGCAAGTCGGGTTGTGGGTCAATCGAGCCCTGGCACTGGCACTTGCCCGCTACTTTCGCAGGCACAGCACTGCAGATACCTATCAGGGAAGCGCGCTGGCAACCTTGAGTTTGTGGGGCGCCAAGGTTTTCCTATGGGTGGTTGTCGTGTTGGCGATGCTGTCCAACGTCGGCGTTAACATCACCGCCTTTGTTGCCAGCCTGGGTGTGGGAGGTATCGCGGTTGCACTGGCGGTGCAGAACATCCTGGCTGACGTCTTCGCCTCGTTGTCCATCGCAGTCGACAAGCCGTTCGAGGTGGGTGATTTCATTGTAGTCGGCTCGCTCTCAGGAACCGTCGAGCATGTCGGCCTGAAGACCACGCGCATCCGCAGCCTGGGAGGTGAGCAGATTGTCATGGCGAATGCCGAGATGATCGGGAGCACGATTCAGAACTACAAGCGTCTGCAGGAGCGCCGAATTGTGTTCGAGCTGGCGCTGACCTACGGCTGTTCAGCTCAACAGATTCGCGAGGTCCCGCAACGTATCGAAGGCATTATCCGGCAGCAAAAACTCGCACGCTTTGACCGCTGCCATTTCCGCAACTTCGGTAGCAGTGCTCTGGAATTTGAAACGGTCTACATCGTGCTCGACCCTAGCTACAACGTGTACATGGACGTCCAACAAGCCATTAACCTGGCCATTGTCGACGCCTTTGCCGAATTGGGCGTGACCTTTGCCCACCCTTCCCGCACGGTGTTCATCGAAAGCGTCCCGGCCAGGGAGACGCTGGACAGTTACGCGACCGGGGCTCGTGAGCAGACTGCTAACCGTCCTGACAGGACTGACCATTGACCGATCAAGACGTCCGCTGCGCCGCTTAGCTCCAAAGCGATCCGAGAGGCGTTGAGGGGCCGTGGTGCGTCGCGACCTGAGCCTGCAATAGTTCGGCCGCCGCCAGTGCATCGGTGAGGGCATGGTGGGCGTGGTACATCGGCAGGTTGTACCGGGCCCGGCTGTCGGCCAGGCGGATGGACAGTTGAGGACGGCGCAACAGCCGCCCCAGCCAGCCGGGCTTCTGTCTGTGCAGTCGGGCCTCAAGTTGCATCGTGTCGATAACCGGGAATTGTAGCCCTTCGCCCAGATATTCCAGAAATGCCTGATTGAGGAATGCACGTTCGATGTTGCGGTAATGGACGACTATCACCTTCCCGGTCATCGCGTTCAGAAGCGTCTCGTAGACCGCCCCGAATGTTGGCGCGTTGGCAACTTCTGCGTGGGTGATGTGGTGGAACGTGACGGATTTTCCGCTCAGTTCTGAAACGGGCTGTATGACCTGGTAGTGCGCATGCTGGCACTGAATACGCCGGAGGGTAAACGGCAGCATACCGATGCTGATAATGCTGTGTGATTGCGCATCAAGGCCTGTGGTTTCCACGTCCAGTGCCAGAAAATGCACGTCTTCTACAGGCGTGTGTGCAGCCACCACACCCGCCCGATAAAAGCGCTGCAGCGCGGGATGGCTCGCTTGCTGTGACAACTCGTCGAACCTGGCCGGCCAGTCCAGAACGGCATCAGCGCTGGGGTGGGCTATTGTCATTTTGGCAATCGTCCCTTGGGCGGATACCGAAAGCGCAGGAAGTTCTGACCGTTGCTAAGCACTTGGAACGCTTCTTTGAGATTGTGCCGTTCACTGTGAGTGAAACGCTCGGGCTCGATGTAGTTGTCAGGCGTCATGCCGTGCTCCAACGCATCTGCCTGATGCCGGATGCGTACCATGGACAGGAACTCAAGGGCATACCTCAAGTGTTTCACGGCATCGGGTTGCATCACGCCGGCAGCAGCAATAGCGTCCAGGCGATCAAAGGAGTTCTGCGCCAGGCTGCCGCAGGCCAGTGCGTGGATACGGATAAGATCGGTCAGCGGCGCTGTTCCCCGACCTTTGAGGTTGATGATGCGTTTTTGCTCGCCGTCCGTTTCGACGACAAACGTGCGAAAGAAACCCAAAGGCGGGGTACGGTTGAGCGCAATCCTTGCCAGTGCGCTCAGAAATCCAGGGCTGGACAAGGATTTGCCGGCGCACAGTAACTTGAGTTCGTGAATAAGGTCGAGCTTCCCGTAAACCCCGTCTAAATCAAAAAAGATGCAACTGTGCAATAGGGCCGAGGGGCTCGGTTTTTCCATCCACTGCCGAAAGTAATTTCGCCACACACTGAGGGGTTGGCGCCATTGCTCATTGGTCGCCATGATGCCGCCCTTGCAATAGGTGTAGCCGCATGCGGCCAGCCCATCGCTGACGAAGGTCGCCAGGCTGCGAAAATAGGCGTCGTGCAGGGTCGCGTCGTAGCTATCGTCCAGGACGAGCGCATTGTCCTGATCCGTCACCAGCAGTTGCTCGTCTCGAGCCATCGAACCCAGCACCATAAAACAGTAAGGCACTGGCGGCGGGCCGTATTTCTTTTCGGCCAGTTCAAGCAGGCGCTGGGTAAATGCCCTGCCGATTCCAGAGATCGCGCTGCCGATCATGTGAGCCGTAGCGCCATCGCGGACCATACGAATGTAGGTACCTCTCAGGTCCGTCAGCAGAGATTGCAGGCCTTGTACGGAGGTCTGGTTGGATATCCTGCTGACCAGATACAAGCTGCTATGAGACTCGTAGCGGATGATGTCCGACAGATTGATCAGCCCCGCCGGCCGGCCATCCCTCAGCACAGGCAAGTGGTGAATGTTACGCCGCAGCATCACCAGCATGGCCTCGAAAACCGACTCGTCAGCATCGATCGACACAGGGTCCTTTGTCATGATGTCGCTGACGGAAGTTTGCTCGCCGTCGAGCCCGGCTGCCACGACCCGCGTACGCAGGTCCCGGTCAGTCACAATGCCGCAGATTTCTGGGGTTTCCTGCTCGGCAGGCGTCGTCATCACCACCACACACGCCACGCTTTGCTCAGCCATGATTCTGGCAGCATCCCTCACACAGGCGTCAGAGGCGACCCAAACCAGTGATCTCGACAGCAACGCGCGACATCGAAGTTGAATCAATTCGCTGGCACGCCCCTGGGCCTCCACAGCCGACTTGAGCCTGGAGTGGCCCTCGGCCTCGACAAAATCCGCGAACGCATCGTGATGCCCGCACAGTTCGGCGAATACATCTGCCGGAATGAAATAGATGAGGCTGTCTTCGAGCGCTCTCGCTGGAAAGCGCACTTTGTTACTTCGCAGCAGCCCCGCCTGGCCGAAAATGTCGCCCTCGACCAGCCGGTTATACAACTCGCCGTTGCGGCGGTAGATCTCAACCGCACCGCTGCGAACGTAGTGCAGGTCCTGAATGGTCGCCCCGGCCTCAAGAATCTCGCTGCCGGCTTTGAAGTAGCTGACTTCAGTCCGCCGCGCAATGGTGTCGATCACTTCCCTTGGCAGGGCGTCGAAGGGGGCGAAGCGGCAAAGATGGTTGCTGATCTCTTCTAATTCAACTTGCATGAAACCTCATATCGAGCGGGACCAAGGCTAGAGCTTTGCCTCATCAAAGATGCTGAAGCTGCATAACATCATTGCCAAGGGATCAGATCTTTTTGCGAGCGACAAGTCTGACACTCAAGGGAACTGAAATGCCTAACCTAGCGTGGGATGTGATTTGCCCATGTTAACGTTGAACCTTTGCTGCGCAGCTTGCCCCTCATATCGGATGCGTCGCACTTCACCGCAACGCCCTTATCCTCTTCATACATGGAGCTTGTAAACGATGCTGGACACGGTCGCAGTATTTCTCAGCATCACCGCGGTGCTAGCGTTTCTCAACAGACGGTATGTGGGTTTGCCGCCCGCCATTGGCGTAATGAGCATTGCGCTGGCGCTTTCGCTCGTGAACATGGCGCTCAGTGGACTGGGCTTTGAAGCGTTGCATACATTCGAAACCTCACTGGTGGAGTCCATCGACTTTTCAGAGCTGTTGATGCAAGGCATGTTATCGCTGCTGCTGTTCGCTGGCGCACTACACGTAGACTTATCACAGCTGCGTGCCTACCGATGGCAAGTTGCATCACTGGCGGTCGTTGGAACGACGGTTTCGACACTGTTCATTGGTTTTGCGCTGTGGGCGCTGCTCTCCCTTACTGACCTGGCTCTGCCCCTTTCATACTGCCTGGTATTCGGTGCGCTCATCTCTCCAACGGACCCCATCGCGGTAATGGGCATTTTGAAGTCAGCAGGTGCACCCGCAAGCGTCGAGCTGGTGATCTCGGGCGAATCGCTGTTCAACGACGGCGTCAGCGTCGTTCTGTTTTCGCTCATCCTGGCGATGATTGTCAGTGGTGACGCGCCCTCGGTACTTGGCGCCTCACAACTGCTGGTCGAGGAGGCCGGCGGCGGCGCACTGGTCGGTGCAGTGCTGGGCTACATCACCTACCGAATGCTCAAAAGCATCGACAGCTATCAGGAAGAGGTGCTCATCACCCTGGCCGCAGTCCTTGGCGGCTACGCCCTCGCGACTCATCTGCACGTCTCAGGTCCGCTGGCGATGGTGGTAATGGGCCTGATTGTCGGTAATCAAGGCCGCTCCTATGCAATGTCGGAAGAAACCGAGAGAAACATTGACATGTTCTGGCAGTTGATTGACGAAATACTCAATGCGGTTCTTTTTGTGCTCATTGGCCTGGAAGTGGTGCTGATTCACTTCTCAAGCTCGCTTGCTGTCACAGGTCTGGCCGTTATCGTGCTGACATTGCTCGCCAGGCTGCTGACGGTTGGTGCTCCCGTCGCAGCGCTGGGCAGACGCTTTAAGCTGCCTGCCGGCGCCTGGAGCGTGATGACCTGGGGCGGATTAAGGGGAGGTATATCAGTAGCGCTGGCGCTGTCGCTTCCTCCGGGTCCTGCCCGGGACGTGGTCGTATCGCTGACCTACATGGTCGTGGTGTTCTCCATCCTGGTTCAGGGCATGAGTATTGGAACATTGGTGAAGCGCGTGATCCCGTGCAGGAAATGAGCGCGGGTCACCAGGGCCGAGGGCGGATATCACGGGAGCGCAGCGGCAATGCACGCGCGCAACCGCGCCTTGTCACTATCAAGCGTCATCGCCGCCTCCGCCCGTTCCAGGATGACCCCGATGTGACGTGCGCACACGGCGGCATATAACACCGGACTGGCGTGCGCCAGGCTTGCGAGCGCTTTGACGAGACGAACGTTCACCTCAATGAGCGCTGAGCCGTCACGCGCAATCGGTGAGAAGAAATCATCGAACATATCCTCTATTGAAAGCCCGCGCACATGCACGCAACTGCACTGTGCTTCAGGCTTTTCCAGCGTCCCAGACCTGGCCTGTGCATTGAACGCGCGAATTCCCCTGCCAATGACATCGATTGCCGTGCCCGGGTCATTTACGGCGGGCGAAAGCGCCCTTGATGCGATCTCCGACAATACGGACAAACCAAAGCGAGGGTCATGCTCGAAGGTTCTACGAACGCCAAGGGAGATAGCGGACAGGATTTGCCTCACGTGAGGTTCATCCAGCGGTTCTGTGCTCGTTCTCATTACCTGTGCCAGCAGCTCGCCCTCGTTTATGAAGCTGCCCGGCAGTATCTCAAGATAAATAAGCGCAGCATGTTTCTGTGCGAAAGCGTCCAGCGCAGGCACGTCGATGTGCTGCACGTAGCCCACCTCTCGACTGCGGATCGGGAGCAGTGGCAGCACCTGACCCGGAGGCTCCGGGTAGGCGCATCCGCCTAGGTAAGGCAGTTGGCGGCGTTCCGTGAGCGCACTGATGGTGGCGGCCTCGACTCGGTCGATCGTCTCACCTACCCGGCCAAGCCTGGACAGATGGTCGATCCATCGCAGCAAGGTGTAGACGATCAGTACCACCACGGCGAGTGTGACCGCGAACAAGATAACCCGGCCCTGAGCGCCATACGCACCCGTGCTTAGAGCGATGATGCCGACCAGGCTAAACAGAAAGGAGCCAATAAAGGTCGACAGCGCGTTCTGAGTGGTCGAGTCCTCCATGACCAGTGTTGTGGCGCGCGGGGTGGTGCCCGTGCTGGCTGCTCCATAGGCCGTGACCATGGTACTTAGAGAAAACGTCGTCACGGCCAGCATGCTGGACGCGATGATGCCCAGAATCTTGTCGACGGCATCGGCGCCTATCTTGCCAGGCAGGTCTATAGGAATGTGGTCTCTGAGAACGACAGCCAGCAACGCCGTGACAACGCCCAATAGGGAAAACAGTCCCGCTCTGAACCACAGACGTCTGGTCGTGCGAATCAATAGCCATTGCCACCGAGCAACCATTGCGAAACTCCGCTGTTACGTGAGGGTAAGTTGGATGATATCTGCACCAACTAAGGATGGTCTGAAGTAGCCATGTATTTCCCCGGCATACCACCTAGCGCAACTTTTAAACTCGCCAAATGATCAAAAAACAATCAATTCGACGAGTATTTCTTACGTTTTCGCCACCCGGACCCC